>VXSY01000173.1 GCA_009837725.1 Gammaproteobacteria bacterium | reverse complement strand
TCGACAACCCAACACCGGCGATTCGCAACGCCAGTTCAGAGCTTCCCTAGCGCGCCGCAGGCGCGCGCTGATCGTCCACGCACAGAAGCGCCTATCGGCGCTAGGGAAGGCAGAATGCCTTCCCTCCAAAAGTCACGCTTGCGATGGAGCGCAAACGACGCCCTTCCGGGGCCCTCGCCAATCATGGGCCGGTTTCGATTGTGCGGAACCAGCGCGCCACTTCGCCAAGCCCCTTGCCGAACGACTCTAGGGGCCGCCAGTCAAGTTCGCATCGCAGCGATGTGTCATCGAGGCGCAAGGCTTCGAACGGGTTCGAGCCGCCGCCCTCTCGCACAAGCCCCAAGCCCAGGGTTGCAAGGGGCTGCGGCACGCGCCAGGTGCGCGCCGGAGCACCAAGTACATCGCCAAGCCGCCGGCAAAGTTCGTCAAAGGCCACATCCTCACCATCTCGCACATGCCAGATTCTGCACGGCTCCTGCGTCGGCGTTGCCCGCGCGATGGCGTCTAGTGCGTGGGTCAGATTCGCCACCGAGATCAAGCTCCGCCGACCCGCATTGGCCACGACCGGCACCGGACGCCGCCGCGCGATCCAGCCGAGAAGACGCAGGAAGTTGGCCTTGACGCCAGCGCCATACACGAGCGGCGGGCGCACGATGGCAACCGGAACCCCGCCCGCCGCTTCCTGCAAGGACACCTCCGCCTCCGCCTTGCTGACGGCGTAGGCGCCGATGGGATTGCGCGGCGCACGCTCGTCGGCGGGAACGTCATGCCCTCCCCCCAACACCGTCGCACTGCTGACATGGACGAAGGCCCGCGCCTGGGCCTGGACGGCAGCTTCGTACACCGCCAAGGTCAAATCGCGATTGGCACGCATGAGTGCCCGCCCATCGGCACCGGCATCGTGCGCGAGGCCTGCCAAGTGGAAGACCGTGGCCCCTCGCGGCACCGCGACCGGCCGTCCTGCTCGAACGCTGGCCTCTTCCACGTCCCATCCCGCGGCACGAAGATGCGCTGTGAGGTGCTGCCCGACGAAGCCGCTGGCGCCGTCCACCCACGCCAAGCCTAGACCCACAACGGGCGCCCCTGACAAGCGCGATCGGCGCAACCGGGTTCACGGCGAATGTGAAGAAGATCATCCCGCGGCAGTCGCCCGCCGCCAACGGTCATGCGCGGAAGCTCAGCATCCGCTCGAGCGGTCGCAAGGCGCGCTCGCCCACCTCCCGGTCCACGAGAATCTCGTTCCGCGACGCGGAGCCTTCAGCTTGGCGAACCAGAAGTTCCGCGCCGGCGGAACTTCCAACGCGCCCGCCAGGGCGCGCGAGCGCGCGGGGCCTCCCGTCGCTAGGGTCGAGCGTTTCGAGTGTGTCAGCAAGCGCCTGCAACTCGTTCATCGCCATCCACGGACAATGGGCACAACTGCGACACGTGGCGCCGTCGCCAGCCGTGGGCGCCTCGATGAACCGCTTCTGGGGCGACGACTTGCGCAGCTTGTGGAAGATGCCCCGGTCGGTGGCGACGATGAAGGTCTCGTGCGGAAGCTCCTGCGAGGCTTGGATGATCTGGCTCGTCGAGCCCACGCAATCGGCAATGTCGATCACCGCCGCCGGCGACTCTGGATGCACCAGCACGCCCGCGTCTGGATACACCGCCTTCATGTCGAGCAGCGCCTGAAACTTGAACTCCTCGTGCACGACGCAGGCGCCGCTCCACAGCAGCATATCGGCCCCGGTCTTGGCGGCGATGTAAGCACCGAGATGCTTGTCCGGCGCCCACAGGATCTTCTCCCCGCGGGTCGCGAGATGCTCGACGATCTTGAGACCCACGCTGGAAGTGACCACCCAATCCGACATGGCCTTCACCGCCACCGAGGTGTTGGCATAGACCACCACCGTGCGGTCGGGATTCTCTTCGCAAAAGGCTCGGAACTCGTCGGGCGGGCAGCCGATGTCGAGCGAGCACTCCGCCTTCAGCGTCGGCATGAACACGCGCTTCTCCGGCGAGAGAATCTTCGCCGTCTCGCCCATGAAACGGACGCCGGCAACGATGAGCGTGTCAGCCGGGTGATCCCGCCCAAATCGCGCCATCTCCAGCGAGTCGGCCACGCAACCGCCCGTCTCTTCGGCGACATCCTGCACATCGCCATCGACGTAGTAATGCGCCACCAACGCGGCCCCGCGCTCGCGCAGGAGTTCCCGAATCCGCTCCTTGAGTTCCTCCCGCCGTGCACCATCGAGCACTTCCGGCACAAAGGCCGGAACCTCGGCTGGTAGCAGGCTGTAATCACGCATGTTTTCGATCATACACCGTCGCGCCAGCACCTTCGCGTGGCGCACACGCCAACACGCTACACTTGCCGGATTGGGCGGATGCGTGACGCGGCATGAATCGGCATGAACGGCTCCTGCGCACGATACTTGCGGGCAGGTCGGACGCCAACATCCGTTTCGCCGATCTGTGTGCGCTGATGCGATACCTCGAGTTCGATGAGCGCATTCGCGGGAGCCATCACATGTACCGAAAGGATGGCATTCAGGAAAGGGTAAACCTGCAACGGGACAACGGGAACGCCAAGCCGTACCAAGTCCGGCAAGTCCGACGGGTGGCTTTGAAGTACCAACTTGGAGGCGACGAGTGATGTACAAGTACGAGATCATCCTCTATTGGAGCAACGAGGATGCAGCCTTCATCGCGGAGGTGCCGGAGCTGCCGGGGTGCATGGCGCACGGCGACACTCAGGCGGACGCTCTTGAAAGCGTCAACGAGGCGATGGACCTCTGGATCGACACAGCGCGGGAGTTCGGAGACGCGATACCGCAGCCCAAGGGCGAGCGCCTGCTGTACGCGTGACGACCACAAGGCACTGATGCCACGCTCCCCGGCTCAGCCACCCCATGCCCAGCATCGCCTTCTTCGCATCGTTGAGCGGCCGTTCCGCCAACGACAACCGCACCCGGCTGCCGCATGCGTTCGCGGTTGCCGGCTGGGAGACTGTCTGCATCGAGCATGAGTCGCTGGCCTTGGGCGGGCGGCAACTATCTGGCATAAGCTCGGATGGGACACGGGTGGTACTCCAAGGCCAAAGTCGTTACTTCATCCTCGGCTTTGGAAACGCAGCCACATACTTGGACCGGATGCAGATGCTCGGTGCGCTTCCCGAGGGCCGGTTCGTCAACATTCCCGCCGCCTTGACCCGCCAGCACGGCAAGGTCTCGCTCTATCTCGACCATCCCGACATTCCGCAGCCGGAGTCGCACGTCTCCAACGACCCTTCAACGCTCGCGGCCTTGGTGCATTCTGGCGGGGAATGGATCGGCAAGCCGCCGGCGGGGAGCTTCGGCAGGGATGTGTTCCTGTTGTGCGCCGGCGACGCCAACCTCGGCACCATCCTCAGCCACCTAACTCGCGACGGTCGCTACGCCCTGCTGCAGCGGCGCATCCCCATGGAACGAGGTGAACGGCGTGTTCTCTTGGCCGGGGGCAAGGTCATAGGCGCTTACGGCAAGACGCCAAGCGACCATCGCGGCAACCTTCACGCCGGCGCGACCCCAATGCCGGCAACGCTCGAACCCGACGAGTTGGCGCTTGCGCAGAAGCTGGCCGGCCGCCTCCTACACCAGGGCGTTGGCTTCGCCGCCATCGACATGGCGTGGCCTTACGTGCTCGAAGTCAACCTCGCCAACCCCGGCTGGCTCGAAACCTACGAACGCCTCACGGGCGAGGACCTCAGCCACGCGGTTGTCGATGCACTTGCGGAGATAGACTGCTAGAAGTCAATGCCGGGTTCGCCGCCCTGACAATAGGGGCACTTGCGTTCGTGCATGTCGCATCCGTTCGCACCATAGACATGGCCGCAGCATAGGCACTCGACTTTGTATGCGAACTGGCCCCGCAAATTGCCAGGCCTTTTCCTGTGTCCGAGGCATTTCTGGCTGTTGTGGTTCGTGGCACCGATCTTCACGGATTCGCCGCCGCCGGCTTGGAACTCGCTCGCTCGGCCCCCCAACTTCGCTACCACCGTCAGAAAGACCCTCCGTCCACTCGGATAATGGTGCCGGTGGTGAAGCTGCCGGCGTCGCTCGCGAGATAGAGTGCCGCGCCCACCACCTCCTCCGGTTCGCCGCCGCGCTGCAGGGCGATGTTCGCCTTGGCGTTGCGTTCGAAGGAGGGCATGTCCCACGCCTTGGAGATGTCGGTAAGGAACGGTCCGGCCTGAATGCAGTTGACGCGCACCTTCGGGCCGAAGCCGCGCGCCAGGGAGAGGGTGAGGGAGTTGATGCCGGCCTTGGCGGCACCGTAGGGCTCTGAATCGGGGGTGGCGTGAACCGCCGCGGTGCTGCTGACGTTGATGATGGCGCCGCCGTCGCCTTCCGCCATGCGTTCGCCGACAAGGGCGGAGAGTCGGTATGGGCCCTTGAGGTTGACGCCCACCACCTTGTCGAACAGATCCTCCGTCACGGCGGAGAGCTTCGGATAGAGCGGCGACATGCCGGCGTTGTTGACGAGCACATCCACCTTGCCGAAGCGGTCGTACGCTGCCTCGGCGAGTGCGCCCAGTTCATCCCAATGGCCGACGTGGCAAGCGTGTGCCAACGCTTCCCGGCCCAGCGCCCGCACCTCGTCTGCCACGGCTTCGCAGTTGTCGATCTTGCGGCTGGTGACGACGATATCCGCGCCTCGTTCGGCAAACGCCAGCGCCATGGCACGGCCAAGCCCGCGACTGCCGCCGGTGATGAGCGCAACCTTGCCGCTCATGTCAAAAAGGTCGCCCACATCACCCTCCCAAGCGCTCATACCCCAAAACCGCGCCGCATTTCGCCGCGTGTCCGCTATATCATGCGCGCCTTCCGCGTAGCCCTTACGCGCGCAAATCGATTCTATCGGAGGACCTCATGGGAATGTTGGACGGCAAGGTCGCGCTGGTTACCGGCGCGGGCGGAGGCCTGGGGCGCACACACGCCCTGCTCTTGGCGCAGGAAGGCGCCGCGGTGGTGGTGAACGACCTCGGCGGTGCCCGCGACGGCACCGGCTCAGGCTCGGCGATGGCAGACCAGGTGGCGCAGGAAATCCGTGACGCCGGCGGTCAGGCCGTGGCGGACTACGGCTCCGTCTCCAACAAGGATGACGCCTTGGGCATGGTGAAGGCTGCCGTCGACAACTTCGGCAAGCTCGACATCTGCATCTGCAACGCCGGCATCCTGCGCGACAAGTCGTTCAAGAACATGACCGACGACATGTGGGACGTGGTCAACGACGTCCACCTGCGCGGCACCTACCTCACCGCCAAGGCGGCCTACGACCAGATGCTCGAGCAAGGCCACGGCGGCCGCATCGTCGTCACCAGCTCCACCTCGGGCCTGCTTGGCAACTTCGGCCAGACCAATTACGGCGCCGCCAAGGCCGGCATCGCCGGTTTCGCCCGCTGTCTGTACCTCGAAGGCGCCCGCTACGGCATCACCGTGAACATCCTCGCCCCGACGGCACTGTCGCGACTCACCGACGACATCCTCCCGGAACAGGCGAAGGCCGCCGTGCCGCCGGAGAAGGTCTCCCCCGCCGTGGTGTGGCTCTGCACCGACGAGGCAAAGGAAGTCACCGGCCGCACCTGGCTCGTCACCGGCAACCGCGTCTCCCTGCTCTCCTGGCAGATGCAACCCGTGGCCGCAAAGGACGAAGCCGAAGGCCCGTGGGACGTGGAAGACGTCGGCGAAGCCATCCTCGCCACCAAGGACTCTTGGGCGCCCATCAACCCGATGCGGGGGTAATCAAAACCGGTCGCCCGTCTCGACGACCCCGTCAGAGGGAGCGTCTGTCGCCTTCCCTACGGGTTTGACGAGACGGGCATTCGGAGGGAGGCGTCTCGCCCTTCCTGCGTGAGGCGAACCACCCCCAGCAGCTCTAAAACCCCTTCTCCATGCACTGACGGTTGATCTCGTCGATGATTTCGCACACGCGGAGGGATTCGGCGCGGGTGAATTGCGGCATTTCGCTCAAGCCCGCCGCCATGCAGCGGTGGACGGCTTGGGCCTGGTAGGTGAAGCCGTGTTGGTTGCCGCCGCTCCAGGTCCAGCCCTTGTAGCGGATGAGTTTTTCGCCGGTCCCGCGTGAGCCTGCCGGTTGGCCGCGGGTGACGGGGGCTGGGGTTGGCAGGGGGTACTCGAAG
>VXSY01000200.1 GCA_009837725.1 Gammaproteobacteria bacterium | reverse complement strand
TCTTGATGGCGTGCTGAACCTGTTCGGGATCGTCCAAATCGACATCGCCGCTCGCAAGAACGAACGTCTGATTCCGCGGCGGAGGGGCGGGGACCTCAAACGCGCTCGACGGCAAGACGACTTCGGCGTACGGCGAGACGTTCCTCGCGAAGTCGCCCGGCTCCATCCCGAGCCGGTCCATGCGCTCCGGGTCGATGTCCTCGGGGTGCGCGGGCGGCAGTTCCCGGAACTGCAGGTCCGTCACCGCGTACGGGCTGGTGCCCTCGTCGAACGAAACCGGAGACGGCGCGGCGGTGTCCGGCGGCGGGAAGCGCGGCTGCCGCGCCTGCTGCTGCGGGCCCACCAGCCGCACCGGGTCCGCGTATCCCGCCTCGTCCACCGAAACCGTGCCCGGCGTCGCCGGCGCACCGCCGCCAAGGGGCGAGCCCTGCGGCTGCGCGCCGACGTTGATGGGATCCGCGTAGCCGCTGCTCGCGTCGTATCGCGGCCTCGCGTCCTGGACGGTGGCGTAGTCGCTGTCCCCGAGGAAATCGATGTGGTGTTGCGTCTGCTCCTGCCAGTGCTTCATGTACGCCGCGTCGTCGAAGCCCGTCGCGCCGGGCGGCGCGTCGTTCGCGTATGCGATCGCCACCGCGTCCGGGTCGGTAACGAGCCCCTTCTCCACGTCGGCTCGCAGGTGCTGCCTAATTTCTTCGAGCTGCGCCCTGCTACTTTGACGCGAGCCTTGCGGCTGCGCGCCGACGTTGATGGGATCCGCGTAGCCGCTGCTCGCGTCGTATCGCGGCCTCGCGTCCTGGACGGTGGCGTAGTCGCTGTCCCCGAGGAAATCGATGTGGTGTTGCGTCTGCTCCTGCCAGTGCTTCATGTACGCCGCGTCGTCGAAGCCCGTCGCGTCGGGCGGCGCGTCGGGCCAGTACGCGATCCGCAACTCTTCCGGGTCGGTAACGAGCCCCGCCTCCGCGTTGGCTCGCAGGCGCTGCCTGATTTCCTCGAGCTGCGCCCTGCTACTTTGACGCGACCCTTCGCTCGGCGCTTCCGCCGAGGCGTCGTGGCCCTGGAGCTTCCCGAACGGCTCGAAGGTCTCGTCCACGTCCTTGTAGTTCGGATGCTCCGCCCATTCGGGAACCGGGGGCGGGGCGTCCGGCAGCTGGTGGGGCTCCACGGACCCCGACTGCCGCTCCTTCACGCCGTCCAAGATGCTGGCCAACTCGTCCGCATCCAGGTCCTCATGTCCCGTCAGCTTCACGACGACGTCGCCTTCGTACTTCGACCTCCCCCATCTTTTCGCCTCGGGCTTGAGCTTCCAGGTGTCGTCGTCCGCGAGATAGAAATCGCTCTTGTGGAACTCCCCGACATACAGGTCCGGTCCGTCCGGCTGCGACGCGAACGTATACAAGGTGGCGTTGTTGTTGAAATTTTCCGAGGAAAACGCGTCCAGCTGAACGACGCCGTCGCCGTCGAGCGCCGGCACATCGGAGCCCATCATCATCGGGGACGGCGCCGCCGAGGCGCCGTCGTCCCCGATGAAGCCCTTCTTCGGCCCGTGGATGCCGAACCAATTGGCTTCGCGCTGGTCCCTTCCGACGTTGAGGTGCTCGTGGAGCATCTTGCCTCTTGCCCCGTCCTTCCTCCTCTGTTCCGCCGCGGCGTCGAGGTAGATGCCGTTGCCGGTGGGGTTTGGATCGAGGGTCTCCTTGAGCGGCACGTTGTACACGAGCTCGAAATCGTCGGACTTCCCAGCGTTTTGCTTCAGGAAATCGTCCCTGGGGATAATCACCGTACTTGCGTACCCATTCTCCCCGTCGTTCAACTGCCAGCCCGGGACGCCGGCGGGAGCCGGCGGAGCCGGCGCCGGCTCGCTCGGCGGCGGCGTGGACCACCCGGCCGGGCTTCTTCTCGGGTCGCTCGCGTCGGACCATGCGCCGGGGCTCTCGCCCCGAAGGTTCCTTCCCAAGGGGGAGTCTGCAAAGAGGTCTGCGGAAGTGATGGACGCGGTTTCCGGGTCCACGATCCTCGAATACTCCGAGCCGGCGGGGCTGTCGCTCCGGAAGTTCACCGTGGCGTATTGCAGGGATCGATCCGACGTCGACTTCGCGCCGTCGGAAGCCTGGCTCGGCAGGCTGACCTCGGCGTAGGGCGACACGTCCGCCGCCGCGGTGTCGGGCGAGGCGCGCCACTGCGGCCTCGCGTCGACGATCGTCATGTACTCGCTTTCGCCGGTCGCGCTGGCCGGGGCGTCCGCGAACGCCGGCGGCTGCCCGTCCCGCAGCGCCGCCGAGGGAACGTCCGCGACGTCCACGGCGTCCGTCCGCGCGAGGCCGTCGCCGGCCTGCGGCACGTCGTCCAGCGCCGCCGCCAGGTCGTCGACGTCGCCGGACAGCGACAGCCCGTCGCCGACCCCGCGCTGCGCCTGGGTCACGGCGGCGTAGCCCGACGCGTCGTCCAGCGCGGCCGCCTCGGAGAGCGCCCGCTGCTGCAGGCCGTCGAGCGGCGCCGCGTCGGTCCGCAGGATGTCCACGCTCGCGTACGGGGAGAACTCGTCCGCGCCGCCCCGCCCCGGCGTCGTCCCCGGCAGCGGGCCGACCGAGTCCGTCTGGGAGACCGCCTGCTGCTGCAGCAGGCCGTCGATGTCCGTCGCGTCGGTCGCGTCCGTTTTTTTCGTCCCCGGCAGCGGGCCGACCGAGTCCGTCTGGGAAACCTCCAGCGGCCGCAGTCCCGCGGCCGCCCACTTATCCGCCGCGTCAGCATCCGCCGCGTCTATCTGCGCCTGCAGCGAGGCCATCCTATCCTGGTATTCGATGTCGGCCTTCTGGAGCTCCAATTCCGTTATGATCTCGGCCTTCTGGGTCTCCAATTCCGTTATGTAGGCGTTGACGGCGGGCGACTCCTGCATTCTCGCGTCGAGCCTCTGGATGTAGGGCGAATCATGCTCCAACGGCCCCGTCCTGCCGATGACTTCGACGTCGTACTGGGCATGCACGATCGTTGCCTTGTCGGCATCGCTCAGTTCGTCCCACATGTCATTGAGCGCCACTTGCCGGGCATGCATCTTTGGGTCACCGGCAGTGTCAAAGGTCGTCGAGTGCGGATTCCACGTGGACTGCAGGATCTCCTCCACCCTTTGCGCGATCGCGGCGTTGTCCTGGCCCTGCTCGGACATGAGGTGCTGCTGTCTCATCCGGGCCGTCTCGGTGAGCGCGTCCTGCCGCAGCTGGTTGAACCTCTTCATCTCCTCGGCATCGTAGCCCCGCATCTGGAAATCGTACCGCTGCCGCGGGTCAAACGGCGCAATAGCGTCGTAAAACGGACTGCTGGCGTTCTCATTGACAAGATCCGTCACCCGTTGGACGTTCGGCGTCTGGCTCGGGTCGCTGGCGCTCCTGCCCATGGCCATCTCGTCGAGGGCGGATGCAAGCAGCGCCTTGTCGGAGTCGTCCAGGGCGGCGAACGAGTATGGATGCGCATCCTCGAGCTGCGCCATCCGGTCGAGGCCCGTGCCGCCCGATGTCTGCTGCAGCATCATCTCAAGCCGGGGTCCAACGTCTGTATCCGCCTTGAAAGCGCCTGTGCCTGCATCCGCCTTCGCCTTGAAACCGCGGTTCGGCGGCGGCAAGGGAGGGGGGACGTCGGCGGGCGAGAGGGTGGCGTTGAACTCCTCCAAGCTCGCCGCAGAGACCGGCAACTCGTCGTAGACCCCGTTGCTGCGGCCGTGCGCCAGCTCCGCATACTGGACCTCCGGGTCGGTCGAGGGGGCCTTCGACGGGTACGACACCAGCCCGACCTCGTCCATATCCGCGTAGTGGAGCCCGTCGGGCCGGCCCGCTTGCGAATACATGCTTTGCACCACGACCGTCTCCCGCCCCGCCTGCGAGTATTCGGCCGTCACCCCATGTTCGTCGGGCACCAGACCCCCGAAGGGATCCTGGGTGCCGTCGGGCACCAGGCTGCCGTCGGGCGCGAACACCCAGGACGTGCCGTCGTCGACGCCGGGGCCCGCCGGGGCATCGGCACGGAGGCTCGCGTAAAGGTCCTCGTCGAACAGCTCGGCCACGCCGGCAAGGGACTGCTGGTCCTCCGCCTCCCGCAGCTGCTCCAGCGCCTCCGAGCCGTGGTGCGCGCGCGTCTGCTCCAGCTCCGGCGCGTTGCTCGCCGTCTCCTCCGCCACGTCCGCCGTGGAGCGGGCGTTCTCCACGTCCTCCGCGTCGCCGGCGTTGCGCGCGGCGCGGCTGGCCTGGCTCGCGTCCTGCGCCCCGTCCGCGCCGTCCACCGCGCGGCTCGCGTCGGTCGCGTCGCCAGCGGCGTCCGCCGCCCGCACCGCGTCGTACACGTCGCCGCCGTCGTCCATCCGGCGAGCGCCCCGACCGGCGTTGCCGGCCATGCCCGTCGCCCCCGCCGCCTGCTCCGCCGCGCTCGTGCCGGGCGTGTTCGACTGGTTCCCGCCCGAATCCTCCGCCGCCGCCGCCGCACGAACCCGGTTGCGAAGACCCCGGCAGACCTTGTAGAACTTCCACAGGCTCGACGCCCGGGTCGTGTACATCTGACCGCTGAACGACGCCGAACTCGCCGTGTGCCGACCCAGAATGAACTCGCGCTCGTAGGTCCAGCGCGCCAGCTCCACCAGCGCGCCGTCGTGCACGCTCGTGCCCAGCTGCTGATCCTCGTGCATCAGACCCGCAACCGCCACCTGCAGCGTCGCGTACCGGCAGCCCGCGCCGCCGATCATGTCGTCGCTCATCCCAGAAACCACCAGCTGGTCCCGAAGGTACGCCTCCGACATCCCCCCCGCCAGCAGCGTCGTGTGCGAGTGACCCTCCAGACGCAGGCCGCCGTGCACCGACGTCCGAAAACCCTTCATCCGCGACATGCTGCCGCCGTGCACCGCATGCGCGTAGTCGCCCCGAACCCGAACCTCCTCCAACCCCGCAACCGTGTCCGAAACCGAACCGCCAACCGTCGCCGAGTCCGCCTCGCCGCGACGGCGAAGCTCCCCCGCGCACAGTACGTCCAACTCCTCCGCGCGCAACTCCATCGCGTACGGCGAAACCTCAAAACCAGTCGTCACCACCGACTCCGACATCGCTCCGGCCTCCTGCCTTCACTCTCGCCCAACTACTCGAACTGGCCAACGTTTTGCACATGTCGATATTACACCTGCTGCCGAAAACCGCAACGCCGTGTGCGGACTCAAGACATATGGGACTGCGAGGTCAGGCAGCCTGCTCGGCAAGGTATTCGATGGGGGTCTTCATGTCGAGCGTTCGATGGGGTCGGACGTGGTTGAAGAAGCGGTTGCAGTCTGCGAGCGGGCCGCTGGCGGCGGCGACGGTGAGGTCGCCGGCGCTCCGCTTCGCTGCGCCCCTTCGGGTGACACGGCAGGCCCCACGGCGAAGAGGTGGGCGATGACCGCAAGCAAGCTTCCGGTCATCACTGACCCGGCGGTCTCACATGTATCTGGCTCCCGGCACCATAGTTTTGGGATGCGGTAGTGGCTCACCTTGAGTTGCACGGTGCTTGGCGGGTACCAGCGCCCATCGGCTGCAGCCGAGAAACCCAAAGCAAGACACCGTCTGGGATGTGGACGCAACATGCAAATGCTCCTTTTTTGCGAGAGCGCGAGAGAAGTGTCCCCCCTGTGGTTGTTGAGCGGGGCGTTGGCGGCAGGCAGGCCGGAGGGGACGAGCCTTTCGGAGGTGGCCTTCCAGCAGTGGGACGAGCTGGACTACCAGCTCACCCCACTGCCTGGGACAGGGCCGGCGGCTTGCACAAAAGCCCGTTGTGCTCCGCCAGCACGGCGACGACCGCGCCACGATACTGTGCGCCCCGGCACTGGTCGACGAGCCTCAGGCGGTGGCGCATTGGGAGCCTTGCCGGATATACTCGCAGGCAGAGCAACCCCAACCCAGCAGGCAGCCGCCATGAGCGACGACGAACTGAAGGCACTCGTTGCCAACATCGCGGTCTCCCTGGACCGAACCGACGGGCTGCTGCAGAACGTCACCGCAAGGCTGGACAAGCTTGCGGCCTCCCAGGACCGAACCGACGGGCTGCTGCAGAACGTCACCGCAAGGCTGCAGACCGTCACCGCAAGGCTGGACAAGCTTGCGGCCTCCCAGGACCGAACCGACGCCCAGCTGGCGAAAACCGACGCCCAGCTGGCGAAAACCGACGCCCAG
>VXSY01000156.1 GCA_009837725.1 Gammaproteobacteria bacterium | reverse complement strand
GGCTGGTTCCGCGTCGGCCGCAAGCTCATCGAGGACCCGCTCAACCGCGGCGTGCTCACCCTGGCCGGGGTTGTGGCCAAGTCGAGCCAAGTGGGCATCACCAAGGTGGCCCTCGCGCTTGAGGAACGAGCCGTGTTCGACGCATTGCGTCGCGCCGGCTTCGGTTCATCCTCCATCACCGGCTTGCCGGAGGAGACCGCCGGGTTCCTCACCGACCGCGACCTCAGCCGCCCCATTGGCCGTGCCACCATCGCCTACGGCTATGGCCTCACGGTGTCCGCCGCGCAATTGGCAAAGGTGTACCTCACCCTCGCCAGCGGTGGCGTGCGTCGCGAACTGAATCTCCTGCGCGACGCAAGGCCCTTGCCGGCGGAGCGCGTGTTCGACGCGGAGCTGGTCGACGAAGTCGTGGACATGATGCGCGGCGTGGTCGCAGTCGGTGGCACGGCACCCAAGGCCAGCGTCGCCGGCTACAGCGTTGCCGGCAAGACTGGCACCGTCCGCAAGGTCGGCCGAGCTGGCTACGACGACTCCACCCACGTCGCCTTCTTTGCCGGCTTCGCGCCCGCAGAACAGCCCCGGGTAGTGGCGGTGGTGGTCATCAACGAACCTTCCGGCGACCTCATCGGCGGCGGTACCGTCGCAGCGCCGGTCTTTTCGAGGGTCGTGGCGCGCAGCCTGCGCGTGCTGGGCGTCACCCCGGACGAGATCGCCACACCCACCCACACCGTGGCCTCTCGTTCCCCCGCGAGGAAGCCCGTCCCCTCGTATGGACCAGACTCGTAGCATGTTGTTAATACAAGGATGTACCTCGAAGCCGTGCCAATACCAACGGGCCGGCCAAGAGTGGGGCTGGAGCCAGACCCCGAGCGCAGCGAGGGGTTTGGCGGCGCGGATAGCGCAGTGTGAAGCTCCTCGAAGCGGAGCCGTCAGCGTGGGGGAGCGCGAGGGGCCTCCCCTCGCCGGAGAAGCCCCATCACGCTCCTCGCGCCGAAGGCGAAGCAGGCCAAGGGCCGGAACATACAACCAACCCTTTCTCCGCGAGACGGGCCCTGACCGTGGGCGGGGAAGCTGCTGTGTTCCTCCCGCGTCAACTCGCCGTCCTCGGTGGGGCAGGAACCACGAAGAAAAGCGACGTGCGGTCATTGGCTTGCACGATCCGCTCCACGCGAGGGCAACGCCATGACCCTGCGCGAGCTGGTCGGGCGCGCCGACTTGCCGGATGTGTCCGTCTCTGGCCTCAGCGGCGACTCGCGGCAGGTGCAGCCCGGCGACGCATTCGTTGCCTGCGCCGGGCAAGCGTTCGACGGTCATGCCTTCGTGCCCGAGGCGGTGCGGCGGGGGGCCACTGCGGTGCTGTCGGAACGAGCGGTGAAAGCGACCGTTCCCGTCGCGGTGTTGCCAGACTTGGCGCACCGTCGCGGTGAATTGGCGGCGCGCTTTCACGGTTCGCCGTCGGAGCGGCTGACCGTGGTGGGCGTTACGGGCACCAACGGCAAGACCACGGTGGCCCACAGCCTCGCCGCGGCCATGCCCCGCGCAGCCTTCGCCGGCACCGTCGGCTGGGGCTTCCCGAAGGCACTCCGGCCTGCGGCGCTCACCACCGAAGACCCGATCACCGTGCAGGCGCGGCTTCGAACACTGCTGGATGCCGGTGCGGACTCCGTCGCAATGGAGGTGAGCTCGCACGCGCTGGAGCAAGGCCGAGTGCAGGAAGTGGCGTTCGACGTCGCCGTCTTCACGAATCTCAGCCGCGATCACCTCGACTATCACGGCAGCATGGAGCGCTACGCAGACGCAAAGAAGAAGCTGTTCCAGCGCGACTTGCGGGCCGCCGTCGCCAACATCGACGACGCCACGGGCCGTTCCATCCTCGCCGAGACGAACGCCGCCGGCATCGACTCCTTCGGCTTCGGCGCTGCCGCCGACGCCGATGTCTCCTGGAGCAATGTCCGCTACGAGGCACAAGGACTTACCGGCACCTGGCACACGCCGTGGGGCAAGGCGTCGTTCAAGGCCCCGGGCTTCTTCGGCGAGTTCTCGCTCCGCAACCTGGCGGCGACGCTGACCGCCGAATGCGCGCTCGGCGTGTCGCTCGACGACGCGGCCGCGTCCATGTTGCATCTGCCGCCGCCACCGGGGCGGATGCAGGCCGCGGACGAGGCCGCCACGCCCCTGGTCCTCATCGACTATGCTCACACCCCCGATGCGCTCAAGGCAGCGCTGGCGGCGGTGCGGCAGCACCTTCCGGGCACATCGAGGCGCCGCCTGGTGACAGTGTTCGGCTGCGGCGGCGACCGGGACCGCGGCAAGCGCGCGGCCATGGCGCAGGCGGCGGAAGCCGGTGCCGACGCCGTCTTCCTCACTTCCGACAATCCCCGTGGCGAAGACCCGGAACGCATCCTCGACGACGCCATGCAGGGCTTTCGCGAGCCCGATCGCGTCCGTCGCATGGCGGACCGCGCCGGCGCCATCGAGTCGGCCATCGGCGCGGCCCGAGCCACCGACATCGTGCTGATCGCCGGGAAGGGTCACGAAACCTACCAGGAGATTGACGGCGTGCGACGACCGTTCTCGGATCTCGACCAGGCCCGCGCGGCGCTAACGCGCGCGCGCGCCCGAGGTGGGAGCGCCTGATGCTGCTTGCGTTCACCAACTTCCTGTCCGAATACGTGAGCCTGTTCTCCGTGTTCCAGTACCTCACCTTCCGCACCATGGTGAGCACCGTGACAGCGCTCGGGCTGTCGCTACTCATCGGCCCGCACATCATCCGCAAGCTGCAACAGCATCAGGTGGGCCAGGTGGTTCGCGACGACGGCCCCGAGACGCATCTCACCAAGGCGGGCACGCCAACGATGGGCGGTGGCCTGATCCTCGCCGCACTCGTTGCCACTACGCTCCTTTGGTGTGACCTCACCAATCGCTACATCTGGATCGTGCTCGGCGTCACGCTGGCATTCGGCGCGGTGGGCTGGGTTGACGATTACCTGAAGATCTCCCGCGGCCATCCGGGCGGCCTGCCGGCGCGGTGGAAGTATCTCTGGCAGTCCGTGTTCGGCTTCATCGCCGCAGTGCTCCTCTTCGCCGGCGCGACCACGCCGCAGGAGACTGCCCTGATCGTGCCCATCTTCAAACAGGTGGCTATGCCACTCGGCATCGGCTTCATCCTGGTGGCCTACTTCGTCATCGTCTTCATGAGCAACGCCGTCAATCTCACCGACGGCCTCGACGGCCTCGCCATCCTGCCCACCACCATGGTCGGCGGCGGCTTGGGACTCATCGCCTATGTCGCCGGTCACGCCGAGTTCGCCGAGTACCTGCAGATCCCCTACATCGCCGGCGCCGGTGAACTGGCAGTGTTCTGTGGCGCGCTGATCGGCGCCGGGCTCGGCTTTCTCTGGTTCAACACCTATCCCGCGCAAGTGTTCATGGGCGATGTAGGCGCGCTGGCCCTCGGCGCCGCGCTCGGCGTCGTCGCCGTCATCGTCCGGCACGAGATCGTCTTGCTGGTCATGGGGGGCCTCTTCGTGCTGGAGGCAGCGTCGGTGATCGTCCAGGTGACCTCGTTCAAGCTCACCGGCAAGCGCGTCTTCCGCATGGCACCCATCCACCACCACTTCGAACTGCTGGGCTGGCCCGAGCCGCGCGTGATCGTGCGGCTGTGGATCGTCACCCTGCTGCTCGTGCTGGTGGGCCTGGCAACGCTCAAGCTGCGCTGAGGGAAGTCATGGCCAGCCGCAGCGGAACCATCGTCCTTGGCCTCGGCGAGACCGGGCGCTCGTGCGTTTCATTCCTGCACGGTCGCGAGCCGCTGGCAGCCCTTGACACGCGATCGAGTCCGCCGGGGCTCGCCGAGCTGCGTCGCGCGCACCCGAACTTGCGCCTCATCGACGCGGCGGACTGGGACCTCGAAGTCTCGCGTGCGACCCGGGTGCTGGTGAGCCCAAGCATCGATCCCGAACACTGCCTTGTGCGCCGAGCTCGTGCCGGTGGCGCGGCCATCGCTAGCGACATCGAGCTCTTCCTCGCCGCAGCGCGGGCGCCCGTAATCGGCATCACCGGCACCAACGGCAAGAGCACCGTTACGGCTCTGGTCGGCGAGCTGCTCGCGGCCACCGGTCGCAGCGTCGGCGTCGGCGGTAACCTCGGTCCCCCGGCGCTCGACCTTCTGCATGCCGACCGCGATGCCTATGTGCTGGAACTGTCGAGCTTCCAGTTGCAGCGACTGCGGCGACCGGCGCTCGCTGTCGCCTGCGTGCTCAACGTCAGCCCCGACCATCTAGACCGTCATCACAACATCGTCCGCTACGCCGCCTGCAAGCGACGCATCTACGGCGGCGCCGAGGTGGTCGTGTTCAATGCGGACGACACGCGCACTTGGCCGAAGACCGGCGGTGGCATCGCGCTCGGCCGCGGCGAATGGCGCATCGACGGCAACACGTTCCACCTCGGCGGCGAAACCATGACGACGCAAGAGGTCGCACTCAAGGGTCGCCACAACCATTTCAACGTGCTCGCGGCGGCTGCCATCGCTGCGGCGGCGGGGGTGGCCGTGACCGACATGAAGCCCGTCCTCAAGCGCTTCGCCGGACTGCCGCACCGCTGCACGGAGGTGGCGCGCAAGGGCGGCGTGACGTTCGTCGACGACTCCAAGGCCACCAACGTCGGCGCCTGCCGGGCCGCGCTCGAAGGGCTCGGCAACGACGCTCGGAACCTCGTCTGGATCGCCGGCGGCGACGCCAAGGACGCGACGTTCGAAGAACTCGCGGCACCGGCTCGCCGCCACGTCGCGCACGCGCTGCTGATCGGGCGCGACGCGGCGCGGCTCGCCGAGGGTCTCGGCGATGCAGTGCCCGTGACGCGCGTGGCCGACATGCAGACTGCCGTGCGGGAAGCATGGCGACTGGCGCGGCCCACGCGCACCGTGCTGCTCTCGCCGGCCTGCGCGAGCTTCGACATGTACGACAACTACGAGGCGCGCGGCCGGGACTTCGCCGCCGCCGCGATCGCGCTAGGTGCGCGCGCCGCAGAAGGCAGCGCCGGCGCCTAGCCGAAGGTGCGAGCGAATGCGAGGAATGAAGGCCAACAGTTCGCTGCGCTCGACGGCTGGCAAAGGGGGCAACGTTGCGACCCTCGGTCCGGCCAACGCCGCAACGCGCCCGGTGCCGGGTCGGGCCGCCATCTGGATGCTGAGCATCGACACGACGCTGCTCGCCGCTTGGCTGGCGCTGGTGGTGGTGGGGTTGGTCATGGTGACCTCGGCAGCGTCGATGCTCTCCGGCGGCGTCGATCACTACCTGCTTCGGCATGGCATCTACGCGGTCGGTGCGCTTGTCCTTGGCGGCGCCATCCTGCTGCTGCCGCTCAGGCTGTGGGAACTGGCGCATCGCGTCGTGCTGGTGACGACCGTGGCGCTTTGCTGCCTCGTGTTCGTGCCGGGACTGGCGGAAGAGATCAACGGCTCGCGACGGTGGATCTCGCTCGGCCCCATCGGCCTGCAACCGGGGGAGTTCGCCAAGCTCGGCATCGCCATCTACCTTGCTGGCTATCTGGCGCGAGAGGGCGGGACGCTCAACGAGGGGTGGCTGGGTCTTGTCAAGCCGCTCTTCTGGGCTGCAATGCTCGTGGGCCTCATCTTCCTGCAACCCGATTACGGCACCGTCGTCATCATCGTGGCCGTGGCGGGAGGGCTCCTGTTCCTCGCCGGCGCACGCCTTTCGACGTTTTTCCTTGCCGCCGTGGCCGTGCTGTCGCTGGTCGCGGCCGCCGCCCTGCTCGAACCGTATCGAATCGCCCGGCTCACCTCGTTTACCGATCCGTGGGCCGTCGCAACGGACGATGGCTATCAGCTCAGCCAAGCCTTGATCGCCTTTGGTCGCGGCGGTCTCACCGGCCAAGGACTCGGCGACGGCGTGCAGAAGCTGCTCTACCTGCCCGAGGCCCACAACGACTTCATCTTCGCCGTGATCGCGGAGGAACTCGGTCTCGTGGGCGGCATGCTGGTGCTCGCCCTGCTCGTCTTCGTGACCTTGCGCATCCTCCGCATCGCCCGCGACGCCGCGGTGCGCGAGCGCCCGTTCGCCGCCTACATCGCCTATGCGGCAGCGCTTTTCATCGGCCTGCAAACGGTGGTGAACATCGGCGTCAACACCGGCATGTTGCCGACGAAGGGGCTGACGCTGCCGTTCGTGAGCTACGGCGGCAACAGCCTGATGGTTTCGAGCTCCTTCGTCGCCTTTGCGCTGCGCGTG
>VXSY01000198.1 GCA_009837725.1 Gammaproteobacteria bacterium | reverse complement strand
GCACCCTCCGTATTACCGCGGCTGCTGGCACGGAGTTAGCCGGTGCTTCTTCTGTGGTTAACGTCAAGACCGCGCAGTATTAGTGCGCGGGATTTCTTCACCACTGAAAGTGCTTTACAACCCTAAGGCCTTCTTCACACACGCGGCATGGCTGCATCAGGCTTTCGCCCATTGTGCAAGATTCCCTACTGCTGCCTCCCGTAGAAGTCTGGGCCGTGTCTCAGTCCCAGTGTGGCTGATCGTCCTCTCAGACCAGCTATGGATCGTCGCCTTGGTAGGCCGTTACCCTACCAACTAGCTAATCCAACGTAGGCTCCTCCGATAGCGCGAGGCTCCGAAGAGTCCCCCGCTTTCATCCGAAGATCGTATGCGGTATTAGCTCGAGTTTCCTCGAGTTGTCCCCCACTACCGGGTAGATTCCTACGCATTACTCACCCGTCCGCCACTTTACTCGGCCCCGAAGGGCCTTTCTCGTTCGACTTGCATGTATGAGGCCTGCCGCCAACGTTCAATCTGAGCCATGATCAAACTCTTCAGTTCACAAAGTGCCGGCCGCGCTCCCCCGACCCGGCAAGGTCGGCGATGCGTGGCCAAAGTGTTTGCTCAAGGCTCGGTGTTAACGAGCGCCCACACGAATGGCTTGTTCTTACAACTGACAAACAACGGGGCTCGACGTTTCGCCGAGCCAAGGGCTACGCATCATACGCCCGACGATCTTTCTGTCAACGAGAATTTTGACTTTTTTTCGTGCCTCGCCTCGGGCCTCGGGTGGCCCCGTCAATGCTGCTGCAAGACCATGAGATGCCAACGTTTTTTGCCACGGCGCAGGAGATGGTGGCGACCGTGAAGGGCGTCTTTCGCGGTCAGCCGCAGGGCCGCGTCCGCGACCGCCGAGCCGTTCAGGTGGATGGCGCTGGCGCCAACCATGCGCCGCGCCTCGGCGTTTGAGCGCGTGAGCCCGGCGGATGTGAGCGCATCGAGGAGCCCAATGCCGTCCGGCACCGAGGTGCGCTCCATGCCGTCGAGTTCCAGTTGCCCGAGATCGTCTTCCGACAGCGTCCGAACATCGCCGCCAAACAATGCCTTGGCGATTCGCTCGGCAGATTGGAGGGCGGCCTCGCCGTGCACCAGGCGGGTGACCTCGGCCGCCAGCACCCGCTGCCCTTCGCGGCGTTCCGGGCGTGCCTCGACTTCTGCCGCCACCTCGTCGATCTCGCTCGTCGGCAACACGGTGAAATACCCCAGGAACGGCACCACGTCTGCGTCGGCGCAGTTGAGCCAGAACTGGTGAAAGGCGTAGGGCGAGGTGCGTTCGGCGTCGAGCCACACCGCGCCGGCCGCGCTCTTGCCGAACTTGACGCCGTCGGCGCGGGTGACGAGCGGTGAGGTCATGCCGAACAGGCGTTGCCCGTGCAGGCGGCGGCCGAGGTCGATGCCGCTCGCGATGTTGCCCCACTGGTCGTTGCCGGCCACTTGCAGGGTGCAGTCGTGGCGCCGGGCGAGCTCGGCGAAGTCGAACGCCTGCAGCAGCATGTAGCTGAATTCGGTGAAGGAAATGCCAGCGCCCTCGCGGTCGATCCGGGCCCGCACGGCATCCCGCGCCAGCATGGCGTTGACGGAGAAATGCTTGCCCACGTCGCGCAGAAAGCCGATGGCGTCCTGCTCGCGCATCCAGTCGAGGTTGTTCACGACGAGGCCCGCATCGCCCTCGAGGTCGATGAAGCGCGACACCTGGCGGCGGATGTTGTCCGTCCACCCGGCCACCGTGTCGTCGTCGTTCAGCGAGCGCTCTTCGTCGCGCCCGGAGGGATCGCCGATCAGCCCTGTCGCGCCGCCCACCAAGGCGATGGGCCGGTGTCCGGCAAGCTGGTAGCGCCTGAGCACCATCAGCGGCACCAGATTCCCCACCTGCAAACTCGGCGCGCTCGGATCAAAGCCGCAATACAGCGTCCGCCTGCCCTCCGCGAGGTGGCGGTCAAGCCCATCACGATCCGAAACCTGCGCAACAAGGCCCCGCGCCTCGAGCGCACCAATCAACGAGCTCATCGTCCCGCCATCGGCCAACAGAAGGGCGCGAATGGTACGCCTTTTCGCTCGTCGCCCGAACGACGGGCCTACCTTTGTAGGGGACGGGCTTGTCCCGTCCGGAGTTGGTTGCTTCGACGAACTCGGCACGGGAGGGACAAGCCCGTCCCCTCAACCCGCAACAGCGAAGGCGGGAGAAGCCTGTTTCCGGCGCATCGGCGCCCGGGTGCTCGACGGCTGGACAACCCCGATGGCGCGTTTGGGCGCTTGGGAATCTGGTACAGTCCGGCGTTCGCACAAGGGGTGGGGCACCTTTTGGCACTGGCGCTCGAGATCTTGGATCAGGACGGGAATCCGGAGTGGCGCATTGTTGTGCCGGTGGTGCCCGCCGTGGTCGGAGTTGCCTTCGCGCTCGTCGTTGTTCTTGCGTTTGCCGGCTCTCCCGCTGTATCGATGACGAGTGAAGCGCCGCCGGCCGAGTTGGTTGCCATGGTCGAGCCCGCCGCACCTGTGGCCGAAGTGGCCTTGGTCGCTGAAGTGGCACCCAGCCTTCCACCACTCAACGGCCGGCGCATCGAGGCATCGTTACGCTCCGGCGAGAACCTTTCGCTCCTCTTCCAGCGCGAGAGGCTGAGCGCCGCCGACCTCGATGGCATCGTCAAGAGTGGGCCGATCGCGAAGCGCCTGCGCAGCATCAGGCCCGGCGAGGAAATCACCATCGACGTGAGTGACGACAACGACGTCACGCGGCTCGCCTGGCAGGCGGATATCTGGGAGACGGTGGAGTTCGCCCGTGTCGGCGACGTCTACGAGGGCCGCGAGTTGACGAGGCTGCCCATTTCGAAGCGCGGCATCTACAAGGCCACCATCACCAACGGTTCCCTCTTCGTTGCCGCCACCCGCGCGGGACTGGAGGACGAGGTGGCGATGCGGCTCGCGGACGTGTTCCGCTGGGATGTGGACTTCATCACCCAGGTGCGCCCCGGCGATGCCTTCCGGGTGCTCATCGAAGAGCATTGGCTGGAAGGCGAGCTGCGGGAGTTCGGCCCCATTCTCGCGGCGGAGTTCACCAATCGGGGCCTAACGCACGTTGCCGTGCGCTATGAGAACGGCAACGCCGGCACCATCTTCTTCAATCCGGACGGTCGCCCGCTGCGCAAGTCGTTCCTGAAGGCGCCACTCGAGTTCACCCGCGTCAGTTCCCCGTTCAACCCCAGCCGCGTGCATCCGCTGTGGGGCACGCGCCGGCCGCACCGGGGCACCGACTACGCCGCTCCCACCGGCACTCCCGTCTTCGCGACGGGGGCTGGCAGAGTGACAAGTGCCGGCCACACCGCCCCGAACGGCAACTACGTCGTCATCCGCCACAGTGGCGGCATCGAGACCAAGTACCTCCACCTCAGCCGCATCGAAAACGGCGTCAAGCGCGGCACGAGCGTGCAACAAGGGGACATGATCGGGCGGGTGGGTTCCACTGGCTGGTCCACCGGCCCCCACCTGCACTACGAGTTCGTGGTCGATGGCGTCCACCGCGACCCCGTGGCCGTCGAACTGCCCAAGTCCGAGCCCATTCCCGAACTGGACAAGCCTGACTTCCTGCGCGTCACCGCGCCGCTCTTGGCCAACCTTCGCGCCCCGGACGAAACCAACCCGCAACTGGCATCGGCCTTCGGCGAAGATTGACCCAATATGTAGGCGCCATTTCCGGCACCAGCGTCGATGGCTTGGACCTCGCGCTGGTGCAGGTGACGGACGATGCGGTCACGATTTCCGCCGGGGCGGTGAAGGCGTTTCCCGAGTCTCTCGCCGGCAACTTGCGGGGATTGGCTGCCGCGGGGGCGAACGAGGTCTTTCGCGTTGGCATCGCCGACGCGACCTTGGGCGAGTTCGTCGGCCAGGCGGTGCTTGGGTTCCTCGCCGAGCTCGGCATTGCGCCCGAGGCCGTGCGCGCCATCGGTTCCCACGGCCAGACCATCCGCCACCACCCCGAAGCCGAACCGCCGTTCACCGTGCAGATCGGCGACGCCCACCGCATCGCCGAGATCACGGGGATCGACACGGTCGCCGACTTCCGCCGCCGCGACATGGCCGCGGGAGGCGAAGGGGCGCCGCTGACGCCCCTCTTTCACGACGCGCTGTTCCGGCACGCGGTGCGCCATCGTGTGGTGCTGAACCTCGGCGGCATCGCCAACGTCACGATATTGCCAGCGGCGTCCCGCAGCATCCTGGGGTTCGACACCGGCCCCGCCAATGCCCTCATGGACGCCTGGACGCAGCACGCCTTCGGCGAACGCTACGACGCGGCGGGCGAGCGGGCCGCCGGGGGCACGAGTATCCCGGCCTTGCTCGAAGCCTTGCTGACGGATCCGTACCTGAACCGCGCCCCGCCCAAGAGCACCGGCAAGGAAACCTACAACCTCGCCTACGTCCAGCGCATGTGCCGCAAGGCCGGCATTGCCGCCGACGGCGCAGCGACGGACGTTCTGGCGACGCTAGCGGAGTTCACGGCGGCCAGCGTCGCCGGGGCGCTGGCGCGGTGGGGACCCGCGAGCGGTGATCTTGTCACCGCCGGCGGCGGTCGCTTGAACCGCCATCTCATGTCCCGAATCGCCCATCGCGCCGAGACCTTCGACGTCACGATATCCGACGACCACGGCATCCACGGCGACCATTTGGAGGCCGCCGCCTTCGCTTGGCTCGCCCACCGCACCCTCGAAGGGCTGCCCGGCAACGCTCCCGAGGTGACGGGTGCCAGCGCGCCCCGCGTCCTTGGTGCAATCCATCCAGGCAGGGGTCCCTAGCCCGCATTTCTCACCAGCCCTCTACTGCGGACGACGATGCACTCGCTGTGGCGCCTCGTCGCCCTCGCTACGAGGGCAGGTGAGAAATGCGGGCTAGGGGAAGGGCATCTAGTGTGCCGTCCCACAGGTTCGCGGTACTTCGGATGCCAAGTGCAGGACTCAACGACCTCTCGGGGCGAATCCCGGGCGGCACATCCTCGCCTCTCGGCATTGTTGCACCAGCCAAGGTCCAGCGCGAAGGGTGACGTATTCCTAGGACGCGAAACCAAGTACCAACGCACCGCAAGGCGCGCATGGGGGTTACGCAGAAGGTCAGATTGCGAAGGAGTTGCCGCAGCCGCAGGTGGAGGAGGCGTTGGGGTTGGTGACGACGAACTGCGAGCCTTGCAGGTCTTCGCGGTAGTCGATCTCAGCGCCGGCGAGATACTGGAAACTCATCGGATCCACCACCGCCGTCACCCCGTCGCGTAACACCACCGAATCGTCGTCGGCGATGTCTTCGTCGAAGGTGAAGCCGTAGGAGAAGCCGCTGCAGCCGCCGCCGGTGATGAACACGCGCAGCTTAAGGGCGGGATTGCCTTCATCCTCGATCAGTTCGCGCACCTTGTTGGCGGCTCGGGAGGAAAAGCCGAGCTCGGCGAGGGCGGCGCCTTCGGCCGCGTGGAAAGAGCCTTCCGCAGGTTGGGAGGTGTCCATCGATGTGTCCATTGGCTCGCAGTATAAGCCGCCTACGCCGCCAGGGGCGGCGCTCGCGTGGGTGTGGGCCAGCAGCCTGGGCTTTACGGGACTCGACGGAGGCGCACGGAGCGCCCCCCTTTCCTCCCATCTTCCCCGGCGTCGTCGGCTTCCGGCGCACTCGCCGGTGGTTCGGCTTGGCGGCGCCCGCCGGTGTCGCCACGCACCAACTGGCCTTCGAGCACGGCGCCGAGGCGCATCTCGATGACCCGGTAGGTGACGTTGCCGGTGAGGTGTGCCCGCTCGGCAAGCTCGAGCTTGCCGAGGCAGCGCACGTCGCCTTCGACGCGACCGTTGACCACTACCGTGGAGGCCTCGATTTGCCCGACCACGGTTCCCGACTCGCTGATGGTCAGCGTGGCTTGGTCGCCCTCGCCATACACATCACCTTCGACCCGTCCGTCCACGACCAACTCGCCAGCGAAGCGAATGTTGCCCTGGACCGCCGTGTTCTCGGCGATCAGCGTGCCGGTGCCGGCCTTCTGCTCCCGCACTATGGTTTCCTTTCTGGCCATGTGCCCGACTATAGTGCAAATTTTCCATCGGCGCGAAGTGACCATTTGGTCAGGTGGTGGCTCACTTTGACTTGACACCGCCTAGCGTCGCTGCGCTTCTGGACGGAGGGCGGGACGCCCTCCGTCCGGAGGCCCTCGCACGGCAGGGGCTGGTTTGCTGGCCTTGTTCGAGACTGGCGCTTTGTTGGCGCTGGCGCTTTGTTGGCGCCGTCTGGACGCTTGCTTGCGGTGGCTTCGGCCGGCT
>VXSY01000120.1 GCA_009837725.1 Gammaproteobacteria bacterium | reverse complement strand
CGCTGGCGCGAACTGCTGGCCTTCGTGCTCGCGTTCGCTCGCAGCTACGGCTAACGGCGCCGGCGATCCTCTGCGGCCTCGTACACGAACTCACCGTCAGACACGAAGGGAACCGCATCTCCCCATCTGGTGCCATCGGTGGAGTGGATGGGTTCGGCGCTGTACTGCGTTAGGTACACGCGGCGTTGGCTTTGGGTTGTGTTGGGGGAGCTGCGGTGGAGGCTGGTGCTAGAGAAGACGGCTACGCTGCCGGCAGGGGCCTCTATCACCACGCCCGGGTCTTTGCCTTCGTAGCCGATTAGGTCGTTGGTGCCATCTTCACGGCGGTGGGAGAAGACATGGTTGCGCGAGCCTACGTTGTCGTGGGGGAGGACCGAGATGGTGCCGTTTTCGGTGCTCACGTCGTCTAAGGCGCACCAGCAGGTGAGGTATGGTCGGTGGGTGTTGCCGGGGTCACGGAAGTTCACGTAGCCGGAGTCCTGGTGCCAGGCGAACTTCATGCCGGGGTCGGTGCCGTCGGGGCTGGCGGCGCCCTTCACGACCCATTGCTCGTTGAAGAGGAACACGTCCGGGCCGAGGAAGGCGGTGGTGATCTCGCGCATGAGGTCGCCGAAGATGAACCCGGGCAGACGTTCGCTGTCGCGGTAGCGGCGGCTGATGAAGTAGCGCCTGCCGCGATGGGTGATGCCATAGACATCGGTGCCGAGGCGGTCGAGATGAGCGTCCATGCGGGCGACGAAGTTGGCGCATTCTTCGCGCAACATGGCAAGGTCGGAGTCGTTGATCACCGATTCTAGGACGGTGAAGCCGTGGCGTTGGAATTCCTCTCGGTGGCGGGGTTCGATTTGGGATGACGACGACACCCGTAAGGGCGGGGCTTGTCCCCACTCGTCCATGGAAGCCGTGCGCGACCTTGAAATCACTTTATGATTCCCTTGCAACTCAATGTTTTTATTTTCATATTGGGTTAGGAAAGCACGGCCAAGAGGATTGCCGTGGCGACGGCGACTCCCCCGAGTGTGATGCCGGTGAGTCGCTGGTTGGCCTTGGCCTGCTCTGCCTGCCCCTCGGCTAGAATCGCCGCGGTTTTGGCGAACCCCGTTTGCATTTGCTGTTCGAGCATACGCATTTCGGCCTTCGTGACGTGTTCGGCGTCGGCCTCTGCCAAGATGTCGACGATTTCGCGGGCCGGCTCGGCGGGAAACCCGATCCGTTCGGGCCGGACGACAGCGGCTGCGGTATCGATGTTGAACGTCAGCATCGTCGCTCCTTGCGCTTGCCGCCAAAAAGCGCCTAGCGGCGCTTCGGGAAGCCAGAGTGCCCTCCCTCCAAGGCCGTCCATTGCGTATTTGCTCACAAACTGCACGCAACCTGCAAGGGGCGGCAGTGCCTGGTTGGTCGGCGCGTGTACACTCCCGTCCATGCGCAAGGTTCTGGTTGTGGACGACGACGCGCACATCCGCGATGTCGTGTGCTTTGCCCTCCGGCGCGAGGGGTTCGAGACCGTGGAGGCTGGCGACGGTCGCTCGGCGGTGACCGAGTTCGAGCGCAACGCACCGGATCTCGTGATCCTCGACATCCTCATGCCTGAGGCGGATGGCCGGGACGTTTGCCGCACGCTGCGCGCGGACAGCAACGTGCCGATCCTCTTCCTCTCGTCCAAGGACGCGGAGGTCGACCGCATCGTCGGGCTGGAGGTGGGGGGCGACGACTACATCACCAAGCCCTTCTCACCACGCGAGCTAGCGGCGCGGGTGAAGGCGCAGTTCCGGCGCCAGGACGCGCTCGCCTCTCCCGCCGCCGAAGCCGTGCAGTTCGGGCCGTTGCAGATGAACCTGGCGGAACGCACCGCCACCATCAACGGCGCACCACTCTCGCTCACGCGTACCGAGTTCGGCCTGCTCGCCACCCTCGCCCGCCACCAAGGCAGGGTGCTGGACCGCGACGAACTCGCAAGCGGCGCCTATCCGGGCCATCGAGTGGTCAGCGACCGCACCATTGACAGCCACGTGCGCCGGCTGCGCGCGAAGTTGCGGGAAGTGGGAGCAGACCTCATCCAGACCGTCCACGGCGTGGGCTTTCGGCTCGCACATCCATGATTCGCGTCCGCCTGCGGACGGTCATCCTCGTTGTCAGCCTGTTCGTGCTGGTGCTGCCGCTGGCAGGCATTCAGGTGCTTAGACTCTACGAGAGCGCGCTGGTGCGGCAGACGGAGTCCGAACTCATCGCCCAGGCGGGGCTGATCGCCGCCACGTTCCGTGCTCGCTATGGCGAGACGGTTGTGGAGTCACGCTTGGCCCGGCACGGGGAGCTCGCCAGTGGCGAGCCACGCTTTGCGGAACTGGACTTGGCCTACTCGCCGGTGCATGAACCGTATCCCGGTGGAACACCCGGCCCGACACCGACCCCGGCCGCCTCCAGCCTCGGCAAGGCCATCGAACCGGTACTCGCCGAGGCGCGCAGCCTAACGCTAGCGGAAATCCGCTTGGTGGATGCGCAAGGGGTAGTGGTCGCCAGCACCGGCGACGACGTGGGCATGTCGCTGGCCGCCGTGGAGGAAGTCGAGGCGGCGCTTGGGGGGCGGTGGTCCAGCCGCTTGCGGCAACGCGACGCCTCGGCGGTTGCGACGATCATCCGCAGCGCGGGGTTGCTTGTGTATGTCGCGAGCCCGATCCTGTTCGACGACCGCGTGATTGGCGCCGTGCTGCTTTGGCGCACGCCAGCGACCATCTTGCAGGCGCTGCAGCACAAGCGAGACCTGCTGTTGCAGGCGGCGCTGTTGCTGCTCGTGGTGGTGGTGGCGACGGCCATCGTCACGTCGCGGCTGGTGATCCTGCCAGTGCAGCGGCTGGCCGCCGGGGCCGGCCGCATTGCCCGCGGCGAGGCGACGGAGCTCGATGCGGGTCCGTATCGCACGGTGGAGATCGCCCAACTCGCCGAGAGCCTGGAGGCCATGGCCGAGAGCCTGCAACGGCGCAACAGCTACATCCGAGACCTGGCGCGCAGCGTGAGCCACGAGTTCAAGACGCCCATCGCGGCCATGTCGGGGGCCTTGGAGGTGCTCTCCGACCACATCGACGAGATGGCACCCGAGGAACGCAGCCGCTTTCTTGCCAATCTCTCGAGCGACGTGGAGCGACTGGCGCGGCTTACCGGTCGCCTGCTGGAGCTAGCGCAGGCGGACATGCCGCGGCAGCCGGCGCGTGCGCCCCGCTGCACCGTAGCGGAGGTGCTAGGAGATGAGGACCAATTGGCGGGCCTTGACCTCTCTCGGGAGGGTGCGATCGATGCGGCGTTGCCTCTGGAAGCGGAGTCGCTCGGCTCGGTGCTGCAGAACCTGGCCGAAAACGCGGCTCAGCACGGCGCAAAGAGGCTACACATTGCTGTGCATGTGGCACCTGCGTCAGCACGAGTGGACGTCACCGACGACGGCCAAGGCGTCTCCCCGGCAAACGCCCGCATGATGTTTGAGCCTTTCTTCACCACGCGCCGAGACGAAGGCGGCACCGGCCTTGGCCTGCCCATCGTCCGCTCGCTCATAGGCACCGCCGGCGGCACCATCCGCCATGTTCCTCAGGAGTCCGGTACGGCGTTTCGCATCGAACTACCGGTACGGTAGCGCGGCCCTGCAAGGGGAGTCAGTAGCCGAGCTGCTTGTCGATGACGCCCTCTAGCTCTTCCCCGCGCCGCAGGCGTTCGAGGTTGCGCAGGAATCGTTCCATGTTGCGGCCGGCGCGGAACTGACTCGCACCGGCGGTGTGGGGCGTCATCACCACGTTGGGGAGCGACCAAAGCCGACTGTCCTCAGGCAGCGGCTCACGCGGCACGACATCGAGGCCGGCGCCGCGAATCTGGCCGGACTCCAGGGCGGCCACGAGGTCTTCTTCCACCATGACTTCGCCTCGTGTCACATTGACGAGAAACGCGGTTTCCTTCATGCGGGCGAAGGCGGCGGCGTCGAACTTGCCTCGGGTTTCCGGGGTGAGCGGCGTGCAGATGGCCACCACATCCGAGCGTGCCAGGAGTTCGTCGAAGTAGCCCTCGCCTTGCACATCAGCCACCTCGGGCGAAGGCGCCACGGGATCGCGGTCCATGGCGATCACGTCCATGCCGAAGGCGGCCGCCCGACGGGCCATGGCACGGCCCGTGCCGCCGAAGCCGAAGATGCCCATCGTGCTGCCGGTGAGCTCCACTTCCTGATAGCGCATCTCGGGGCGGTGGTTCCAGGAATCCGGGCCGTAGCGCAGCGCCGCGGCCAACTGGCGCGTGAGCATGAGCAGCAGGCCAAAGCCGGTGTCCGCCAAATGGTCGCCGACGAGGCCCTTCTCGCTCGTGAGCACCACGTTGCCGTCCCGAAACTCGTCGTAAAGGAAGGCATCGACCCCCGAAGAGATGGCGTGGACCCAGCGCAGGTTCTGGGCACCGAGATACATGCGGCGGGAAACGAAGCCAAACACCACATCCGCGTCGGCGATTTCGCTCTCGGCGCCCTCGGGGTTCGTGACCACCACGTCGGCGTCGCCCCCGGCCTCGCGAATCCGTGCCACGTCTTCGTCGCTCACCTCGCGCAGCGTGAGGCCGGGAATGACAACTACCTTCATGGCGAACTCCTTGGATGGTGAGTGTGGGGCCGTTGGAGGAAAGGCATTCTGCCTTCCCTCGCGCCATTAGGCGGGCTGACCCTCATTGGCCAAGAAAAGCGCCTATCGGCGCTAGGGAAGGCAGAATGCCTTCCCTCCAACTTAAACAAACTCCACGGACACTTGGCCGATGCCCTTGGCCTTGCCGGCATCGAAGTCGCCGTCGAGGCGGCAGGCTTCGGTAACGGCGTGCTTGCCGAACGAGCCGGTGATGACGCGATTGCCGGGTTCGAGGACTCGGCCGAATCGGGCTAGCTGGCGCGCGAGGGCCGCGAGGGAGTCGAAGTGGTCGTCGATGTGGCCTGCTGCGGCGACGTTTTCGAGTTCGCCGCCGTCGAGGGAGAGACGCACGGACACGTCCGCGAAGGCAAAGCCGCGCCAATCGAGCACGCGAGGCTCGCCGACGACGATTCCCCATTGCGAGAGATCGTCTGCGAGGCGGTCCGCCGTCGTCGCGCCGGCCGCCAAGCGCCGCTCGTTCAGTTCGAACCCGGCGCAAACGGATTCCACGGCTTCGATCGCATCGTCACGCGTGGCGTCGGCGCCGAGCTGCCTACCCATCCTGAAACAGAACTCGTTCTCGACTCCCGGAGTGGTGATGCTTCGTGGCCTTTCGCGACACGGACGGCCGCGTCCGGCGCGTTCGATTTTCGCGCCGCTTGGAAACACGCGCTCTGGCAGGATGAAGCCGAACGGGCGAAACCCCGGCCCCATGCTGTCGCGGGCGCCGCCGGAGGTGAGTCCCACCTTCCAGCCGGCCACCTCGCGCTCGCCTAGCACGTCAAGCTGGCGCCGAAGACCCTCGTCGAGTTCGTCTTGGGAAGGATATCCATCAGACATCGGCGTGATCCTCGATCCTGCCGCGCCAGCCGAGCACGGCCTCCGGGTCGCGTGCCGCCGCTGGCATCCCGAAGGTGGGCGTCACCGGCACCAACACCCGATCGACGCCTAAGTTGCTGAGCGCCTTTAGTTCGTCCAAGTCTTCTGGGCAGCTCACCGTGACTTCGAGCTGGGCCGGATCCCGCCCAGCCGCCTCGGCGGTCTCCCGCGCCAGCGCAATCAGCTCCGGCGATGCGCCGCGGGCGGGGAAAAAGCCGTCGCCAAGCCGTCCGGCGCGACGCGCCGCCGCCTTCGAGTGGCCGCCGACAATGATCGGCACCTGCCCATCGAGCGGTTGCGGTCGGCAGTAGGCACCGTCGAACCGCACGAATTCTCCCGCGAAGGAAGGACGTTCCTGCCCCCAAAGGGCGCGCATCGCCGCCACGTATTCGTCGGTGCGGGCAGCCCGTTCGTCGAACTGTGCGCCGATGACATCGAACTCCTCCCGGAGCCAGCCGACGCCAATGCCGAGCAGCACGCGGCCGCCGGTCATGCGATCCAGCGTCGCCACCTGCTTGGCGGTGATGACCGGGTTGTGTTGCGGCAGGATCAGGATGCCGGTGCCGAGCTTCATGCGGCTTGTCTGCCCACCCACGTAGGCCATCCACACGAGCGGATCGGGCAGCGGAAAATCGTGCGCCCCGCCGGCCATCTTGCCGTCTTCCGAATATGGATAGGCGGACTCGTAACCCTCCGGCACCACCGTGTGCTCGACAGTCCAGGCAGATTCGAACCCCGCCTCCTCCGCCGCCTGCACGAGTTCCACCGCCGCCGCGCCATCGACATAGCGGCCCGTGTTGCAGTAGCGCAATCCGAACTTCATCCCATCCCCCGTGGCTGTGTGCGCTCATGCTACCAGCCTGTCGGACTTTGCCGCGCCCGGCGGCGAAGTGCGACTTACCTGCTAGCCGTAGCTGCGAGCGAACGCGAGCACGAAGGCCAGCAGTTCGCGCCAGCGAACTGCCGACGCGCCCTCCAGGGCGCGCTAACAGCCCGCCGGTCGATTCCGGCTGCCTGGAGACCTCGTTTGTGGACGACGATGTACTCGCTACGAGGGCTGGTGAGAAATGCGGGCTAGGCATAACATCGGGCGCGTTTCCTGTTTGGAAGGGCCATGCGAGTTCGGCTGGCTTCGTGTTTGGCGTTCCTTGCCGCCTGTTCCGCGTCGGCGGAACCGGTGCGCGCCTATCTGATGCTGACGACGGCAACCGCGCCGCTCGGCAACGTCACCGAACTGCAGATCATCAACACCTCCAGCGAGGAACTCAGCTTCACGGGAGACCTTTTCAGCCATCGTGGCGAAGCGCTAGGCACCTCCGGGGCATCCCTCAGCGATGCGCCGCTGGCGCCCGGCGCCCGATTGGCGCTCACGTCCGCGGCGCTCGAAACGCGCTTCGCGACCGAGCCGTGGACACACCCCGCCATGCTCGAAGTTCAAGCCGACGTGGAGAACGCGTCGTTCGTGGCGATGGTGCGGCTCCGGAGCGCACCAAACGGCTTGACCACGAACCTCAACTGCGTCGCAGAGGGCGCAGTCCACAGCGTCGAGGGCATTGACCAACTGGACAGCACCTACCTTCGCCTCATCAACACGACGGACGAACGCATAACCGACATTCGCGGCACCTTGCGGGATGCGGACGGCGACGTCATCGGCACCGGCAATCGCCGGCTGCTAGTTTCCCTTCGGCCCAAGGCCGGTGCCTGGCTGAGCGCCGCCCGGCTGGCGCAAATCGTCGGCAGCCGATGGAACGGTCAGGCGAGCCTGTATGTCTCCCACCATCCGGGGCTGAAGCTGATGAACCTCAACGTCATCGGCAACGAAACGTTCGCGAACTTCTCCTGCCTCGACCGGGCACCCAACATGCGGGGAATGGAAGCGACCACGCGTTACTCCGTCACCTTCACGGCGCGGTGGAACGCAGCCGACCACGGCGAGGTGCCGGGCGGCGCGCACTTCACGACGCTGGCGGGAGCCGCCGTCAATGCCGATGCCGATCTCTGGGTGCCGGGAGAGCTTGCGAGCCGGGGCCTCGAGAACTTGGCCGAACTCGGCCAAACCGCGACGTTCCTGGCCGAGATTGCCACCAAGACCGCAGCCGGCGACGCCGGCGAGAGCATCACGAGCAGCGGCACCGGCGCCACGGGCACCAGCGTGTTCGAGCTGACCGTCTCCCGCGACCTGCCGAACTTCACCTTCGGCAGCATGATCGCCCCGAGCCCGGATTGGTTCGTCGGGCTCTCTGAGTTCCCCCTCCTCGATGGTGAAGGCCGCTGGATCGAGGACACGGGCGACATGGGCCTGCCGGCATGGGACGCCGGCACCGAAACCGGCACCGAGTTCAGCCTAGGCGGCACCGCCACCAACCCACCACAACCCATCCGTCTCCTGACCGAGACCGTCGGTGGCACGATTGAGTTCGACGACGGCACAATCGACGGCAGCTACCTCGCCACCATCCGCTTCCGCCGCATTCCGTAGGCGCGCGCCCTCAGGGCGCGCTAAGCGCGTTATAGTCAAACGGCAGCCTAGCCGCAGCCACGAGGGGGAGCGATGCGCAACGGATATCGAGTGATTGACACCGATTCGCACCAGATGGAGCCGCCGCGCATCTGGGCCGACTACATCGACGCCGCGTTCGCGGACCGTGCGCCTCGCATCGGCGACATGGGCAACGGTCGGCCCGGGATGATGGTGGAGGGCGAGCCCATCACCAAGCAGGACGGCAGCTATCCGATGCACTCGGAGGAGTTCCACGAAGCCGCCGCGCGAGGCATGGAGAAACACGAGCAGTCGCGGGCGGAAGGGTTCAGCCCCGAGGCGCGGCTGCGCGACATGGACGCGCACGGCATCGACGCGCAAGTGCTCTACCCCACCGTCGGCGGGCAGATGCTCGGCAAGGAGTGGAACGACACCGAGCTGCTCGCGGCAGTATGCCGCGCCTACAATGACTGGAGCATCGAGTATTGCAGCGCCGCGCCGGAACGACTGCGCATGGCGGCCATGCTGCCGGTGCAGGCACCGGATCTCGCACTCGAAGAGGCGGAGCGCATGGCCAAGAAGGGCGCAGCCGGCTTCTATGTGCGCCCAAATCCGGTCTGCGGACGCAATCTCTACCACTCGGATTACGACCCGCTTTGGAGCCGCATCGAGGAGCTGGGCCGGCCGCTTTGTATCCACGACTCCGGCTCGCCGTACCTGCCCTCCTACGGCGAGCGCATGGACACCCACACCTCCGGCCACATCATCGCCCACCCCTTCGAGGCCATGGTGGCGATGATGAGCCTCATCTGGTACGGCGTCATCGAACGCCACCCCAAGCTCGCCGTGGTGCATGTGGAAGCCGATGCCGGCTGGCTACCCTACTGGCTGCAGCGCATGGAACAGCACTGGGATTTCTCCGGCAACGCCGAGCACCCGGAACTCAAGCGGCGGCCGACGGAATACTTCAAGTCCAACTTCCTCGTCGCCTGCCGTGGCGACGAGATGACACTGCCGGCGGTGTGCGAACTGGTGGGCGACTCCTACGTCACGTTCAACACCGACTACCCGCACCCCGACGGCACCTGGCCGGCCGGAATGTCAGACCTCGAGAAGCAGCCGCTGCCGGAAGAGAGCATCCGCAAGATCTATTGGGACAACGCCGCTCCGGTGTTCGGCGTCGCCTGACCTCGCCTGCATTCCGGGGAACAGGCCCTGCCTTCTCTGGCAAGGCCCGTTTCCCTAACCGGTGAAGGCTTGGATGCCTGTTTGGGCTCGGCCCAGGATCAATGCATGGATGTCGTGGGTGCCTTCGTAGGTGTTGACGGTTTCGAGGTTCATGGCGTGGCGGATGACGTGGTATTCGTCGCTGATGCCGTTGCCGCCGTGCATGTCGCGCGCCATGCGGGCGATGTCGAGGGCCTTGCCGCAGTTGTTACGCTTGAGCAGCGAGATGTTCTCGATGGCAAGGCGGCCTTCGTCGAACAGGCGGCCCATGCGCAGGCAGGCCGTTAGGCCCAGCGTGATTTCGGTCTGCATGTCCACCAGCTTCTTCTGGATGAGCTGGTTGGCGGCAAGTGGACGGCCGAACTGGGTGCGCTCCAAGGTGTATTCGCGGGCGGCGGCCCAGCAGAACTCGGCGGCGCCCATGGAGCCCCAGGCGATGCCGTAACGGGCGCGGTTGAGGCAGCCGAAGGGGCCGCCGAGGCCCGATGCGTTCGGCAGCAGGTTGCCTTCCGGCACCAGCACGTCCTCCAGCACGATCTGGCCGGTGGCCGAAGCGCGCAGGCTCATCTTGCCCTCGATCTTGGGGGTCGAGAACCCCGGCATGTCGCGTTCCACCACGAAGCCGCGAATGCGGCCATCAAGCTTGGCCCACACCACGGCCACATCGGCGATGGGCGCGTTGGTGATCCACATCTTGGCGCCGTTCAGCAGGTAGCCATCGCCGGTCTTCTCGGCCTTGGTGACCATGCTGCCGGGGTCGGAACCGTGGTCGGGTTCCGTGAGGCCGAAGCAGCCTACCCACTCGCCGGATGCGAGCTTCGGCAGGTAGCGCATGCGCTGCTCTTCGCTGCCGTAGGCGTGGATGGGATGCATCACAAGCGAGGATTGCACGCTCATCGCCGAGCGATAGCCGGAGTCCACCCGTTCCACTTCCCGCGCCATGAGGCCGTAGGAAACATAGTTCACGTCGGCGCAGCCGTACTTCGCCGGCAAGGTCGCGCCGAGCAGCCCCAACTCGCCCATCTCGTTCATGATTTGGCGATCGAAGCGCTCGTGGCGGTTGGCCTCGATCACGCGCGGCATGAGCTTGTCGGTGGCGTATTGCCGGGTGGTGTCCTGGATCAGGCGCTCGTCGCCCGTGAGCTGCTCGTCGAGCAAGAGCGGATCGTTCCACACGAACGCGGGAATCTCTGCCATGTCGGGTTCCTTGGGTGTTTCTTCAGTCAGATTGCTGCCTGTCGCGAGCGCGACGGATTTGGTCGCGAAGGCCCATGGCCGCTTGGCGGGATGCGGCGGCGTACGCCTTGCCCGTGCCGGCATAGATGATGCTGCGCGACGCGTTGACCACAATGCCTTGGCCGCTTTCGTCGACGCCGCTCGCGAATATCTGCCGAAGCTCGTCGGCGCCACCGCCCTGTGCACCCACGCCGGGCACCAGAAACGGCAGCGTCGGCGCGGCGCGGCGTACCTCGGCGAGTTGCTCGGGGAAGGTGGCACCCACGACCAACGCGAGGTTGTCCGCATCCCGGCTTTGCATCTCTCTCGCCACCTTGAGATAGGCGGGATCACCCCTCGGCTCTTCCTGCAACCAAGCGCTGCTGGGGTTGGATGTGTGGCAGAGCACCACCACGCCACGACCCTCGTGTTCGGCGAAGGGGGCGATGCTGTCCCAGCCCAGCCACGGGTTCACCGTGGCGGCGTCGGTGTTGTAGCGCTCGAAGAGCTCCCGGGCATACATGCTCGCGGTGGAGCCCACGTCGCCCCGCTTGGCATCGATGATCACCGGAACGCCGGGGTGGGCCGTGTGAATGTGATCGATCAGGCGTTTGAGGTCTCCCTCGGCGCCTTCGGCGTTGAAGAAGGCGATGTTGGGTTTGAAGGCGCAGACGAGATCGGCCGTCGCTTCGACGATCTCGCGGCAGAAGTGGAACAGCGGGTCGGGCGCTTGTGCGAGGTGGCTTGGCAAGCGTTCGCGCACGGGATCAAGGCCCACACAGAGGGCGGAGTCGCTGCGGGCCCATGATTGGCGCAGGCGCTGGCCGAAGGGCTCAGGCACGGACATCCGCCAGCATGGATTCGTCGGCCAGAATCGCCCGCACCGTCTCGACGACCGCTTGGGTTTGCGAATCCACTTCGAGATTGACGCGATCGCCGAGGTCAGTCGTGTCGAACGTGGTGCGGGCCAGCGTCTCCGGAATCAGGCTCACGGACAGCGTTCCCGCGGCGCGGTCCAGTTCGGCAATGGTGAGGCTCGCCCCGTTCAGCGCGACGAAGCCCTTCGGCATGAGATAGCGCAGCCACTCCTGCGGCACCTCTACCGTCAACAAGCGCCTGCCCTCCCCTGCCTCGACCGCCACGATCGGCACCGACGCGGCGATGTGACCGGAGAGGATGTGCCCTCCCACCTCATCGCCCACGCGGAAGGAGCGCTCCACGTTCACGTGGCTGCCTCGTGTGAGGTTGCCTAGGTTGGTGAGCTCGGTGGTTTCTTGGATGAGGTCGAAGGCTGCGGTGCCGCCCTGCACTGCCGTGGCGGTTAGGCAACAGCCGTTGATGGCTACGGAAGCGCCGGTTTGCAGGCCGTCGGCGGTGTCGTCAAGAGCGATGGACAGCGTGGTGACGCCGCCCGTTCGCGATACGTCCACGACGCGGCGGACCGCCTGCACTATGCCGGTGAACATGCTCTACCCAAGAACCTAGGGCCGCAGGACGTTGGAGGGCGAGATGCGCCCTCCGCCAAGGAAGCCGCGGCTAAATCCCGGCCGCCTCAAGCTCGGCGCGGCGTTTGCTCTCGTTGTCGATGTAGCGGATCCATTGCTGGGTGATCCGCTCGGCGCTGCTCTCCTCCGCTTCGCGGGCAGTGCGGCGAGCCTTGACGAAGGTGGCGCGGGCTTCGCGCAGTTCGTCGAGGTTGAACTGGCACATGCCGAGCACGATCTCGACGTTGTAGAGCTTCTTGATGCCGCCCTTGTCCATCGCCCGCTCTGCCGCCGTGCGGCACTTGGAGAACTCGTCCTTCTCGAGGTAAAGCGAGGAGAGGCGGTCGTAGATTTCACCATCGTCCGACTTGCTGCCAGCTTCTTCAAAGATGCCGATGGCCGAGTCCACTTCCTGCGCCAACTGATACGCCTGGCCGACCTGCAGCAGGTTGCGCGGGGTGCGCTCCACGAGTTCCGAGTCGAGGCCAACCTGCATGTACTTGGCGCCGCGCCAAGGCACCTCGTTCTGCATCAAGAGGCCACCGAAGGTCATCACGTCGGATTCCTTGTCGAGGAATCCGGCCACGTGTGCCGCCTCGAACGACATGAGCTGCTCGCGTTCAAAGCCTTCCTGACCATAGACGCCGGCGAGCTGAATCCAGTATTGCCGCTTCGGGAAGTCGCGCACGAGGATTTCGAGAATCTCGATCACGCGATCGTAGTTCTCCATCTCGAAATGGGCGTAGTTGAGCATCGCCCACCAGTTCTCGCGCACGGTGAGTTGCCGGCTTTGCGCCAACGTGATGGCGGCCTCAAGGGCTTGTGCGGCGGCGGGGAAGTCCTTCCTCTGGAAGTGAATCTGGCCGACGAGGATGTATTCGCTGGGGCCAGGGTTGTAGGAGATGGCGAACCAGCGCTTCATGTATTCGAGCGCCGTGTCGAAGTTCTCCTCCTGAAGGTGAAGCTGGGAGAGGGTCTTGAGGGTGCCTTGCTCGAGCGCCTCCGTAATCTCCGGCACTTGGGCGAGGAGCTGTTCGTAGTGATGCAGCGTATTGGGGGTGTCGTCCTTGTCGTTGTAGTAGATCACCGCCAGCATCTGATGAACCTGGCCGAGTTCGTTGCCGTTGTACCGTGAGGAACGTTCCAGCATTTCGTGCAGGATGACGAGCGCCCCATCGGGATCGCGGGGAACCTCGCAGTTGTCGGGGTCCTCCGGGCAGGGATCGATCAGCTCCTGTGCCTGGCCAAACTTGCGGTAGGTGGTTTCCGACATATTCGGCACCCGCCGCCGTTCCATATCCTCCGTTTGGATAGGGGTCGGCGGGAAGCCATCGAGGCGAGGCGGCGCATCGGCCGCGTATGCCACTCCGGGCAAGATGCCGTGGGGGCTGTCCGGTGCCACCGCAAGAACCAGCATCGCCACCGCGCCGGCAGCGAGAATGCGTCCACAAATGCGTTCCATGACCCGTTCCTCCGGCCGATGGCGTATTCGGCGTCAGTCTTCCAGTTGGAAGGTGATGAGATTGCGCACCCCGGCCACTTCGATGGGTTCGCCGTCCACCACCTTGGGCTTGTATTTGAACTTGAGCGCCGCATTGATGGCCGAGCGGTCGAACACGCCCGGCGGCTTGGCCTCGATCACGGAAGGATCGCGCACGCTGCCCGTTGTGGTCACCGTGAACTCGAGCAGCACATAGCCTTCAATGCCGCGCGACTGCGCCCGCCTCGGATAGATGGGCGCCACCTTAACGATGGGCAGGTATTCGCCGTCCGAACTGTAGCCGGTGCCGCTCACATCGACGTCGATGTCCACGTCCACGAGGCCAATCTCCATACCGACGCTGACGTTGGAGTCGAGGGTCGGCTTCGGCATGCTCGGTGGCGGTTCGTCCACGTCCGGCGGCGGCGGCGGCTTGCGCTTCTTCACCTGCACTTCCTGATCTTCCTGCACGCGCACGAAGTCCACGATCCGGCCCTTGATGCCGGTGTCCGTTGCGGCTTCCGGGTTTGCGATCACAGCCTGCATGAGCATGAACAGCAGGAACGTGGCCACGGCCCCCAGCACCACCCCAAAGGCGTATCTCACAAGCATTTCGTTCCTCCTCTAGCAAGGGGAAGCCCCTCGCGCACCGCTCCTCTTGCGAGGGGAAGCCCCTCGCGCACCCCCGAGCTGAGGGCTCCTCTTGCGAGGGGAAGCCCCTCGCGCACCCCCAAGCTGAGGGCTTCCTGCCCTGTTGCCGACCGAGGCGTCATTGGTCCTCGGTCGAGACGGCGACTTCCGTCACCCCTGCCGCTCGCGCGGCGTCAAGCACGGCTTTCAGCTTCTCGAACGTCGCTTCCCGATCTGCCTGCACGACGATACCACCACGCGGGTTCTCTGCGTGCAGTCTTTCGATGTGGGCGCGCACTGCCGCCGGGTCCACCCTCTTCTTGTCAATCCAGATCTCGCCGCCGGGCGAGATGGCGATGAGCACGCTCACGGTGGGCTTCTGCGAGTCCGTTTCCGCCTCCGGGCGGCGCACTTCGATGCCAGCCTGTTTGATGAAGGTGGCTGTGACGATGAAGAAGATGAGCATGATGAACACGACGTCCAGCATGGGCGTCAGGTTGATGTCGCTCTCTTCGTCCCGGCCGGTGAAGCGGCCCTCGGATCTCGCCATGTCGTCGGTCTCCCTTGTCGCCGCTCGGCGATCAGTGGTCCATCGTCAAATGGTCTTGGATCAGCTCGGTCTCGAACAGGATCTTACGCCGCACGAAGGTGGTGCCGAACAGCCCCGACAGCGAAGCGATCATGCCCGACATGGTCGGGATGGTGGCCTGGGAAACCCCCGCCGCCATCGACCGGGCGTTGCCCCCTTGGGTCGCCATGGCATCGAACACGGCGATCATGCCGGTGACCGTGCCGAGCAGGCCCAAGAGCGGACAAAGCGCGACGCAAGTCTGGATGATCGGGAAGCTGCCGTTGATGCGTTCGCTGGCCTGCGAGACGAGCATGTCGCGGACGCGGTGGGCAGACCAGGACTTGCGCTCGTCGCGCGACTCCCAAATCTCCGTCGCCTCGCGCACCACATGCTTGTGCTCGCTGCGGAAATACCAGAGCCGCTCGAACAGCAGCGTCCACATGAGGAAGGTCGTGGCGGCAATGAGATAAAGCACATTGCCGCCCTGGGCGAAGAACCCCGACAGCGCAATGTAGGCGTCGTTGATCATCTAGCGGGTTTCCTTCTCCTTGGCTGGCGGCCCCGAAGGGCCGCCGTTGCCTCGCCGATCAGCCGAGCGGCTGACCGGATTCCTCGGCGTGCTTGGCCACGATGCCCTGGGATTGCTCTTCGAGCACGTGGATGATGCCGCGGCTGCGCTGGTTCACGATGGCGTGCAGCAACACGGTGGGGATGGCGACGCAGAGGCCAAGCACCGTGGTCATGAGCGCCGTCGAGATGCCACTGGCCATGGTCTTCGGATCGCCGGTGCCGAACAGGGTGATCGACTGGAAGGTCTCGATCATCCCGATCACCGTCCCGAGCAATCCCATCAGCGGCGCCACCACCGAGATCACCTGAATGATGGTGATGTTTCGGGTGAGCGCTGGCGTCTCCGACAGGATCGCCTCGCCGAGCTTGAGGTCGAGGGTTTCCACGTCCACGTCACGGTTGTCGTCATACACCTTGAGCACGCGGCCGAGTGGGTTGTCGTCGGTGGGGTTCTCCGGCTGGCGATACTGCGACGAAACCTTGCGGCCCACCAGCGTCAGCGTGACGAGGCGCTCGATGGCGAGCAGGACACCGATGATGCCGACCATGATGATGACCGAGCCCGGATAGTCGCCCTGGCCGTCGCAAAACGGCAGGTAGCAGGCACCGGTGGTGAAGCCGCCGAACGGCGTGCCGACCATTTCCGCCAGCGTTGCCTTCTGGATCAGGAGCGAGATGAGGGAGCCGCGGGTCGGGTCGATGGCGAAGGCCACGAGGTCGCCGCCGTCGGCATCGAAGAGATCCGTTGCCGTGTTGGCGAACTGCGCTTCCGGCTGGCGCCCGAGTTCCACGAGCGCGCCAATGTCGGTGTCGTAGTTGATGTAGCCGTCTTCGCTGACGATGGCGAAGGAGCCGACCCGGATGAGGTCTGTCTGCACCTGCTCGCCGTCGAGCATGTTGACGGTGCTCGTGAAGCGCGAGATGCGGCCGGACTCGGTCATTTCCCGCTGCAGGTTCTCCCAGAGTTCTTCCATCTCGTCGATGGAGGCAAGCTGGGTGGACTTGCCCATCTTGGCGGCCAGCTCGCCGAGCCACTCGCCGCGATTGGGAATCTCGGCACTGATCAGGGAGGCTTCGAACAGGCCTCTGGTATCGCCGGCCACCTGTTGCAGCACACCGAAGAGTTCACGCAGGCTGCCGAGACGCTTGTCGAGCTGCTCTTGCAGGTTGCCGATACGGATTTCGTTCTCTTCGAACTGGGTTTCGAGCCGTTCGCTGCGCTGCTCTTCGCGGCGGCGCTCGGCCTGGGCGTCCCGCAGCATCTGCTGCTGATCTTCCCGGGCGGCGCGGAAGCGCGCCTCGCGCTCGTTGTGCTCGCGGCTTTCCACCACGCGCCGTTCCTCGACGTTCTTCAGGAGTTCGTCCAGAGAGTCGGCTTCAACGACCGTGAGGTCGCTCGCCTGGCCGGCCTCTTGGGCGCCCGCCGAGAGCGGTAGCAAGAGCGCGGCCATGAGTGCGGCGCTCGGGAGGGATGCCATGCGACTTCTCGTCAAGATTGCTAGCTTCATGTCAATCCTCCACCAGAATCGGAACGGGCAGGAGATTCAGGGTCGCCTGCTTGCGCGCCATGCGAATGCCGTTGCGAACGGGCGACTGGTAGCTGTCGTCGAGCATTTCCCAGCGCTCGGCAGTCTTGTTCCACATGCCGGTCTCGTCGCCGTCGCTGGTCTGGAACACCAGCGCCACGCGGCCGATTTGCAGGACGTCGACGATGCGCTCGGCGCCCTCCACCTCGATCTTGCCGCTGTACGACCACATGGTGCGGCCGTACTCGTTCTCGATCTGATAGGCGTTGAGCACCTGGCTGAACTTCTCGGACACGGCCACGTCGGCGCGTTCCATGATGTCGCGCAGCCGGTCCACGCGCTGCTCCCGCTCTTCGACCAGGAACGGCGCGTCCAAGGCGATGAACTGTTCCAGCCCGTCGATCATGCGCAGCATCAGCGGCGTGATCTGGCGCTCGATGACGGTGACTTGGTCGACCGACTCACCGATCTCCGCCATCTCCCGTTCCTGGTTGGCGATCTGGCGATCCAGCTGGGCGTTGTACACGCGCAGACCCTCGATCTCCTTCAGCACCTGCTTGTAGTCGTCGTAGAGCTCGCGGGTCTCCTCCGTGAGCGCGTCGATGCGGGTCTGGGAGGCCTTGGCCTGCTCGTTGATGCGCTCGGCCGCCGCGAACACCTCGACCAGCGTGGCGGCGACCACGCCGGGCGCGAAGGCGAGCGTCGCGATTCCTGCGAGCAGCGGCGCCTTGAGCCCCTTGGTGGAAAACATCTTCATTCAACCCTTCCCTGCGGGATTATGGAATTGCCAACACGACATGGAGGCGGTGCTTGACGTAAGGCGCGCACCCGGGGTGCGTCCTTGTGCGCAGAGCGCTCTGCCACTGTCGTCCGTCTGTTCAGCGTCGAGACGCACTAGCGGACGGGCCGGCGCGACGCAGCGCGCCCACCGGCCAAACCGAAAGTCCTTTCCCTACCCCCTGAGCCAGAGCGGCGAAGGATTAGCAAACCCTTCGGCATTGTCAACACTTGCATCTGGCCAAGATTGCGATAGGACGCGGTGGCGCGCCCGCGAGGGCGCGCTTGCGCGAACAACCAGCGCGCCCGCCTTTCTTTACGTTCAACCGATGTGCTCGCCGAACAATGCCAGCGTGCGCTCCCGCGCCAGGTTCGCCGACGCCTCGTGGTAGCTCGCGCGGTGGTCGCAGTTGAAGCCGTGGTCGGCGCCATAGACGTGCACCGGGATGTCCGGGTGCGCCGCCTTCACCTTGTCCACGTCCGCCATCGGGATGTGCGCGTCGAGTTCGCCGAAGTGCATGATGACCGGGCACTTGGCGGATCGCTCCAGTTCCCCGGCGATGCCGCCGCCGTAGTAGGCGGACGCACAGGCGATGCCGGAAAGATCGCACGCCGAGAGCCAGGTCATGAGGCCGCCGAAGCAGTAGCCGACCACACCGACCTTGCCGTATTTGCCGGCTTCCTCGATGGTGGCCTGCAAGTCCTTCATCGCGTCTTCGCGGGCGAGGCCCTGGAAGGCCAGCCCCATGCCGCGAGTCATGTCATCGCCCTCGTAGCCGAGTTCCACGTCGCGCTCGACGCGGTCGAAGATCTGCGGCGCCAGCGCCGCGTAGCCGGCGGCGGCATAGCCGTCCGCCACTTCGCGGATGTGCGAGTTGACGCCGAAAATCTCCTGAATCACCACGACGGCACCCTTGGCCTCGCCCTCGGGCAGTGCTTCGTACACGCCAAAGGTGAACCCATCCACCGCCCGCAATTGCCTTTGCCCCATGTTCCCTCCCTGGTCGTTTGGTTCGGTGCCCGCAGCGGCCACCACATGCGGCTTGCGAGCCTCTCGCGAGACGGCGAAGCCTACTACACGGTCGCCATCTCGGACCTCGCCTTGAAACGCTCGCCCTAGGCCAGAGGCGAAACACACGGCCAGCCGGCGCGCGGGCGCAAGCACCGAAGGGGCCAGAAGCGCCATTGCCGTGTAACATTTTGCGGCGGTTGATACGCGCCCAACGCAGTCACGCTTGGACATCATCGATGGACTCAAACGCCATCCTCGTTGTCGAGGATGAAAAGGACATTCGCGAGATGCTTGCCTTCTCGCTGGAGCGGGCCGGCTTCACGGTCATTCCGTCGGAAACCGCGGAGCAGGCGTTGGCGTTTCTCGAAGGGCCGCTGCCTGGGCTCGTCATCATCGACTGGATGCTGCCCGGCATGAGCGGTGTGGAACTGGCGCGCAAGCTGCGGCGGGACCCCCTCACCAGCGACCTGCCGCTCTTGATGCTCACGGCGCGCGGCGAGGAGGCGGACAAGCTCAAGAGCTTTGACGCCGGCATCGACGATTACGTCACCAAGCCGTTTTCGCCACGCGAGCTGATCGCCCGCATCCGCGCCCTGCGACGACGCAGCGGCGACAGCGAAGACGGCACGATCACGTTCAACGGGCTCACCCTTGACACCAAGGGTCATCGACTCTCGGCTGGGAAGAAGGCCATCCACATCGGCCCCAGCGAATTCCGGCTGCTCGAACTCATGATGCGCAACCCCTCCCGCGTCTTCAGTCGAACGCAGCTCCTCGATCGCGTGTGGGGCCGCAACGTCTATGTCGAGGAACGCACCGTCGATGTGTACGTGCTGCGTCTCCGGCGAGCGCTGGCGCCGTTCGACATGGACCGAATGGTGGAGACGGTGCGCGGCGTCGGCTATCGGTTCTCGTCGCACGGCGGCGGGGCGCCCTCTGCCAACGACGCTTCCGAATCCGGTTGATGGCCACTACGACGCGACATTCGGAACGGGCGGGCCTGCGCCGGCTCTTGGAGCGTCTGGACGGGGTGTTCGGGAGTCAGCGGCTCGGGCGCGAACTGGCACTCTTGCAGCGCACTTTCGACGCGGTTCCCGATGGTTGGATGGTGCTCAGCGACTCCGGTGCCGTAGCCACGGAAAACGACGCCGCGAGGCGCCTGCTCGGCATGGTGCGAGGCGATCGCCGCACCCTTGTCGAAGTGGCGCGGGACCCTGCGGTGGATTCGCTCATCGCCGGCGAGGTCGAGGATGGCATCGTCGAGATCGCCTCGCCCATGGACGAATCGACGCGGCTGGAACTGCGTCACATCCGCGCCGATGGGGGTCAATCCATCGTCTTGGTGCGCGACGTGACGACCCTCAACCGGCTGCTGACGATGCGCCAGGACTTCATCGCCAACGTCTCGCACGAACTGCGCACGCCGCTCACCGTGATCGTCGGCTATCTCGAAGCCCTGGAGGACGACGACATCGACCTCGACACCATGCGCCGTATGCTGAACCGGTTGCACGCACCGGCAGAACGAATGAAGGCGCTGGTGGATGATCTCTTGACGCTGACGCGGCTGGAGTCGTCGCCCATGCCGGGGCCGGACGATGTGGAAGTGGTCAAGGTGGCGGCGATGGTGGATTCCATCGTTGCCGAGGCGCGGCAGCTCGCCGGCGCCGAGCACGAGTTCCATATTGACGTGGACTCCGACCTCTGCGTCGCCGGCGTACCCACCGAACTGCACAGTGCCTGCTTCAACCTCGTTGCCAACGCCATCCGCTACAGCCCGGACGGCGGCCCCATCCACGTACGCTGGCGCACGAGCGACGAATGGGCGCGCTTCGAGGTCGAAGACGCGGGACAAGGCATCGCCGCCGAGCACATCTCCCGCCTCACCGAGCGCTTCTTTCGGGTGGACCTTGCCGACAGCCGCGCCCGAGGCGGCACCGGCCTCGGCCTCGCCATCGTCAAGCACGTGCTGCGCAGGCACAATTCGGAGCTTAGGGTCGCAAGCGAAGTGGGCGCGGGCAGCGTGTTCCATTTCGTCTTGCCAGCCATCGCCACGAGCGAGAGCGGAACCCCACAGCCGGTTTAGGGAGAAACCATGATCCGCGCCATCCTTTGGGATTTCGGCGGCGTATTCACCACGAGTCCGTTCGACGCATTTGCCCGCTTCGAGGCCGCGAACGGCCTGCCGAAGGACTTCATTCGCCGCATCAACTCCACCGATCCCGACACCAACGCCTGGGCCCGGTTCGAATCCTCCGAGATCGACGTGGACGAGTTCGACGACGCTTTCCGCATCGAGGCCGAAGCGCACGGTTACAGCGTGCGCGGCAAGGACGTGCTGGAGCTTCTTTCCGGAGACTTCCGCCCGCGCATGGCGGCGGTGCTGGCCGAATGCCGCCGCCACTACCGCGTGGGTTGCATCACCAACAACATGAAGAAGGCCGGCGACGGCCCGGCCATGGCGCAAGACGACGACAAGGCACGCCGGGCGCAGGAAGTGATGGCGATGTTCGAGGTGATTGTCGAGTCGAGCGTGGAAGGCGTGCGCAAGCCCAACCCGCGCATTTACGAGATCGCCTGCGAACGGCTGGACGTGAAGCCGTCAGAAACCGTGTTCCTGGACGACCTCGGCATCAACCTGAAGCCCGCCCGAGCCATGGGCATGACGACGATCAAGGTCGTCACCGAAACCCAGGCCATCGACGAACTCGCCGCGGCGACGGGGCTCGCCTTTCCCCCTTGAGGGCCAGGGAACAACCCTTGCTGGGGTGCCGCCGTTAGGCCAAGGCATATGTCGGGCTCCTTTAGCCCGCTCGGGAGCGCCGGGGAACATGCTGCCTTCCCCGCCGCCGACAGGCCCGTCTCGCGGGGAGAGGGTTGGTTGCAGCTTCGGGCCCTTGGTTTCTTCGCCTTCGGCGGGAGGAGCGGGACGGGTCGTCGCTCCGAGCTGCGTGTGGGACCGCGCCATCCGGCCGGCACGTTGGTGTTGACTCGGCTTCTAGGCACATTGTTGGTTTTCCAAAAGGTGTTGCGCGTTTTGCTCCATGCAAGAGGCGTAGGACCGATCAACCCCCTGAGGCAAGCAGCGCCTCCACTTCAGCAGGTGGTGGGATGGAGCTTGCCGCGCCGGCCCTTGTCACCGCCAGTGCGCCGGCGGCGGAAGCCTTGCGGAGGGCGGGGGCCATCTCGTCTCCGGCCAACAGGGTGGCCATCAGGTAGCCGATGAATGCGTCCCCGGCGGCGGTTTCGTCCACGGCCTGGACCGAGTAGGCGGGCATGGTCCTGGTTTCGTCGCGGTTGGCGTAGAGCAGGCCCTCGCGCCCGAGCGTCAGGACGACATCCATGTTCGGATAACGCTGGCACAGGGAACGCAAAGCCGCCGGTGGATCATCCTCCCCGGCAAGTGCCGCGGCCTCGATTTCGTTGACGATCAGCAAGGCAGTGCCCGACAGGTCGTAGCCAGCCTCGCGGCCGTCCACAGGAGCCACGTTGAAGGCCACGCGCGCGCCGCGATCGGCGGCGGCGGCCAGCACTCCTTCGAGGTCGTTGATCTCGTTCTGCAGCAGCAGCCAGTCACCGGGCCCGAGTGCATCGAGCGCGGAGGTGACGTCGGCTTCGGTGAGTTCGCGGTTGCTGCCGCCGGCAATGACGATGGCGTTCTCTCCGGCGGCGTTTACCTGGATCACCGCATGGCCGGATGCACCTGTGGCAACGCGCACGCCAGACGCATCTACGCCGGCCTCCGCAAGCACTTCCTTGAGCCAGGCGCCGTCTTCACCGACGCAGCCGAAGTGCGTCACCTCGGCGCCCGCCCGCGCTGCCGCCACGGACTGGTTCAGCCCCTTGCCGCCGGGAAAGACCTCGTGGCCGAGACTCGCCACCGTTTCGCCGGGGCCGGTGATCTCTGGCACGGAATACACATGGTCGATGCAAAGGGATCCCAAGTTCACGAGCTTGCCCACGATCTACTCCTCTAACCTCACGGGCGAATGATAGAAGCTCGCGCGTCCCTAAGGCCGCGTTGGCCGTTGCCTCGCATCTGCTGGCCTGCGGGGTTCGTTCACGCTCCCCCCTAAGGCTCGCGGCATGTGGACGCAAGACGACGCCTAGGCGGATTACCAATCTGCAACCATCCGCGCCGTCGCGCCGATACACTTGCGCCCGCGCGTGCTCGTCGGGCACCGCTCGGTGGGGAAACAAGAGGAAGTGGAAGTGCCGGTCGAGATATTCATGGTTGTCGGTTTCCTGTTGGCGGCCTATTCCGTTGTTGCCAACGACTCGATCCAAACGCTCGGCACGTTCCTCTCATCCAACTCCCACCGCCCTTGGTGGGTGTTGTGGATGTTCGGCAGCAGCATCCTGCTCGTGGTGCTGCTCTATGGCTGGTTCGTCAACGACGGCGACGCCGCCTATGGCCGCCTCGACGCCTTCCCGCTGCCCCCGGGCGGAGTCTCCTGGATTCACGTCATCCCGCCGCTCGCGCTGCTCGTCCTCACCCGCCTCGGCGTGCCGGTGAGCACTACCTTTCTGGTGCTCACGCTGTTCGCCGTCACCGGCGGCGCGCCGGGCAACCTCGGCAGCATGCTGATCAAGTCTGCCCTCGGCTATGTCGTCGCCTTCACCACGGCCATCATCCTGTTCCTGCTGGTCTTCAAGCGGTTGAGCGAGTATTTCCACCGCACCCGCGAGGCGCAGATACCAAGCTACTGGGTGGTGCTGCAATGGGCTTCCACGGGCTTCCTTTGGAGCCAATGGCTGATTCAGGACCTGGCAAACATCTTCGTGTACCTGCCCCGCGAGGTGCCCGGCAGTTGGCTGCTGTTCGGCATCCTCGCGCTGGTGGCCATGCAGGGCTACATCTTCTACCAGTTCGGCGGCGAGATTCAGAAGATCGTCACCTCCAAGACCGACACCACCGACATCCGCGCCGCCACGATCATCGACTTCATCTACGGCATGGTGCTCTTGGTGTTCAAGGAAGCGAGCGACATGCCCATGAGCACGACGTGGGTGTTCCTCGGCATTCTTGCCGGGCGCGAGTTTGCGCTATCCACCTTCCTTGCCGACACCGACGCCCGCGCGACCACGCGCAAGGTGCTTTCCGATGCCGGCAAGGCGTTTGCGGGACTGGTGGTGAGCATCGTCCTTGCCTTCGGGATGCCGTGGCTGGCGCAGACGCTGTTCGGCTGAGGGCCCTCGCGCAGGCGCTAGCCGGAGTGTGAGCGTAAGCGAACCCGTGGGCCAGCAGCCAGCGCCGTTTCTATGGCGCAGGCTCCTAGCCGCCCTCAATCCGATGCATGAAGAACACCTCGGCGTTCGGGCCGATCGGTTCGAGCCAGGCGTCCTGATAGATCTGCCCGTCTATGGCCACGGCGGTTTTTTGCAGCACTTCGTCGATGCCGGGCCACTTCTCGTTCAGGGCGCGAACCAGCGCCCGGAAGTTCTTGCACTCCACCTCCACCTCGCGTGTGCCGCCGGTGTTCGTCATCAGGTGGTCGGGAAAGACGACCTTGGCCATGAACCTCTCCGCTGTTCGATGGCGCAATGGTATCGAACACGCCGCGTGGTAGGCTCGCCGTTGTTTCAACGAGCAGATCACGCGGAGAGAACTCCATGCACAAGGTCGCCCTCGCCTTTGCCCTATGCACGGTCGCCGTCGGTGCGGTTGCCGAGTCCAACATCGAGAAACTGGCGTGGATGACCGGCACCTGGTCTGGCCCCGTGGGCGAAGGCACGCTGGAGGAGAACTGGACCGTCCCGCGCGACGGCTCGATCCAATCCCTGGTGCGCATGACTGCCGGGGGAACCACGGCAATGGTGGAGTTGATCGTCGTCGAGGAATCCGAAGACGGCCTCGTGCTGCACCTCGAGCAGTGGAACCCGGGCTACGAATCCCGTGGCCCGGCGACGAAAATGCGCTCAACCAGCATCGGCGAGAACGAGGTCTCTTTCGAGGTCGTCGGCGAAGGTGCCTTCAAGACCCTCGCCTACAAGCGCCCAGCCGACGACGAGTTCGAGATTCACATCGACGGCGGCGCAATGGTCATCAAACTGACTGCCGCTGGCGACTGATCCTCGTCGCGTCAAGCCGACCCTCGCTTGATGCCGTTATGTAGCGAAGGCGCGGCCGGTTGCCGCTAGACGGTCCAAAGTCGCCACTCGCTCGTCCTCTTCCCCGAGTGCCTGCACCAGCACGCTGCGGACTTCTGCCACCTCCAGAGTGGTGGCCGCGTGCATCTCCTCGAGGTCAACCCAGTCCTTGCTCCGGTTGAACAGCGCCTTGAAGATGGCGGTGTCCAAACAGCTCAGGAACGGCAACTCGGCACCACCGAAGGGTTCAATCCGCACCCGTTTGGAAGCCGCCTCGTGCATGGGGACGGAGTTCAGGAAGATGTCCACGGGCGTCTGGCCCCAGAACAGCCGTGCCTGTCCATCTTCCTCAAGCCGAGCAACGTCGGCGGGGGAAAGCTCGATGGGTGCCGGTAGTGCGTCCCGCAACAACGACGCGCTGGACTCGGAGATGAAGACGTTCACATCGACGTCAACCGTCCCCCGTGGGTCCCGGACGCACCACGCCAACGCCAGCGCTCCACCGATGGCGTGAGGCAAACCGGCAGCCGCCAGCGCCTGATGAAGCGCGACTACCTTCGCAACGATGTCCACGGCAGAGCGTACCTAACGTCAACCGGTCCGCTTGTGCACACGGGTTTCAATCAGGCGCTTTAGCACGGGGTATTCCAAGGCGCCTCGCGGTGGCGCTTTGAATTGTGCCGCCAGCAGCAGTGCCTCCTCGAGCTCTTTGCCCTTGGGGCCACGGGGCAAGGGCCGGGCGCTCTTTCGCGAACGCTCGGTTGCCGCAATCAGGCGAGTGGTCCGGTCGGCCACATCCGCGGATCGATGTTCCATCCAAGGCCTTGAGTCCTGCCGCAACGAAACCAATATAGCACCGCAGCCGCCGACCACAGCGCCACACACCGGGGGCGCCACACAAGGTCAGGACGCGGCACTCCGCGGCTCACCTACAGCTTGGAGCGAATGGTCGCCTCGGTGAATTTGGCCATGTCGACCATGCTGTTGTCGTGCGCCGTGCCGAAGAACAGGCGTTCGCCCAAAAGCCCGCGCATCGCTTCCGGGGCCGATGCCATGTAATCCTCGTCCTTCAGCAGGTATGTGTAGTCATCGATGGGCTGGGTGTAGAGGCGCTGATAGGTGGCGTGGAGCACGGTGCGCACGCCGTCGACGGTGCGCCGACCGGTGCCGTGCCAAACCGAGCCATCCCAGACCGCGACGCCGCCCTTGGCGACCTCTATGGGGACGGTTTCCGAACGGCTCTCCTCGGGAGTCGGGTGCCGGCGTGCAAGGTGCGAGCCGGGAACGACACGGGTCGCGCCTTCCTCGTCCGTCATGCCGTCGCAGGGAATGCAGAAAGTGATCACGCAGTTGTGTTCAGGAAATGGTGCCGGCAGCCAGTTCTGGTCCGCGTGGATGCCGCCGGCGACGAGCTTGTCCGTTTTGCCCATGATCGAAGCGGCGAACTGGCTGGCACGCAGGCCGTTGCCGACGCTCACCTCGGCGAACGCAAGGATCTTCGGGTTGGTGGCAATGCGGTCGATGGCCGGGTGGCGACCGAGCAGAAACGCAGCGCCCCGGCCGCCCAGCGCTCCCTTCGGATTGGCGAGACCATGGATCGCCTCACGCAGTTCGTCCATCTCTGCGGGCGGCGCCACATCCTCAAGAGCGGCGTAGCCGTGCTCGCGGAAATGGGCAATGGCATCGCCTAAAGTCAAACTCGTCGATCCGCGCCTTGAGGTGGTCGGCGACATCGTACGGGCCGAGCAGACCACCGCTCTTCTGCACGCTGTCGATCAGCGGCTTGAGGCCCTCGCCCATCGCGGCAAGATGGGTGTTCGCCGGTGGTCCTTCGTCGCCCGTTCCTGCTTCGGCGGTCTGCGCCTGTTCGCTCATCTGGCGTCCCCCGCAAGTGCTCCACACCTCATCCGTTTGCTCCGCAGCGAAGTCCCGTCAGCATGATGGGGTGGCTGCGGGTGGAGCGTCAAGGCGCGAGGCACCAGTGACCCGACACACAAACATGAGGCACCAGTGACCCGACACACAAACATTGCGTTCCACAGCTCCAGTGGCCGATGTCTCACGCTCGATGCGGCCCGCCCAACCGGACTGACATGCGCCCATCACAGGTCGGGAAGCGCGGCAAAGGCCATTGCCACTTCCAGGCGTTGCGGGGCCCGCCCGGACGCGTAGGGCGAGGGCCGGGGCCGGCGCGGAACCCGTTCAACCTGCGTGTGCAAAATGGCCGGCTGGTCCGTAGGACGAAATGTTTGTGTGTCGGGAAACGCCCGGCGCAAACATTGCGTCCCACAGCACCAGTGGCCGATGTCTCACGCTCGATGCTGCCCCTCCGACCGGACCGACATCAGCCCACCGCGGGTCGGGGAGCGTGGCAATGGCCATTGCCGCCTCCAGCGTTGCGGGGCGCCCGGACGTCGGTAAGGGCCGGCACGGAACCCGTCTAAGACGTGTGTGTGCGAAATGGCCGACTGGTCTGTAGGACGAAATGTTTGTGTGTCGGGAAAACTCCGACGTTTGACAACGGTAGGCCATTGGCCTACAAGAGCTCATGGAGTTCGAGTGGGACGATGCCAAGGGCGATGCCTGTTTCACGGACCGCGGCTTCGACTTCGCGTCGTGCACGCATTCCTTGACGAGGACAGAATCGTCACCATGGACCAGCGCTGGGACTACGGCGAGGACCGCTACCGGCTGCTGGGCGCGGTAGACGGTCGGGTGTTCGTGGTGGTCTACACCATGCGGAACTCGACGATCCGCATCATTTCCGCCCGCAAGGCCAACCACAGGGAGGTTCGGGAGTATGAGCAGAACACGGTTGACGATTGATCCGGACAACCCTCAGGACCTTCCCCCAGGCCGGGTCGATCAGGAAGTTCTGGATGCCACCAGCGAGGACGACATTGCCCGCCAAGCGCGCGACGACGACGCCGAGGCGATGCGCGACATGGGGCGCTACGTCCGGCGGGTACGCCGTCGTCTCGGGCTGACCCAGGTCGAGTTCGCGCGGCGCATCGACGTGCCGCACGAGACCATCCGCAACTGGGAACAGGGGAAGCGCGGGCCGACCGGTGCGGCCAAGGCGTTGCTCAAGATCCTCGACAAGGTGCCCGAGACCGCACTACGCGTGCTTGGCTGACGAGTGACCCGACACACAAACATTGCGTCCCACAGCTCCAATGGCCGATGTCTCACGCTTGATGCGACCCGGCTGGACAGACATGCGCCCATCGCAGGTCAGGAAGCGTGGCAAAGGCCATTGCCACCTTCAGGCGTTGCGGGGCTCCGGATGCCCACAGCAAGGGCGGCCGGCACGGGACCGTTCAACGTGCCTGTGCGAAACCGCCGACTGGTGTGTAGGACGAAATGTTTGTGTGTCGGGAAAACCCGCGGGTGGCACGACCACCCGCGGGCGACTGTACCGACAACTACCCTTGCGCGTCGATTGCCTCCAACACCCTCGGCGGCGACAGCGGCAGGTCGTCGATGCGGAATCCGAGCTGATCTCGGACGGCGTTCGACGCGGCTGCCAGGGGTGCCACGATGGGGGTTTCACCTACGCCGCGCACGCCGTAGGGGTGCGAGGGGTTCGGCACTTCGATGATCTCGGTGTCGATCATCGGCAGGTCTGACGCTACCGGAACGCGGTAGTCGAGGAAGCCGGCGTTTTCCATGACGCCTTCGGCGTCGTAGATGTACTCCTCGTTCAGCGCCCAGCCGATGCCCTGGGCAGCGCCGCCCTGCATCTGGCCTTCGACGTAGGAGGGGTGGATGGCCCTTCCGGCGTCCTGGATGGCGGTGAAGCTGAGCACGTCCACCTTGCCGGTTTCCTTGTCCACCTTGGCGTCCATCAGGTTGACAGAGAACGAAGCTCCGGCACCTTGGGCGTTGAGGCTGGCTCGACCGAGCAGCGGGCCACCGGTACGGCCGGCGCCGCGGGCGATGTCGCCGAGGCTCAAGGGCTTCACGTCAGCGTTCACGCCGGGCTTCGGCACGGCTTCGCCGTCCACCCAGTCCACTTGGTCTTCATCGAGGTCCCAGGTGAGCGCGGCGCGCTGCTTGCACTGGGCGATGATGTCCTCGCAGGCCTGGATCACGGCCATGCCGGTGGCGAAGGTCGTGCGGCTGCCGCCGGTGACGTTGCAGAAGCCGGTGGCTTCGGTGTCGCCCACGTGCGCCTTGATCTGCTCGTACGGCACGCCGAGCGTCTCCGCCGCCATCAGCGCCATGCCGGCGCGGCTGCCGCCGATGTCGGGGTTGCCTTCCATCACCGTCACCATGCCGTCTTCGGCGATGCGCACCTCGGCGCTCGACTGCATGCCGATGTTGAACCAGAAGCCGACGGCAAGGCCGCGACCTGCGCCTTCCGGCACGGGGCTCGTCCAGTTCGGGTGCTTGCGCGCCGCTTCGAGGCATTCCTTCAGGCCAACCGGCGGGAAGGTAGGCCCGTACGGCGCTTGCGTGCCTTCGCCAGCGGCGTTCTTCATCCGCAGGTCGATGGGGTCCATTTCGAGCTTGCGGGCCAACTCGTCGATGGCGCACTCCATGGCATGCATGGACTGCGGCGCGCCGGGCGCGCGGTAGGCGCAAACCTTCGGCTTGTTGACGAGGATGTCGTTGCCCTCGATGCGGAAGTTCGCGAGGTCGTAGGGCGCAAGCACGGACATGCAGCCGGGGCCGACCGGAGCGCCCGGGAAGGCGCCGGCCTCGTAGGCGAGCCATGCCGTGGCTGCGGTGATGGTGCCGTCGTTCTTCGCGCCGACCTTCACCTTGCACCAGGTGGCGGAGGTGGGGCCAGTGGCGCGGAAGACCTCCTCGCGACTCATCATCATCTTCACCGGGCGACCGGAGATCTGGCTCATCTTCACGGCCAGCGGTTCGAGATAGATGATGGTCTTGCCGCCGAAGCCACCGCCGATCTCGGACGGGATGACCTTGATGTTGCCCACCGGTTCGCCGAGCACCTGCGCCGTCAGCGAGCGCACTTCAAAGTGGCCCTGGGTGCAGCACCACACGGTGGACTTGCCGTCTTCGTTGGCGGTGGCCGTGCAGGCGTGGGGTTCGATGTAGCCCTGGTGGGCGGTGGGAACCCGGTGCTCGCTCTCGACGATCACGTCGGCCTCGGCGAAGCCGGCGTCCACATCGCCGCGCTCGAACATCGTCGTCGCGGCGACGTTGCTGGCGGGCTTGGAGGTGTCGCCATTGGTGTGCTGGCTCTCGTTGACGAGAGTCGCGCCGTCGGCGATGGCCTCGTCGATCGAGAGCACCGGCGGAAGCACCTCGTACTCCACGTCGATCAGGTCGATCGCCGCATCCGCCTGCGCCAGCGTCTTGGCCGCCACCGCTGCCACCGCGTGGCCGTGGTAGAGCACCTTGTCGCGGGCGAGGACGTTCTTGGCGAGGTCGGAGGGGGATTCGTTCGGAAGGTCGGCGCCGGAGATGGCCGCCAGCACGCCGTCGGCTTCGAGGGCGCAGGAGAGATCCACGCTCTTGATGCGGGCGTGGGCGTGCGGGCTCCTGAGAACCTTGCCGTAGAGCATGCCGGGCAGGTTGAGGTCAGCGCCGAACGCTGCCCGCCCGGTCACTTTGTCGATGCCGTCGGGACGGATGGGGCGGGTGCCAATGGCCTTGAGATCTACCGCTTCTGCCACTGTCTGAGTCTCCTTGAATGCGTTGCGTTTGCGTGGGATAGAGCGCCCGTTGGGGTGGAGCCCCTCAGGCTTCGTAGGCCAGTTCCTGGGCCGCGTCCTGAACCGCCCGGACGATCTTGTCGTAGCCGGTGCAGCGACACAGGTTGCCCGCCAGCCAGTAGCGAATCGTGGTCTCGTCAGGATCGGGGTTCTTGTCGAGCAGCGCCTTGGCCGCGACGATGAAGCCCGGCGTGCAGATGCCGCACTGCAGCGCTGCGTGTTCGAGGAACTTCTGCTGCAAGACATGCAGGCCGCCTTCGCCGGCGATGCCCTCGATGGTGGTGAGTTCCACGCCTTCCGCCTCGACGCCGAGCATGAGGCAGGAACAGACGAGGCGACCGTTCACCAAGACGGAACAGGCGCCGCAGTCGCCGGTGGCGCAGCCCTCCTTGGTGCCGGTCATGTTGAGGTCTTCGCGCAGCACCTCCAGGAGGGACTGGTGCGGCTCGCAGAGAAATTCCACGGCATCGCCGTTGATGCTCGTGGAAACGTGTACTTTGCTCACGGGTACTCCTTGAATCCGTTGCCCGATGGGCCTAGAGCGCGGCTGCGCGGTCGCGGGCGATGCCGGCGGCGCGCTTGCAGAGCACGCCAACGACCTTGCGGCGGTACTCCACCGTGCCGCGCTTGTCGGTGATGGGCGATGCCGCGACGCTGCATGCGTCGGCAGCAGCGGCCAGGGCGGCGTCGTCCACCTTGCTGCCCACCAAGGCCGCCGCGGCGTCAGGGACCACCAGTGCGGTGGGCGCGACTGCGCCGATGGAAACCTTGGCTGCGGTGCAGGTGCCGCTGTCGTCGAGCGTCAGGGCAACGCCGGCGCCGGCGACCGCGATGTCCATCTCCGTGCGCGGGATGAAGCGCAGGTATGCGCTCGAGGACTTGCCCTGCGGGCGCGGGACGCGGAAACCGATGAGGAACTCCGTGGCGGAAAGCACGTTGGTGCCGACACCGGTCACGAAATCCTCCACTGCCACTTCCCGGTTGCCGCCGGGCGAGGCGATGACGCAGATGGCCCCACACGCGATCAGCGCCGGGATGGTGTCGCCGGCGGGTGATGAGTTGCAGAGGTTTCCGCCGATGGTGGCCCGCCCCTGAATCTGCGTGGAGCCGATCAGGTCGGAGCTTTCGAGGAGCCCCGGCAGGATTCCCTTGAGTTCCTCGTTTTCGAACAGGATGGCGGACGCAATGGCCGCGCCGATGAAGATTTCGTCGTCGCCGATGTCGAGATGATTGGCTTCCTCGACGTGCTTGACGTCGACAAATGTCCGCTCACCGCGATCCACCGACCGCATCTGCACCAGAACGTCCGTGCCGCCAGCGAGCATCTGCGTGCGGTTGCCGGCATCGGCCTCCCGTTGCAGCGCCGCAAGCGCCTCGCTGACATTGCTCGGCGCCAAGTAGGCGTAAGCCCCCATAGGTTCTCCCTTCCCAAAGTGAATCGAGCGGGCGCATATATACCATGAAGGCGTTAGGCAAAGGTACGTTATTGCGCCGGCGAGCATCGCCGGCGAGACATCTCGCCCTCTTTCGGGCCTGCGTCGCGACCTTCCTACAGGGTGCCGATCCCAGCGCTGACTCCATCCCAAGCCGCGCGTTCCTCGCCCCAGGGGTCAAACGCGACGGATACGGGATCACCGAACAGCGCAGTGGCCCGGGTGTCGGGCGTGTAGGGCTGCCAATCCTCGAGCGCGTGCGTGCGCGGGTCCCCGTCGGCGGCAAAGGCGAGCCAAGCATCCTGCACGTGCCCCGCCAATGCGTCTGCTGCGTCCCCGCTGCCGAAGAACTCCGCGCTACCGGGGTTCAGGGCGTGGGTGCCGAAGACGAAACCGATGTCGATCGCATGGGGTGACCCGAGCCGTCCGTCCTCCCAGGGCGACTCCCAGGTGAACAGGTACTGGAACGACTCCTGCCCCCGCGCCGCCAGCGCCTCTCCAAGGCGGATGGCCGGAACGCGGAAGACCCGATCCGACTCGATGGCGGAATACAGGGTCGCCGCATCCGCTGCCTCGCCACGTCCCTCCCGGGCCGAGCGATAGGCCGAGATCACCGCTTCGGCACCGTCGATGCGACCTGCAAGGGCCTGCTGCAGCGCGGCATCGTCCTCCGGTGCCGGGAACCCTGGCATGGCGGTAAACAGCCGCCATTCGTCACGCGCAGCGCCGACCATGACCGAAATCCCATCCGCCGAACCCGCCACAACTGCGTCCAGAGGCAGATCGGTCAACTGCACCCCGTCGATGCAGGGCTGGAACACCATGGCGCCACCGAGCTTCGCGCTCACACCGGTTCCCGCCTCGACCAGGCGTTCCGGATCCAGCGCCAGGAGCTCGGCCGCCGACGCGTTCGCCGACACCCCCGCTAGTTCCAGCAGTCCTTCCGCGACTTCCGTCGCCCGGGCCACCGATTGGGCGGTATTGCATGCGCCGCTCTGAGGAATGGCGCGGTGGAAGAGTCCGGCCGCCGGGCCAAACGCCATCAGCGCACCGACGCTCATGCCGCCCGCCGACTCGCCGAAGATGGTCACGCGACCCGGATCGCCGCCGAATGCCTCGATGTTGTCGCGCACCCACCTGAGCGCCTTCACCTGGTCGAGCAGCCCTTCGTTGCCCGTCGCCGGTACGCGGCCGCCGGTGACTTCGCTGAGGTTGACGAAACCGAGCGCCCCGAGCCGGTAGTTGATCGTCACGACCACCGCGTCGCCGCGCCTCGCAAGGGCGGTGCCGTCGTAGATCGGCGTGCCGCCGGTGCCACCGGAGAAACCGCCGCCATGGATCCACACCAGCACCGGCCGCTTGCGGTTGTCGAGGCCCGGGGTCCACACGTTGAGATAGAGGCAGTCCTCGTGGCGCTCAGCGCGGTCCGCGTTGAACGCGAACTGAAGCGGCCCCATGCCTTCCAGCGCCGGTTGCCACGACTGGGCGCCGAAATCCACCGCACGCCGCACGCCGCCCCACGGTGTCGGGTCGGCAGGAGGTCGCCAGCGCAACTCGCCGACCGGGGGTGCGGCGAAGGGCACTGCGAGGAACGCGTGCATCCCGTTGGCTCGGACGCTCTCGACCCGACCGTATTGTGTCTCGACGATGGACATGGACATCTCCTCAACGCTGCCGCGTGACCTTACGGGTCGCACGGTGACACGACAAGGTGGCCGGGAGTCGGGCGTGAAGGCCGCAGTGTGCTGGGGTTGCCAACGGCCGGAGCGCACCTTGGCAACGGCCGGCGCATGTTGGCACATGCGGCGGAACCGCGCGAGGTCCAGGGGCTCGGGTTGCAGGAACCGCGCGCGCGGCGCATAGAATCGGCAGCAGCGTTTGTGCGGAGGCACCGGTTCGATGAATGCCAGCCCGTTCGACATCGGCTTGTATCGGCAGCACCTTCATCACCTGCAAGGGGAGTGGGAGGCAGCGCTTGAGGCGCTCGGCGCAGATGTTGCCGTGCTGCCGTCGGGGATCGCGGCCATGTACTTCCAGGACGATCAGGCACCGCCGTTCCATCCCAATCCGCATTTCGCGCGCTGGTTGCCCGGGCGGGACTGCGAGGGGAGTGTGTTGGTGGTGCGGCCGGGCGCACCCGCCAAGCTGCACTTTCTCGGGGGTGACGACTATTGGCACATGCCGCCGACGCTGCCGGAGTGGGCCGCGGACAACCTCGATGTCGCACGCCACACCGATGCCGATGATCTCGCGTCGGCAATCTCGACGGAACTCGCCGGCTGCAAGCGTCCCGTGCTAGCCGGACCGGCCGATGCATTGGACCTCAATCTGCGTCCCCATGATGTGAATCCGAAGGAGTTCACCGCGCGGCTGCATTACGCTCGCGCCTACAAGACCGACTTCGAACTCGACCGAATGCGCGCCGCGTCCGCCGCCGGCGCCGCCGGGCACATCGCGGCGCGAGACGCCTTCTTGGGCGGCGGCAGCGAGTTCGAGATTCAGCTAGCGTTTCTGGCCGGCAGTTCGCAGGTGACGAGCGAACTGCCCTACCCCAGCATCGTCGCCCTGGGCGAGCACGCCGGCATCCTGCACTACCAGCACTACGACCGCGGCCGCCCCAACGACACCCGCAGCTTCCTCATCGACGCCGGTGCCCGTGCCGATGGCTACCACTCCGACATCACCCGAACCTACACCGCCACCCCCGGGGACGACTTCGATGAGTTGGTGCAGGCGCTCGACGAGAAGCAGCAGGCGATGGTGGCGCAAGTTCGCCCCGGCATGACCTACGTCGATCTGCACGTGCGGATGCACCAGGAGGTCGCGGACCTGCTCGTGCGCTTCGACTTCGTCCGTTGCAGCGCCGAAGCGGCCTTCGACCTCAAGCTCACCGACGCCTTCTTTCCGCACGGCCTTGGCCACCTGCTCGGCCTGCAAACCCACGACGTCGGCGGTCAGTTCGGTGCCCCGGACGGCACGGTGACCGAGCCCCCGGAGCGCTTTCCCTCGCTGCGGCTCACCCGCAACATCGAGCCTGGGCAGGTGTTCACCGTGGAGCCCGGGCTCTACTTCATCCCCATGCTGCTCGACGCCATCGAGGAGCGCGATGCGGTCAACTGGGTCAAGGTGGAGTCGTTCATGCGCTGCGGTGGCATCCGCATCGAGGACAACGTAGCGGTCGAGGCAGACGGCGTGGAGAACCTGACGCGGCCGGCCTTCGCCGCGCTCGAAGAGGCCGCTTCTTGAAGCTCGACACCGCCCGGCTCTTCGGTCCAGAGCCACTCGCCGGCAGGCCCCCCAGCCAGGTCAAGTTCTCGCCCGACGGCAAACTGCTCGGCTTCCTCCGCCCCGCCGCGAACGACCGGGAACGGCTCGAACTGTGGCTGCACGAAATCGGCGGCGCAACCCGTCTCGTTCCGATCGCGCTTCGTGACCTGGAAGTCGCGCGCCTTTCCGACGTCGAACGGGCGGAACGCGAGCGCCGGCGGCAGTTTGCGACCGGCGTCACGACCTGGAGTTGGCATCCGGCGAGCGACGCGGTGCTGGTTCCACACGCCGGCGCCACATACCTGCACCGGTTCGCCGACAACAGCACTCGTCGCGTGTCGCCGGAGGGGAGCAGCGCCGCCCAGCTTTCGCCAGATGGCAAACAGGTCGCCTACGTTCGGGGCGGCGACCTGTTCGTCGCCAACATCGATGCCGACGAAGAACGTCGCCTGACAAGCGACGGCGGCGGCACGGTTACGAACGGCTTGCCGGAGTTCGTGGCGCAGGAAGAGATGCATCGCTTCGAGGGCTACTGGTGGCCTCCGGACTCGCGAACCATCGCCTTCACTCGCGTGGACGACGCGCAAGTGCCGGTCTCGCATCGGCATGAGATTGGCGCAGAAGGCATCGCCGTCGTGCCGCAGCGCTACCCGTTTGCCGGCGCCGAGAATGCCGAAGTGCGGCTGGCCGTGTGCGACGTGGCCGCGTCAATCCCCGGGGCGGGAGGGCGCCCGGCCGTCCGACCCGCCCAACGGAGCGACGTGCCGACGCCGCAGTGGCTCGACTGGGCGCTGGAAGAGGACGACTATCTGGCGCGCGTGCAATTCGGTCCGGACGGGGCACTGTGGGTGCAGGCGCAATCGCGGGATCAACGGCAGCTTTCCATCCGGCGCAGGGCCGATGCCGCCTGGCAAGAAGTGGCAGAAATCCGATCGGAAACCTGGATCGACCTCGACGACAACCTTCACTGGCTCCCGGACGGCCGCGCGCTGCACACCGCCGAAGCGGATGGGCGCGTGACGCTGCATGTGGATGGCACGCCGCTCCCCACCGGCCTCAAGCGCACGAACAAAATCGTCGGCGCAAGGGACGACATGGCTTGGGTCACCGGCTGGCACCAAGACCCGACGGAACAGCATCTATACCGAGTGCACCTCGGCAACGGTGAAGCGGAGCGCATCACCCAGGGCGGGGCTTGGCACGAAGCCACGCTGCATGAAACCACCGGCCGCGCCGCAATCACGCGAGCAACGCCAGACGCCCCGGCGTCGCTGGAGCTTGTCGAACTGCGCGATGCAGCCCGCACACGGAGCCGCACGCTTGCACCGGCGAACGACGAGCCACCGGCGCCCGCATCGCTCTTCCCCCACCATTCCCTTGCGCAGCTTGGCTGCATCACGGGCGCCGGCGGTGAGCCGCTGCACTACCGGATCACGCCTCCCGCACCGTTCGAGCCGAACAAGCGCTATCCCGTCGTGGTTCACGTCTACGGCGGCCCCGGCGTGCAGCGGGTGCGCCGGGAGATGCCGCCCTTGATGCTGCAACTGTTTGCCCAGGCCGGCTTCGGCGTGTTCGAACTCGACAATCGCGGCAGCACAAACCGCTCGGCCGCCTTCGAGAAAGCCATCCACGGGCAACTCGGCGCAGTCGAAGTGGCCGACCAACTTCGCGGCCTCGAACACCTGCACTCCCTCCCTTGGGTGCACCCAGAACGCATCGCCGTGTTCGGCCACAGCTACGGCGGTTATATGGCCCTCATGTGCCTCGCCACGGAACCGGAAGCGTTCGCCGCCGGCGTTGCGGTCGCCCCGGTCACGGACTGGCGCCTCTACGACACCCACTACACCGAGCGCTATCTCGGCATGCCGCAGGAGAACGAGGCGGGCTACGACGCCAGTTCCCCCCTGCCGAAGGTGGCCAACATCCGCACCCCGTTGCTGTTGATGCACGGCATGGCCGACGACAACGTCCTGTTCACCCACTCGACGCGCCTGATGAAGGCACTGCAGGGCGCCGGCGTGTCGTTCGAGCTGATGACCTACCCAGGCGCCAAGCACTCCATGCAGGAACGCGCCGTGGCCACACATCGCTTCGAGACGATCCTGCGCTTCCTTGAGCGGGTGCTTGCGCCCCCTTGAAGGCGCCCAAGCCGTGACGGGATCGGAACGCCCTCGGGCAGATGTCTGCATCGGCTGTGCGACATTCGCCCGGCGTTTCCGCAAGCGCACGAAATCGCGAAATGATGGCGGTATGAAAACGCCGTCAAGCCATTCGATCCTCTCCGTCCACATGCCCACCGACGACGTGCTGCATGCCGCCTACATGCCGTTCATCAAGCGCGGCGCCATCTTCGTGCCGTCCGAGGCCAGCCACGGCCTCGGAGACGAGGTGCTCGTGATGCTGCAACTGCCGGATGACGCGGCGCCGTTCCCGGTCGCCGGAACGGTCGTCTGGATCACGCCTCCCGGTGCCGGCGACGGCAGGGCCGCCGGCGTCGGCGTGCAGTTCGACGCCCGAGACGACAATGCCCGCCGACGAATCGAGGCGTGCCTCGCCCGGTTTGCGGGCTCGGAACGACCAACGCAGACGTTGTGACCACGCTTCAGGACAGGCGCGGGATCACCTCGTCGGTGAGGAGCACGAAGGTCTCGTGGCTCAGGATGGAGGCGATCAGGTAACGCAGTGGAATCTCCTCCTCGAGTTGCTGAAGCTGCGCTGCCACCCGAGCCGGCGAGCCGTGGATGATGACGTCCTGAACGTAGCGCTCGATGCGCTCTTCGCGGGCGGCCGCGCCCGGCCCGGGGTTGGCGTAGGAACCCACCGTCCAGCGGGCGCCCTCGCGTGCCACCTTCTCTGCGGCCTCGTCCGTCGGAGCAATGGCCAGCAGCCGCGCTACCGGTATCTCGCGCGAGTCGGCGTCCGGGAAGCCGTGGTCTTCCATCGCGGCAAGATAATGCCGGTACTTCGCGCCAATCTCGGCATGAGTCGCGTGCGGGTCCATCAGGATCGAATGGCCGCGGCTTGCGGCCCAATCAATGGCGGTCACCGATGACGTGGCGATCCAGACCGGCATGGGGTCCTGCAATGGCTTGGGCAACACCTCCACATCCTCGAACGAGTGATGCCGGCCTCGGTGTGTGAGCCGGTCGTCGCCCCAAGCCGCCAGCACGATCTCGACGTTCTCGCGGAAGCGGTCGTAGGAGTCCTCCGCGCCAACGCCGAACACCTCCATCTCCTTGCGGTCGAAGCCGCGTCCGGCGCCCCAGTTAACCCGACCGCCGGAGAGGTTGTCGAGCAGCGCCACCTCCTCGGCGAGCCGCAGGGGGTGATAGAAGGCCGCGAGGCTGACCCCGGTGCCGATGCGGATGTTCTCGGTGAGTCCCGCAACATGCATGCCCATGATGTGTACTGACGGGCACACGCTGTAGGTCGAGAAGTGGTGTTCGGCGAGCCAAACCGCGTCGTAGCCGCCTTGATCCATGATCTGCACCCGTTCCAGCGCCCGCTGATAGACCGTCGCGAGCGGCACCCGCCGCCCGGGCCAACTGAAGAATTGCAGAACGCTGAATTTCACGCAGAGGTCTCCCCGGTCTCGGTCGCACGAATCTCGGCGCGCAATGTGCGCCCGGCAAGCAGGTAGTGCAAGGCGCACCATGCGAGCACCGGCAGCACCACGAGCAGCGCGAGACGCAACGAGCCCGCGCCCGCACTGGGCGCAAGGGCGTCCGAGAGTGCCCCGACGGTGAGGGGACCAAGCCCGAGGCCAATCATGTTGGCAAAGAAAAGCAGGATGCTCGACGCCATTGCTCGCAACCCCTCGGGAGCGACGAACTGCGCCATCGCAAAGGTGGGGCCCATGTTCATGCCAATCAGGAAGTTCGGAACGACGTAGGCAGCGATGGCCAGTGTCGCAGACGGCGCGAGGAAGACGGCGCCGAGGAAGGGAATCGATACGGCGAAGCCGATTGCCAGCAGCCATGCATACCAGCGTGGCTCCCGCTGCCCCAGCCGGTCGCAGGCGAGCCCGCCCAAGAAGGTGCCGGCGACGCCGGAGACGAATCCGACGGGGCCAAGCCAAAGCGCGATGTCCGCCGTCGAGAGGCCGTGCATCCGCCCCAAGAGCGCTGGCAGCCATGCGTTGTAGCCGAACGTGACGAAGGAAACGAGGGCGAACCCGAGCACGAGCTGGCGGAAGGTGTGAATGCGCCAGAGGAGGGCCAGGGATTCGATGAACGGAGGCTGCTCGGCAGCAGTCGGCATCAGGCCACCCGTCGTCCGCGGTTCGGGAATCACCCACTTGGCCACGAGCGCGAGCAGTACGCCGGGAAGCCCGACGGCGATAAACGCCACCCGCCAGCCCCAAGCCTCGGCGATCAAGCCGCCGGCAAGAAGGCCGAACAAGGCACCGGTGGGAACGCCAAGCTGGTAAATGGCAAGCGCCGTGGCGCGTTGCCGCTCCGGGTACATGTCGGCGATCAGGGAATGCGCCGGCGGCGTCAACCCCGCCTCTCCCACGCCCACTCCCACCCGCGCCAGCACCAGATGCACGAAGTTCTGCGCAAGGCCGCAGACGGCCGTCATCGCACTCCACAGCGCCACCGCCACGGAGATGATGTTGACCCGATGCGCCCGGTCTGCGAGCCGAGCGATGGGAATGCCGAGCGTTGCGTACAGCGCCGCGAACGCGACCCCAGACACGACGCCAAGCTGCCAATCGGCAAGCCCAAGGTCCGCCTTGATGGGCTCCACGAGGATCGCAATGATCTGCCGATCGACGAAGTTGAAGAAGTACAGCAGCGTCAGCGTGCCGAGAGCCGCGGCGCGACGTGGCGCAGAAATTGCCGCAGAAGGTTACAAATGCCAACGGCGGTCGTCCGCACCGACAGGGAGCGCGAAGTGTATGGCTTCACGTCGCGCTCGCAACCTGTCGGACCTTGCCGCGCTAGCATCAAGGGGACTTGGGGACCTGGACGGAGGGCGTCCCGCCCTCCATCGCGCCCGGGTTATGTCCGACAGGATTCCTCGCGTTGGTGGCGTCGTTTGGAGCGGGCGCTTTGTTGGCATTGTGTGGGACGAATGTTGCGGTGGCCTTGGGCGGCTCCACTGCGTGCGTGCCTTCGGCACGCTTGGAGGGCGGGACGCCCTCCCTCCGAAGGTCCCCGCCAATTCCGACAGGCTGCTAGCTAGCTGGGAGGCTGCGCCGTGGAAACGGCGCTGGCTCCTAGCCGTAGCTGCAAGCGAACGCGAGCAAGGCCAGCATTGAGCGCCATTGGAGTTTCGGGCCGCAAAGCCCGATACTGCGCGCTGATGCTGCGCGACTTGCCGTGCGTGGCGACTTGAGACGGAGGGGATAGCGATGCTCACGGCAGCGCAGGTGGCGCAGTATGTGCGCGACGGCTTCACGGTGGTGCGCGGCGCGCTCGACGATCAGGAAATCGAGCGCTTCGCCACCGCGTTCAAGCGCCATCCGCCGCTGCACGGGCCGGTGCCAGGTGTGTATCCGGAACCGGGTCGCTACACCCTCGCCGAAAGCTGCATGGCCGATCCAGACCTCGCCTTCGTTGCCGAACACCCGACCGTAGTGGAATCCGCCGCCACGTTGCTCGAAGACGATCCCGTGCTCACCGCCTTCGTGGTGTACGACCGCACCCCCGGCGGCCCCGGAATTCCCATGCACAACGACTACAAGCGCTGGCGGCCCGTGGGGTCGTCCATGAACTGGCTGTTCACCATCGTTCCACTCGACGACTTCGACGAGGAGGCCGGCCAGCTCTTCGTCGCGCCGGGGTCGCATCGCCTTGAGCGCATCCACGACCGCGGTGGCCGCACTCTGGAGGTAAACCCCGCCATCCGTCCCGACGAAGACAGCTTCATCGACCCAGAGCTCAAGCGCGGCGACCTGCTGCTGATGAACATGCACTGCTGGCACAAGGCGGCGCCGAATCGCTCCAAGCGGCATCGCATCGGCTTCTTCAACAAATACGCTGCGGCGAGCCACCCGCCGGCCACCGGCTACTACCCGTACACCGACGCCGCCTTCCATGCGCTGTCGAAATCCGGCAAGCGGCTCATGGCGACGCACAGCGACAAGCCGATCGCCAATGCCCGCGTGCTGCTGCAGAACGGCGACACCTATCTCTTCCACGACGGCAAGCTGCCCGGTGGGCCCACATTCCACGAGCGGGCGATTCCGGATTGGGATCTCGGCAACTACATCGCCTCCGCGCACGCCGCAACCCGCGAGCGGCTGAAGATCGAGGCGCCGTGGCTCACCTGGGTCGGCGATTACGACGAAGGCGACACGCTTTGTCGTCTTTATGCCTATGAACTGAGCGGTCAGGGCTTCCCGGTGCGCTATGACGGCGAATGGCTGAGCCGTGACCAGGTGCTGGATCGCGACCTCGGCTTCGGCTACGAGGCAGACGCCATCGACCGCTGGCTCGATCCCGACATCGTGCGCGGCAAGGGCATCTCCCAAGCCCAAGCCCGTGTTGACCAGTATGCCTACTGACATGGCGGAAACGGCGCAGCAGCGAGAAATCGATCCCTACACCCAAGCCGAAGGGGAGTCGCTGGCGCCGCCCACCAATCTCGTCGGTCGCTTCAAGCACCTGGGGCCCAGCGTGATCGTCGCCGGCTCCATCGTCGGCTCCGGCGAGGTCATCATGACCGCGGGCCTCGGCGCCAACGCCGGCTTCGTCCTGCTCTGGTGGGTGCTGGTGTCGTGCTGGAGCAAGTCCGTGGTGCAGGCGGAGATCGCCCGCTACTGCATCACCACGGGCGACACCTACATGCGCGCCCTCAACCGTGTGCCGGGTCGGATCATGGGGCCGAGAGGCCCCGTCGGCTGGCCCATCTGGCTCGCCACGGCCAGCTTCGGCATTGGCTTGTTTGGCTTGGGCGGCATCGTCGGCGGCGCCGGCCAGTCGCTGGAACTGCTGACGGGAATCGAATCCACCATCTCCACCGGCATCATCGTCGCGGCGGCCATCGGCATTCTCATCACGAACTCATACCGCCACCTCGAAAAGGTGATGCTGTTCCTGGTGATGGGCTTCACCGCCATCACCATCTTCTGCGCCGGGCTGATGCAGTTCACCCAATACGCGGTCACCGCCGACGACATCGCGCTCGGCTTCTCGTTCGAGTTTCCCGTGATGTACGCGGCTCTGGCAATTGCCATGTACGGCTACACCGGCGTCAACTCCGGCGAGATCGCCGCCTACACCTACTGGTGCGTGGAGAAGGGCTACCCACGTCACATCGGCTCGGACCCGAGCGATCCGGGCTGGGTGGACCGGGCCAAGGGCTGGATTCGCGTGCTGCAGACCGACGTGATCGCCACCCTCGTCATCCTCACCCTCGCCACGGTGCCGTTCTTCATCCTGGGCGCTGGCGTGCTGAACCCGAACGGAGAGATTCCAGAGGGCCTCGACACCATCCGCGTGCTCTCGGGCATGTTCACGGAAACCCTGGGCGGCTGGTCGCTGTGGGTGTTCGGCATCGGCGCCTTCTTCATCCTGTTCTCCACCACGCTCTCCGGCGTCGGCGCCGGCGGTCGGGTGTTCCCGGACTACGTCATCGAGTGGGGCTTCATCTCCCGGTTGCGCATCCACCGCGCCAAGTGGACCCGCGGCTACGTCGTTGCCATCCCGCTGATGGCGTTCCTGCTCTATTTCAGCTTTCAGAATCCCATCGCCCTGATCCTGATCTCGGCCACGTTTGCCGCCATCACGCTGCCCATCCAGAGCGGCGCCGCGCTCTGGCTGCAACGCAACGTGATGGACCAGCGCGTGCGCCCGGGACGCACGATGCACCTCGCGTTGTGGGCGACGTTCGTCTTTCAGGTCATCATGGCCGGTGTCGCCATCTGGTACGGCGTGATCCTGCAGATATTCGGCGATTGACGGCGCACCACCCACCACCCAACACGTCCAAGGGGAACCACCATGCAGGTTGCAGAAGCCATTGCCCACGCCATGAAGCGGGAGGGGATCGACACGATCTTCACCTATCCCGTCAATCCCATCATCGAGGCGGCGGCGGTGGCAGACATCCGCACGATCGTCGTCCGTCAGGAGCGCATTGGCCTGCACATGGCAGACGCCTATTCGCGGCTCTCCTCCGGCAAGAAGATTGGCGTGTTCACGATGCAGCACGGCCCGGGCTCGGAGAACGCGTTCGGCGGCGTGGCGCAGGCGTACTCGGAATCGGCACCCATCCTCGTGCTGCCGGCGGGCTATCCGCGCCGCATCGCCAACTACTACCCCAACTTCAACTCGACGCTGAACATGCGCCACGTCACCAAGTGGGCAGAGCCGCTCACCATGGGCCGCGCCATTCCGGAAGTGATGCGGCGGGCGTTCTTCCGGCTTCGCAACGGTCGTCCGGGCCCCGTGCTGATCGAAATACCCGTGGACGTGTTCCGGGAAGAAGTGCCCGAAGGTTGGGAGCACACGCCGAGCTTTGCGACCCGTGTGGGGCCCGATCCTGCGGACGTGGACCGCGCCGCGGAAGTGTTGGCGAACGCGGAGAGGCCGGTGATCTACGCCGGTCAAGGCGTCCATTACGCCGAAGCGTGGGATGAACTGCGCGCTCTCGCCGAAGAGTGGAACATCCCCGTCACCACGAGCCTAGAAGGCAAGAGCGCCTTCAACGAAACCCATCCACTATCGCTCGGCTCAGGCGGCCGCGCCAATCCCCGCACGGTGAAGACCTTCCTCGCCGAGGCGGATGTGATCCTCGGTATCGGCTGCAGCTTCGCCCTCACCGGCTTCGGCGTGCCGATGCCACGCGGCAAGACGATCATCCACGCCACCCTCGACCCGATGGACCTCAACAAGGACGTAGAGGTGCAGCACGCCCTCATCGGTGACGCCAAGCTCTCCCTTGCAGCGCTCACGCAGGCGATGACAGAGCGCGACCACGGCAAGTCGGACGACCGTGCCGGTGCGGTGCAGAAGCGCATTGCCACCCTCAAGGCCGAGTGGCTCGCCGAATGGCAGGCCAAGCGCACGAACAACGAGGCGCCCATCAATCCCTACCGCGTGCTCGCCGAACTGCACCGCGCGGTGGACATCGACAACACGATCATCACCCACGACGCCGGCAGCCCGCGCGACCAGCTCTCGCCGTTCTGGGAGTCCACCACGCCGCTTTCCTACATCGGCTGGGGCAAGACCACCCAGCTCGGCTACGGCCTGGGCCTCGCGATGGGGGCGAAGGTGGCGCAGCCGGAGGCGACCTGCATCAACGTCTGGGGCGATGCCGCCATCGGCTTCACCGGCATGGATTTCGAGACCGCTGTGCGCGAGCGAATCCCGATCCTGTCGATCCTGATGAACAACTTCTCGATGGCGATCGAGATTCCCATCATGCAGGTGGCGCAGGAGAAGTACGGCTCCACCGACATCTCCGGCAACTACGCCGACATGGCCAAGGCGTTCGGCGGCCACGGCGAGCGCATCACGGACCCCGGCGACATTGCCGGTGCCATCGAGCGTAGCATCGCCGCCACCAAGGATGGACACCCAGCGTTGGTGGAGTTCATCACCGACAAGGAAATCTCCATCTCCAATGAGTGATGCCAAGGCAGCACTGGCTCGTGTAGGTCGCTTGGAAGGGGTGCGCGTTCAAGATGTCTGGCCGGGAGAGGCGACGGACTTCACGCCTTGGCTAGCGCGCAACCTCGACGACCTCGCGTTGGCTTTGAGCCTCGATCTTGACCTGGACCTTGTCGAAACAGAGAAGGCGGTGGGTCCATTCAAGGCCGACATGCTGCTCAGAACGGTCGAGGGCGAGGCCGTCGTCGTGGAGAACATGTACGGGACCTCCGACCATGACCATCTCGGCAAGCTCTTGACTTATGCAGCCGGCCTCGATGCGACGCACGCGATCCTCATCGCCGAACGCCTGCGCCCTGAGCACCGCACGATGCTGAGATGGCTTAACGAGAACAGCAGCGATCCAATGCACTACTTCGGTGTTGAGATCAAGGCGTGGCGCATCGGCGAGTCCGTTGCCGCGCCACAGTTTGCCGTCGTGGTACAGCCGGATGATTGGCAGCGCCAGGTACGGTCGAGCGTGTCCGGGGAGCTGAGGGACATCCAGCAGCTCTACCAAGCGTTCTGGAGCGAGTTCCTTCCAGCGTTCCACCAAGCACATGCCGGGTGGAGCCGCGCAAATACGCCGGGGAAAGACAACTGGATGAACTTCCCGGCTGGACGCACGCAAGTCTCCTATGGGGCTAACTACAACTACGCGCCGTGTCGCAATGCAGCCCCTAGTTTCCGCGTTGAGGTGTACATCGACGGCAAGAACCGGGAACAAGCGTCGAGCCGATTCGACGCGCTACACCAAAACAAGGAGCACATCGAAGCCGAGTACGGCGGCAGTCTCGAATGGGATCCCTTGCCAGGCGCAAGGGCTTGTCGAATCGCAAGCTACTACGCGCAGGATGCACAGGTAACCGAACGTGAGCAGTGGCCCCAAGTCCGGGAATGGGCTGTCGAGCATCTTGGCAAGTTGAGGTCCGCCTTTGCTCCCTACATCGCCAATCTTGACTGAGCGATTGCAATGGCGACCCTTCCACATTTTGCGCATCTGGCTGACGAGGTCACGCGGGACCTGATTCGCTGCGGCTACTTGGCCGTTCACTCGGAACTGCCCTGGGGGCGCCGCGCGCGGATGCTCCAAGTGCTCGAAGACTTCCACAGCACCAAGGGGATCTGCTCGGATGATTGACAAGGCCCGTGCAGCCGATCGCCGAGCCTTCCCGGGCCTGTGGTCAGACTCGTGCGGCAACCGACTCACAGCCGCACGCAACTTGACAAAGGAGAGCACAGCAGCCGTTCAAACTGAGTTGTGCGCGGATTGTCCGACCGAGCCATGGCCCTACGGGAACGCTACGTCGATCAACCCAATGGTGGTTGTCCTCGGGCCCTCGCCTGGAAACTCTCCGGGAAACATGGGGAATCCCGGCCCTCTGTGCTTGCCCACGGCAGGCGTGCCCCACCCACATGTGTTGGAGGCCGACGACACCAAAGGCCATTGGCGCAAGGTGCGGTTCCTTGCTCGATCACTGATTCCCAGTACCGACGCGCTCGTGCTCTTTGGACAGCTGAACCTCGACTCTGGACGCGCGGGGAAAGCACCTAACGTGCAGGTAGACTCGACATTCGCGAGGTGGCTTCTGACTACCATCCGTGACCGACTGCGACCACGCGTCGTTGTCGCCACTGGGCTGATAGGGCTCTTGAAAGGAGGGCCCGTCCGAGACCTTTTCGATGAATGGTTGCCTCGCTTTGATTTGCGCCAACCAGACGTGACGCTGCCCTTCGACGCCTACAGGAAGCAGATTCTAGTGTTTCGTGAGTGGCAAATGCTGTGTCCAAGCGGACACAGCATGAGGTTCGTCCTTTGGCCGCAACAACCTATTCGGGCACCATTCACGAGTTTTGACTACTGGAAGGCCGCATGTGAGCAATACGCAGAGCGAACTCGCGGATGGATTTCTCCGTGACCGATCGTCGAACTGCAGGCAGGGCGTGGTCGACGGACGCTCAAGGAGTTCTCTTGGACGATGCGGCCATGCAAGGCTTCATCCGCGACGGCTATCTGACCTTGCGCTCAGAGCTGCCGCGCGAGTTCCACGAACGGATGCTCGATGCGCTCCACGGCCTCGACGAAGGCGGTCCCCTCGGCCACAACAACCTCCTTCCCTGCGTCCCGGAACTTGCCCGCATGCTGGACGAGCCGGTGATTCGAGGTGCCCTCACGTCCATCTTGGGTCCAAGCTACTACCTGCACTTCCACCGCCACGACCACTTCAGCTTCCTGAACGCGGCGCAGCCCCTGCACAAGGACGGCGACAACCACTCGCACTACGCCGTCGATGGCCTGCGGCGAATGCACCGCACGCGCTACGTCATGCTGTTCTACTACCCGCAGGACACGCCCTTGGAGAAGGGCCCCACCGGCATAGTGCCTGGTAGCCAGTACGTCCCCCGAAGGGCACTGGAGGCGGCACGGGCGAAGCTGAACGAGCTCAACAAGCAGGCGCGCGAGGAAGCGAGGGCAAAGTTCGGCGACGACGTGCTCGGCAGCGAGGAGGCACGGCGCTTCCACCGCGAGCGGCTAGAGCGCTTCCGCAAGGACAATCCGGCCATGTTCGCGGAAATGGCCAAGCTCGACGAGCCGTGGGAGGCCGCGAAGATCCCCCTCACCGGCGCGGCTGGCACCGTCACCATCACCCACTTCGACATCGTGCATGGCCGCCACAGCGCCAACGTCACCGACGACCCGCGCCACATGGTGAAGTTCCTGTTCACCCGAGACCGCGACCCGGTTGCACCGTCGTGGCAACACGCCGGCGTGCCTTGGCCGGAGGACGAAGACCCGCTCGCGCCGGTGTGGCATTCGATGTGGGACTGGCATCGTGGCGACGCGTCATCACGCCCGGTCAGTGGCAACTGCTGCCGGAACCTTGGCAGCGATGACGACCGCATCGCCTTGGGGGCGGCCTATTCCCTTGGCATGGCCGCGGCACGCGGAGAGTCGGGGCTTACGCCGTTGTTCGATGCCTTCCTGAGCGACGATGTGTCCTTGCGAACCATCGCCGCCTACGGCTTGGTTGCCGCCGGCGCCAACGCCGCGCCGCGCCTCGCGGCAATGGTTGATGCCCAAGACGGGAACGGAACCGTGCGAGCGCTCGACGTCCTAGGGGACATAGGGCCACCTGCCGCAATCGCGCTTCCCAAAGTGCTCCAGGCGATGCAACACCAAGACCCCAACGTGCGCCGCTATGCCGTCGAAGCCGCCGGCACAATCGCCCAAGCCAACCCCCTCGACGCCAGCGAACTGCTCGCCCCACTGCAGGACGAAGACGCCCTTGTCCGCCGCAACGCCGCCACCGCCGCGGCCCGGCTCGCTCCGAACCTAACCAACCCAGACGCCCTAGTCCCTGCCCTCACGGACAACCTCTACTCTTGGCACCACCATGTCCGCGGCTGGTCCATCGAAGCCTTGCAGCGACTCGACTCCCCCGCAGCGACCCGAACCGCGATGCGCTACCTCGCCACGACCCGCTGGGATCCCACCCCCAAGTCCGGCGACACCCCACCTGGCGCCCGCGCCCC
>VXSY01000038.1:23423-48723 GCA_009837725.1 Gammaproteobacteria bacterium | reverse complement strand
CTCTGGCACGGACACTCACACCGCGACAACGGCGACTCTTGGGCGACCTCCGATACGAATTCATGCCGGGCTCGTACTTCTACGTGCCGACGGATCAGGAGGAGGTGATGACTGGCGAGGCAACGGCGGCATAGTCGTGGGCCAATGCCCGCCTCGGCGCGCTAGAAGACCCAACAGCCGCTAGCCAGGAGAGCGAAGGGCTTCGCCTCCTACGTTTGTCGCGCTGCGGGTTCCAAGGGTTGAAGCCTCACCGAAGCCGTTCGACGAAGAGCGTCCAGTAGTACTCGGCAGCGCCCTCATAGGTGAGTTCCTGGTCCGCCTGAGCCCCCATGTGCGAAAAGCCCAAGGGCTTCAGGTGCATAGCGTAGCCATTGTTGTCAACCGAGACTGACTCGTTGTAGCTGTTACCGTCGCCAAGTCCGGATTGCGAGTAGAAGATCCCCTTGGTACCCCACCTGCCGCCAAGAGAGACCCAGATGCCGCACCTGCTCCGCTCTTGACCACCGACATAGGCAACCGCTTCGAAACGGTTGGCGTCCACCGTTCGAAAGCCGGTTTGGACATGCTCGTTCCGGGCTTCCAACTCGTTTAGGGAGTTTTCGAAGTAGCGCGTGAGGTACTCGAATGCTTCGGTCAGAAACGCGTCCCGTTCGCGATCGCTAAACTCCTTTAGGACGCGGAGATTACTGGACCTCGGTGAGCGACGGGTTGGATTGGCCTGGATGGCAGCGCTGTGGTGGCGAGTTGAAGGCGGACCTGCCGGAGTGTCGGAGGAAGGAACGGCTCCGGCTGCCTGCCGAACGGCTTGTGCCACTTGAACGAAACCATCGTCAAGAGTCGGGTGCTTGGTCACTGGCTTGCCGTCCTTCGGAACTGCCATCAGTTTGCCAAAGGGTGCTGCTTGCCAATCGCACGGACGCAAGATGACGGGGATCACGCAAGCACTGCCTTGTTGGTGGCGCTCCAAAGCTCGGCGCATCTCCTTCTCGTAGCAGTAATCGGAACTGAGGAAATCGGCGCTGACCAAGAGCAGAACGATGTCTGCCGCCTCAAGCTCTGAGGCGATTTGGACGCCCCACTCCTCCCCCGGCAAAATACGACGATCATGCCAGACACTTACTACGCCTTGGCGGCGGAGGGCCGCAAGGTGTTTCTCAAGCTCGTCATGCAACGCCTCGTCGGCATGGGAGTAGGATACGAAGACTCTGGCCAAGGGGCCTCCTGATCAGCTAGGCGGAACCATGCGCATTTCTTGTAGTAGCAGCAACCACCCGCCGAGTATCCCGTACAAGCCTGCGATTGCATACCCACTCGATAGGCAGACACAAGGCAGGGCTCCGGACCGTTGCCATCCGGCCCACCTACAGTCAGAACACGCGCGTTTCTTGCACGGCAACTCTCATTCGGTCTCCACTTCGTCGTCGATCAGACCAAGTTCACGCAAGGGCTCCAAGACGCCATTCTCCAGCTTTGCCTTGTCATATCCTTCGGGGGCGTTTGCAGACGCGTTGATTGAGATGGTGCCCGCAACGTCTGCGAGATTGGCAAGGGCGTTCCATGCGTCATAGATCTTGCTTTGGTCGGCGACGAACGAGATGACGACTTGGCGCCTACCGCCGGCCCCTCCCGTTTCTTCCGGTTCGTCGCCCGATGATTGCGTCTCGCCACCTTGGGCTTCTCCGCCATCATCTACTCCTCCACTGTCGTCGGCACCGTTGCCCGTTTCGGTACTTGGCGCGGCCGTCTCTGGCATGGCTGAGGGGTCGATCAAGAAGCCAGCGTCCAAGTCGATCTCATCGTCGGCTACATCACGCTCGAAAGCGATCCGGGTACGGTCTACGAGATACCGAGCGTCGTCTCCGAGTCGCGGACGTCCCGTGACGTAGCCGAAAAGGCCCGCTTTAACACCTCTGGCAACGGCCTTGCGTACCGGCTCACCGGAAAGAAGTCGCGGGAATCCGAGGAACTTGAAGCAGCCCATTAGAACATCCGCGGTCGGGATTCCGGTGGCGAACTCTCCTGGTTCGCCCAGTGTGAAGAGTTCGGTAATCTTGCCAGGGGCAAGTGTACCGAAGATGCGTTTTTGGACCGTGGTGAGCAACTCCATCAAGCGCTGGTGAATGAGCGCACGCTTCCTTTCGTCCAACGTCGTCTGAAGCGGGCGCCCGCCAATGCTGACCGGTTCGAGAGTCAGTTCTCCTTCCCCCGCTAAAGGTAGCCAGACCTCGCTGTAGAGTTTCAGCAAGGCCGACTCGATCGCAGTCTTCTCGGTCGCAAGGCGCTCTCGAAGCTGGGATCGCTGGGCGTCGGTGAGGTTGTGCTCACGCCATTTGGCCTGTATGCGCTCGACGGCGAGAAGGTAGCGCACGCCCCGGTGGAGAGTCTCGACCTGATCCGCCGCCGGAACAGCGAGCCCGACCCCGTTCCGGAACTCGCGCTGCAGGTTGCCGAATCGCTCGCAAAGGGCCGCAGCGGTGCGACGTTGCGCCGACTCTGTTTGGGCCGCGAAGTCGAGCGGCAGGTAGGCAAGCAGAAACTGTGGGTCGCGGTCGGGTACATCGCTAGATCTGTTCGGCCAGACAATGGCACGCTGCCCGGCAAGTCGCTCTTCGATCATCTCGCGGACACGATTCAAGATCCTGTTGTCTTCGCGTGCGACGATCTCGGCCTCCTGCTCCACGAGCAGCGTGACGTTGGGGTCTTTCTTGAAGCAGTAGCGCACGCCGTCGAAGTGAAGGTATAGGCACTGCTCCCGGAGTTCCTTTAGGCACGCCTGAATCGTGGTGTTGTCGAGGTCCGGGCCGATGCACGCGCCCAACAGGTCGGCCTCGCCGACCCCTGGGGGCAGCGAATCGCCCTCCCCTTCGCCGCGCCGAAGGCCACCGAACGAGTACAGAAGCATGGTGGTGGCCAGCCGGGCGGCCGGACGTCGGCCAGCCTCCGCCGTCACTTCCCGCGCACGCCGTTCGTCGATGCGGCGCGCTCTCGCATTGGCGCCCGTGAAGTCATGCTCGAGGCAGGCCAGGAAGTCCTCGCGTTGACCGACTTCCTTGAAGAAGGCGAGCCGGACGTCACTGTCCTGGATCGGCACGTCCCCCGGGCCGAGCAGGGGGCGGGAACCGCCTGCGCGGTGGGCAGCGCGAAGACATGAGGCCAAGAAGCGGAGCGCACCACGGGTACGCTGGAACTCGGGAATCGCCGCCCAACGCTCTCGCATCAGATCGATCAGCGCAGGGTGGAATGGGTACGAAGCTCTGATCCGATCACGCAGGGCCAGCCCGTCTTCCTCTGCCTGCTGCCGCTCTCCGTCACCCTGCGCGTAGGCGCGCCGCATGTGTGTAAACACGTGCCCAAAGGCATTCGCGGCCTCTGCGGCTGCTAGCGGATCGGGTGTCGTGGCAAGCAGTCGACGCTGGATGACGCTCAGTATCTCGTTCCCCTCGACCGGCTCCCGGCGCTGATCCTTGCGCGCGGCGAGGTGTTCGACAGTCTGTAGCAAGCTCGTGTACTCGAGGGACTCCCGCCTGCTTGACTGAAGGGAGAGCACCAACACCGAGCTGTCCACGCTTCCAACAGCCACCGTTAATCGCTGCAGGAATGTCAGCGTCTCGTCGCGGAGGGTAGTATGTTCGACACGGATTCCACCAACGCTGATGAGGTACTGCAGTAACTCGTCAAGGAGGATGAGATTCGGGCCGCCGCCGAGGAGATCAACGAGCACATCGCCACCGGGCGCGACACGCGCTTCGTCCTGTGCGCGCACGAGTTCATAGCCTTGGCGTCCGCCCAAAGCCCAGGCTACCCAGCCCCAGAGTGTAGCGGCCGAGATGTCTTCCCCAGGCAGGGGTTTGCCGCTCGTAGCGTCGAAAAATTGGCCGTCGACCACGGCCACCCGAACCCCCGCGGGCCGGGGAAGACCAGCCGCCTCCGGCAGCGCATCCAGTGCGCCCCGCGAGCGGGATGCATGCAGCAGCGCCGCGAGCGTGTGCGACTTGCCGCCACCAAACGGCGTCTGGAGCCGGAGCACACGATTGCCCGCTGCACCGACGAGGCGGCCGAGCACATCCTCAAGCAGGGACTTGAGGCCACTCGTCAGGTACGAGGCTCCGAAGAAGCTGTCGGCATCGCGGTAGACCGCAGGTACCCGCCTGAACTCAGCGTCCCACTGCCCCCGATCCTCCGCGATCAGATAGTCGGACAACGGGCCGAGGTCGAGCGCGAAAATGTCGTCGGAGAAATCCTCGGAAAGGACATCGGGATGAAGGTCCACGCACCCTAGCCAAGGCGGCAGGCTTGTCGCATTCATCAATCGTCTCCAAACAGTTGCATAGTTGGCGCGTCGGATGTTCGCGGGGTGCGAGCCATGGTGTGGTCTTCCGTCACCGAAACCCAATTCGCGCTGAGCTTCTGCAGCGAGGACATCTCCTCGGAAAAGTCCTCGCCCGGCGACTGCCGAGCCGTCAGTACAGGGCCCGACAACGCTTGCACCACGTGCCTGAGCTGCTCCCTATTTGGCCGTGCCTGCCGGAAGAAGATAGGCAACCCAGAGGGGTCTCTCTCCATCAGCCACAGCGTCCGATGCAGGACATCCACGATAGGTGCGGCCCGTCCGTCTCGAGCCAGCCCGAGCCGTTCGTCTTCGCCACGTTCGGCGAATGTGCGGACCCGAACCTCCGTGCCTTTCTTCTCGACGAGCGCTGGAGCTGCGCCAAGAACACCGGAGGACTCGTTCAACTCGATGTTCTGGGGGTAGCAGAAGACGAACGCTTCTCCTGCTTCAAGTGGCGCGGAGCCGTACGTGAAACGCCAAAGCACGTAGAACCTCGTGAGCGGATCTACGGCGGCAACTCCGGTACTTGGGAAGTCGAATATCTCCCTGAGCATCGCACCCAGGACCGCACCCTCCACCTCCCGCATGAAGACTTCAGGCGTCACTTCATCGCCGTTGGCATACTCCACCCGAAGGAACCGCGTGTAGGTGCGCAGCCCGGCGCCAACGGTCGCCATGAGCAGATCCGCTCCACCCAGACCCAGTCCGCCGTTCCAGAGTGTACGGACACGCTCCGAGACGATGTCCTCCAAGGGCCGCAACACGTCCTGCTCGTAGCCGCCGACCGTCGTGCTTTGACGAGGCCGTGCGACAATGAAAATCGACGAGCGAAGCGCCGCATCCCCTTGATGTGCCGCTCTCGACTTGGCCTCGGTCTCCACCGGCCATGCCTCCGTTACCTCGAATCGGGCGTCGCGAAGTGCGTTAACGAGCGTCGCCCAACCCGTCGTCGTCCGATGAGCGTAAACGAGCGTCAACACGCCGTTGGGCTTGAGGACTCGGCGCACCTCCACGAGAGCTTCGGCAAGCGTCTTCTCGAAATGTCGATAGGCGCCCTCCTTCGTTCCCCCTTGTCGATAGGCGGCCGCGACGCACTCCAGACGCTTCGGGGTGAGCGGTGAGGCGAAATGCTCGGCAAGTAGGTATCGGAGCGCCGGTTGCAGCCAAACGTAGAACGTGTCGGACAACTCTGCGTAGGACTCGTTGTCGTAGTAGGGTGGATCGGTGACTACAGCGTCAAAACTCGAATCCCCGAGTCCTGCTGTGGCCAACCGGGTAGCGCTTCCTCGCATGACCGTGGCCGGACGCCCGGAGGACGCCTCACGCTCAATGACAGCAGTCACAAAGTCGAGCGCCGACTGCCAACTGCCGGAACTGCCCGCGAAGACGTTGACTTCGGGATAGTCCCAAGTCATCGCGATGCGCTTCATAGAAGTCAAGCTCTGGACGTTCTCCCGCGAGTTGTCCCAGCGCGCCAAGGCGTTGAACCGGTCAGTCAGCTTGCTCATCCAAAGGGCTAGATAGACCGTGATCGCCTCCGCGCGCCCCTCAGGGATACCGGCGGCGAGCATTTCTTGATGCGCGACGTGTATCTGTCGGACCCACTCAAGGAGGACCGCCCGTTGTCTGGACGTGTAGGCGTCCCGAAACTGTTCGATCCCGTACAGATAGCTCTTGCCAGTTGCGAGACCCGCATTGCCCGTGGGCGGGATCACGGCATCCATAGTCACGATCCGCATCTCACTCTCAAGAGCCGCGGCATGTGCTTCGGCGGCCTGCAGTCGCCTCTCTTCCTCGTCAACCCAAGAGTCATCGATGAAGTAGAGCTTGCCCGGTCCAAACGGGTTGACGCAGATTACGCAGAGGAGCTTTTGGCCAAAGCCCTGGTCGACTCCGTAGCTGCGCACGTATCTGGCGGGAACGGCGGAGCCGCAACACAGGCAGGTCGTAGCCGTACCGCGCATGCCAAAGGAAGGATCGAAGCCCAGTGCCTGCGGGTGCACGGCCTCCGCGACCTGGAAATCGACGCGCCTCAACTCTCGTCGCGGCAACGGCCGGAGTGCAACATTAACCAGTCTTCTTCTTCCGCAGCCACGTTTGTCCATAGAGCGGGACGACCGCTCGACACTGTGGGTTGGGACAGATGACTGTCCGAGCCCACAGGAAGACGAAAGGCGTCAAAGTCTGCGGCAACTCCGAGGTCTCGGACAAGGCTTTCTGAGGCGCAGCCTTCAGGATGCTGTCCGGCATCGAAATCTTGGGGTAAAAGTCAGCAGTGGCAACCCTGACGCGCTCCGCGACTCGCTCGGCCCACTGCCGGACCTCCTTCCCGAGCGATGCCCCGTATCGTTGCGGGTATTCGCAGGTCGCCTTGAGGATCAGGTAAGCCACCGGATTCAGGTCAAGGGCGTACGACTCACAACCAAGGCGCAGCGCTTCGAGCGGGATGGCCCCTCCGCCGGCAAAACAATCGAGGACACGCGGAGTGACCTCGCCGTAGTTCGCCGCTATGCGACGGCGAGCCTCCTCGACGATGTCTGGCGACGCACCCCATTGGCAGAGTCTCTTCAGAAACTGCTCCTCGTCATCGCGTTCGCGGACGGAGCCGGGAGCCTGCACCAGAGCGGAGTACACAGCGGCTCGACAGGCGACGAGCGGACGTCTAGCTCGCCAAAGGTGCAGGGTCGAAATGTGTCCCTTGGTGCGCGGCTCTCCAGATGATTCGCCACTCAGCCAGGATACGGGTAGGTAGTCCTCTATCAGGCGCCGGTCATCCGTCGTCATGACGAGCTCCCACCTCCTGCGCCCGTGACGGAGTCGCCATCACCCAAGCCCATCTCGGAGAGAAACCGCGATGGCGCTTTCTTCCAGCCTTGGTAAGAGCGCGCTCTTGAGAGCGTCAGGCGTCGCCTCGTTCGCGTGATTGCCACAAAGCAACTGCGGCGCTCCTCCTCGATCGCGGCACTGCCGTCGCCCTTCCTCACGCTGTGCCAAGAGGGGAACACTTCCTCAGCCAGACCCATCAGATACACCCTGTCAAACTCCAGGCCTTTCGTTCCATGGACCGTTCCCAAGGAAACCGCGCCCCGGGGAGGTTCGGGCGCCTTGGAACGCAACTCCATCTCTTGGAGGAACTGGTCGAGACTTAGCACACCTCGGGCTTGGTTCAACTCTCTTCCAATACGACGCCAGGCACTAAGGTCGTCTCGGAGGTGCATGTCCGCATCGTCCGCCTCGAAGCACTCAAGCACGCTCTTCAACGCCTTGGAGAGATTGGTCTTCCCTGAGGCCAGACGCGATACGGCTTCGACCGCAGAGCCCATCGGGGGCGCCAGCGGTCGTTCACGGACTGCGTCGAACCATGCCGCCAGCAGGTTCACCTGGCCCGTAGCTGTCCGCGCAACCAGATCCTCGAGATCAGGGCCCACAGCGGCAAGAGTCCGGAACGCCTCAACCAGAATGCCCATGTTGCGGCGATCAAGTGGGCGGTTTATCTGCTTCAGGCAAGCCAAGAGCCAACGCATCTCCGGCGTGGCGAAGTCGTCTCGGCGCGCCAACATCGCCGTAGGGACGTTTCGGCTCTCCAGGGATCGCTGCACGCCTTCGACCAGTGCCCGACTGCGCGCCAGTACGGCCGTCGTCTCCCGCTCGGAGGCATCAAGCGCAACGATCTCGCCAGCGATACCAGATGCCTCGGCGGACTCATTTGCGAATACTCGGCACTGGATGTCGAATTGAGCGGTGTCGGCCCGATTCGCGGCCTTGATGGGTCGCTTGCTCTTGCTTCGCCGGACGTTGTAGACGACGAGGCGGTTGGCGGCTTCGACAACGCCGGGGGGACAGCGGAAGGTCTCGGGTAGCTGGAGCACCTCTGATCCAAAGTCTTTCACGAAGGCGCTGATGCGTCGGACGCTCGCGCCATTCCACTCGTAGATCGTCTGATCGTCGTCGGCCACCGCGAACAAGCGCCGAAATCTGTCGCCCGCCATGCGCCGCAGTAAGGCGTATTGGGACGAGTTGGTGTCCTGAAACTCGTCGATAAGCCAGTAGCGGTAGACGGTTTGATAGAAGCGCGTGATAGCCGGATACCGCAATAGTTCATAGGCGCTGAGGATCAGCGAGTTGAAATCGAGCGCATTGGCTCGATGTAGCTCGTCCTCATATAGACGATACGCCAGGGCGATCCGCTCGGCCTGCTCGGCGGTTTCCCCGGGTCGCTCCGTCACGTGCTGTCTGGCTTCCTTGGGGCCAATCAAATGCGCTTTCAAGGCGTCTATGTGGGAGAGCAGTCGGATGTCCTCGCTCGCGAAGCGGTCGGACCGACCCCGCAGGGCGTCCGCCAACACCGCCTCCCGATCAGAAGTACTGGAGTAGATCTCGAAGTTCGACTTGACGCCCAAGTGGGCACCGTGTTGCCGCAGCATTTGTGCGCAAAAGCCATGGAACGTCGTGCTCTCGGCGCGCGGGCCCAGTTTAGGGACAAGCGCTTCAATGCGGTCCCGCATCTCGTGCGCAGCCTTGTTGGTGAACGTCAAGGCGAGGATGCGGAAGCGCTCGTCCGGGGAATCTTCCAGCAAACGCGCGACACGGCAGGTCAGCACCTGCGTCTTACCGGAGCCGGGCCCGGCGAGCACCAGCAGAGGGCCATCCGCCCACTCGACGGCCTTGCGTTGCGTGTCTGTCAGCGCATGCAGGGACGTTTGGGCGGACATCAGGCCAGACCTCGCAGTTGCGCGATTGCGGCGCGAAACGCCGGGGGAGAGCGTTCGGCCAAGCCGCGGTCAACGCGTAAACGTGCCGCAAGCTCGGCTGCATAGGACGTCTTGTGGTCGTCCAGCTTCGACACTAACTCTGCGTCGTCGAGTTCGTGTGCGCCCCGGACGCCTGACGCTGCAAGCGCGTCCCGCAAATCCGCGCCAAACCCGTCGGCAAGGAGTTGTGCCTCAAGGTCACCTGCCGCGTGGGTCCGGCAGCGCTGGCTCAGTTCGTCAGCACCAAACCCGCGTTTCGTGATCCCTTCGACGTACTGCTGTCCGGCCTCGTCCCCATCAAAAACCGCCAGCCACGGAACGCCCAGCGCCCGCGCCAGAGCAGCGAAGATGGCAGGGTTGCCGTTGTTCTGGGCGTCAATGACCGAAACGCCGTGTTGATCCAGGTCATAGCCCAAAGCATGCGCGATGGCGTACACGATGAGGAAGTCGGCTTGGCCTTCGACGATTAGCCAACGTTCCGCGAAGAAGATCTCGCCTCGCATGCGCCGAGCGTACGTCTCGAGAGACTGAAGCTCGTCGTCGCCGATGTACAGGGACGAGCGCTCCCGCAGGTCGTGAAGACGCCGTTCGAGCTCGGGGCGCTGCTCGTGGCCGCTACAGGACTCGAGGAGGGCTCGGTACGTCTTTTCCTCCAGTGCCCCATGCACCGTGAGCGTTTCCGAAGCTCTTTCGTAGGTCAGCGCTCCAAAGGAACGCTCTACAACGGCATCGAGCCCGTCAAGTGAGGGAATCAAGGCGGAGAAGCTCGCCGGGAGTGACCGCACCTCGGTTCCACCAGCGGCGAGGCGCACCACCCGGACATCTCGAAATGGCACCTTCTGGACGAAGTACGGGGAGTGCGTGGTGACGATTTTCTGTCCCGGCAGCAAGTTGACTTGGTGCCAAAGCGTTCGAACGGCCTGGGGATGGAGGTGGGTCTCTGGTTCCTCAAGGGCCAGCACGGGTTCGCTTCCCGGCTCGTACAGCTCGCGCAGGAGGTGATCCACAAACGCCTGGAACAGGAAGATCACGGATAGGCTCTGGATGCCCTGCCCTTGGCACCGCAAGGGCAACCACGGCAGGTGCGGGTCGTTACGCAGGATGACTTCAGCTCTCGATAGCAGGTCCCACGTCTTGAGGGGCACCATCTGGAGATCGAGTCCTCCCTGCCGATCGCGCGCCGCTACGCGGGTCGCGCCGGAGAGCGTCTCTGCGATATCAGCAAGACGAGGATCGGCTTGCAACAGCCTCCGGTTGAGCAGGTCAAGCACACGAAGCGCACGCGACTCCAGCTTGGATGGGATGTTTAGGTCCTTGAGGAGCCGAGTCCAGAACTGCGACGATCGCGTAGAGAACTCACTACCCACATCCCGCAAGGCGTCAAGATAGAAAATGGGAAGATAGCGCCAGAACCGTTCTAGGTTGACGCCGCGAGCGGCGGCACCGACCAGCGGTTCACGATCTACGCCAAGAAACTCCCAACTAGGCTCGAAGCTGTCCGATTCCGAGCGCCATTGGCACTTGGTCTTCAACGCGACAAACTGCAGGCCCGTGGTGGGATCAATCTGTGCAACGTTGGCCAAGTCTGCCATGATGGCCTCTGTCCACTCGCCTGGTACGCTCTCCTCCGCACGAATTTCGATGCTGACGCCGCTGGACTCCCTGGGATTGGAGTCTTCGCTCGGCATGTGGATGTCGTATTCGCTGAAACCCGTCCCACGCTGGCCCCAGCGTCGCGTGAGGGCAATTCGCAGTGCATCAAGAATCGCCGTCTTGCCTGCGTTGTTGGGCCCAACCAGCACTGTCGCGTCCCCGAGTTCGAGAACCAAATGGCGAATTGACCGGAAGTTCTCGATTTCGATCCGCGTTATTCGCACCGGCCGCAAGCTCCTCGGCTCTGCACCGTTCTCATCCTGCCTTGTCCCGCTGGTCCTGGGCTGCCCTTTCGACCGCACTCGCGGGAACATCATAGTGCCGGGCCGCGATGACCTCCTTCTTCGCATGGTCCAGATGTTCGGCCGGATTCTGGACTATGACGGGAACGGCATCTGGGCTGTCTAGGGGGTCCCAAACAACGTACAGCCAGTAGGTGTTCCCTAGCTGCTGCGCCTTGTACCACTCGTTCGTAGTGAGGCGAACCGGCCGGCCCTTTCGCCGGCCTTTGACCTCAATGCGGCGAACGGCGGTGACCGGGTCACGGTAGCCCGTCTGCGGGTCAGAGGGCGCAAGACTTCGGATGTCGAAGCCGATCTTGAGATGACCAACGCGCTCGCATGTGCGGCCATGCGCCTCCTCGTATGCGACAACGACGTCCTCTGCGGCACGCTCGACTCGACGCTTGAGCCCAGCATCCTGCTCCTCCACCAATTGCGCGAGATTGTCGTCCGCCACGTCGGGCAGCACCACGAAGCAACTCGCGACTCGCCGCACCGGGCCATGACGCGCTACTCGAAGCCGCGCTACCCCCTCAATCCGCTCTTGCTGGCTGCGCTGTAAGTCGGCGAGATCTTGTTCTGCACGTTGGCGTGCAAGACCAACCTCCGGCTCGTTGGCCTCCCGGCCCTTCAGGCGCATTACCCGACCCTGGGCTGCCCGTATGCGCGCATCGAACGACCGTTGCAGATAGGCATGGGCAATGTCCGCGTAGCGGCAACGTTCAGCACTAGCCGCACTGCGCCGGTCCATCTGCACTGTCGTCTTCACGTAGTCGCCAACGGGGCCAAAGTCCACGGTGGGGATGGTCTTGGGTGGACTCGGGTGCTCTGGAAGGTCGATGAGGATGTCCGCCGGAACGAGTTCAAACTGTTCGGCTGGTTGTACGTCTTCGCCCACCGCTTCACGCACAGCCACGAGTTCGGCCAAGACGGTTGTGGCTTCGCCGCTCGTCGTCTGGCCACGGATCGTGATTTCGAAGAAATGCAGGAGGTATGACGCGGGCGCGAGCGGGTCCACGTACACGCCAGTCTCGCCTTCAACGTCCCGTAGCAGCTCGTTTAGCTTCTCGTCCACCGCCGCATAGACGGGATGGCCCGGACCCAGGAGAACCGCGTCGAGGTGTTGGTCGAGTTCAAGGTGCTCCTTATAGAAGGTCAGCTTGCGGTAGCTGGAATCCGGTGGCCCCAGACGCCGTACTGCATCAAGACGCTCGGAGCGCAGTTCCGCCCGGACATGCTCGATGCGCCAGAGTCCGTCTGCCCGAGCGTCCGTGCGCAGGCCTACCGCCTTGGCGGCGCCCACAAAATGGGACTCGACGTAGCGCGGCATTAGTCGCCGTTCTTCCGCCTCGAGATTCGCTTGGGCGAAGGCTGAGAAGTCCACATGGCCGCGTGCCAACGCAATGCCTGTCGCTTCCTCGTAGCGGTCGACGAGATCTGGGTCGATGTGGTCAATCGCCTCGAGATAGTCGTCCAAGCGCTTTGGCTCGTACGCCACTTCTCGGAGCATGTCGGGCAAGTTCACCTTGTTGAGCGACAGGACTTCCCCCACGACATCGAACACCCGGTCACCAAGGGCCTCCCGCATGAGGTCTAGCTTGCCCAAGAGCCGTTCCAGAATGCGACCCTCGATGACAGGCTGGCCATCCTCAGACGATGTCGCCACGAAGTTGAACGAGTACACATCCCGCGTTTGGCCGATGCGGTGGATGCGACCGAGGCGTTGTTCCAATCGCGTGGGATTCCAAGGCAGGTCGTAGTTGATCATCAGGTGGCAGAACTGGAGGTTTATGCCCTCCCCCGCCGCCTCCGTTGCAACGCAAATCTGGCGCCTTGTTCTGAAGTCCTCCTGAGCCTCCTTGCGCTCGCGCGGGTTCATTCCGCCGTGAATCTGGCATGTGGAATAGCCCCAGGCTTCGAGGTGCTCGCGCAGATAGTCGAGGGTATCTCGATGCTCAGTGAACAGGAGCAGTTTGCCGCGCCCGTCCTTGAGCTCATCGAACTCCGAACGCTGAAGGCACTCCCGCAGAGCGACAAGCTTCGAGTCTCGCCCGATCGCTCGAACCCGACTGACCTGGGCCACCAAATCGGCCAATTCCGCAAGTTCGACACGCAATTGATCGAGTTCGGCGGCAGAGGTTGCCTCGTCGATCAGTGCATCCCGACTCGCTTCATCAAGGTCGTCGTCATCCTGCTCGGAGTCGGAAAGACGGCCTTGCAGTTGGGCTAGCCGGCGCGCACGTTGCGCAGGCGGTAGAGCGTCGAGTTCGCGAATCAGATCGTCGAGTTTTTGGTGCCTGCGACCAAGCGACTGATGGATGGCGTGCGTAGAACTTGCCAAGCGCCGCTGAAAGACGGTCCGGGCAAGCGCAACGCTGTTTCTGCGGCGGCCTGTGGCTTGCGGCAGGAACTCGTTGATGTAGGCGGTGACCGCCTTGTAGATGGTGTACTCGTCCGGCCCCAAAGCGAAGCTGATCGTGTGGACATGACGATCTGGAAACAACCTTTGGCCACGCATGTCTCGCAGGTCTTCCTTCAGACGCCGGAGCGACCAAGGACAGTCGGCCCCAAGTCTCAGCACATCTCGTCGGACGCGACTGGCTTCATCGCCAAATCGGTGCGGCTCGGGGAAAAGGTCGCGGTCGAGGAGCCGAATGAAGTGGGCGAATCGGTCATCATCCCCGTGATGTGGCGTGGCTGTCATCAGCAGTAGGTTGTCGCACTGATCCGATAGTCGTTCCGCAAGCTGGTAGCGCTTCGTACGCTCAACTTCGTCCTCTCGACCGATAGAACGCTTCGTGTAGGCGCTGCATTTGTGCGCCTCGTCGATGATCACGAGATCCCACTGCTGTCGCCATACCCGTTCGCGAACGTCGTCCTGCTTGGCATAGTCGATGGATGCAATAACCTGCCGCTCTCGCTCCCAGAGGTTAAGGAGCTGCTGCTGGTCGTTTGCCGAATGGATGATTTGGAAGGGTTCGTTGAAGAAGCGCAGCATCTCGTCCTGCCATTGGATGGTCAGCGGCGCAGGAACCAGAATCAGGCATCGATCGATGGCCTGGCGAAGCTTCAGTTCCTTGACGAGGAGGCCGGCCATTATCGTCTTACCAGCCCCGGGATCGTCGGCAAGGAGAAAACGCAGACGCGGCTGCGGGAGCATTTTTAGGTACACGGCCTCGATTTGGTGTGGAAGCGTGCGGATACCAGACAGGCTCACCGCAAACTGCCGGTCGTAAGCGTAGGCCAGACGGATCCGTGTGGACTCGACGAGCAATCTCAATCGGCTGGCGTCTGTAGGTTGGGGAGTGGCCTTTTCGGCTGCGCCGGCAGCGTTGAGGATCGTCGCCGCCTCATCCGGCGATATGACCGTTTCCTCCAACGCGCCATCGGGCAGACGCACACGACACTCGTAGCCTGCGGATCCGTTCGCCCCCAACGGGCGGGCATCCTCAAGAACGACCGGAGCATCAAAGTGCCCGGCAAGGAACACCCGGCTACCGATCTGCGCGGAGAAGACGGGATCAGCCACAAGCTGACCCACCGCCCAACGAAAGTCGACGCGCGATCATGTCGAAAAGAACAGCCCCAAGTTCATCGGACGCCAAAGTTTCCACCAGCAAGCCTTGCTCGGTAACCATGATAATCCTTCCTAAACGCTGAAGGCACGAGGACAAGTCCAATCATCGGCGATTTCAGACCGGGAAGTCGGTGGCATCGGACCGGCTATGCGCGCCCGATGCCCGTCGTGGGCCTGAAGGTGCGAATCGAGGGGCACACCAATCGGTTCAAGGAGCGCGGGCGACCGGCCTCCACGTTCGCACCGGTCGCGTCGCGGAAACGGGTTGTGGCTCCTTAGGATGCGCCTTGCGGCGCATTGCAAGGGTAGGATGGCCCCAGGGGCTGTCATGGTCGAACTCGCCGTGTGGACCCATCAGCGGCTTCCCGGCGAAAGTCGGAGCCTCACGCGCGCGAGCACCACTTCCTTGCGCCCGGCAGGGGAAGGTAGTTACATCAACTCAAGGGCTCGTGGAGATCCCCAACCGATGACCGTCATAACCGTAACGAGCCGAGAACTGAGTCAAGGTGTCGCGCGTGCGAAACGCGCGGCGAAGTCTGGGCCGGTGTTCATCACGGACAGGGGCAAGCCCGCGCATGTGCTGCTCAGCATCGACGAATACAGGAGGCTCGCAAATCAGCGCCGCAATCTTGCCGAAGCGCTTTCCATGCCAGGTCTCGCGGGCATCGAGTTCGAGCTGCATCGGGCTAGGATTCGGACTACTGCGCCTGACCTTGACTGATGTTCCTCCTTGACACGAACGTGGTTTCGGAGTTGCGCAAGCTCGGTGACGGCAGGGCCGACGTACGAGTAGCCGCCTGGGTTGCAACTCAGGATGCGTCGAGCTTCTACGTCTCTGGCCTACCGCTGATGGAGCTCGAAATCGGCATCCTGCGGATCGTGCGACGCGACACTGCGCAGGCGGCGCGCATTCGGGCCTGGATGGACCAACGCGTATTGCCGGAATTCCGAGACCGTACGCTGGCGATCGATGCCACGGTTGCCCTTCGGTGCGCACGAATTCACGTGCCCGATCCGCTCGCGGAGCGTGACGCCTTGATCGCGGCAACCGGGCTCGTTCATGGTATGGCCGTGGTTACACCCAATGTCGCTGACTACCGCGCAACCGGGGTACCCCTCATCAATCCGTGGAGCGAGGCGTAGCAGCAGAGGGTGCCGCTACCGCCAGAGGAAGCCTCGGCCCGTGGTTCGGTATTGGGTGCCTTCCGCTTTCGTGATTTCGACGCCTTCCTTGCCCAGTCTTTCGCCTAGGGCGAGGTGGTTTGGGTCTGTGGCGTGCCTTTCTACGGCGGCGGCGTCTGTGCAGGCCATTACGAAGAGGAGGTCGCCTTCGGCCCAGGGGTCGGAGTCGGGGAAGTCGGCGACGATGCCGCCGGAGTACACCAGCGTGTCCGGTTCGGCTTCCGCGCAGTAGCGGGCGTGTTCGGCGCTCATGGTGATGAACTGGGCGCGGTGGGCTGGTGATGCGAACTTCATGCCGAGGAGGATGAAGGAGTGGTCGGCCAAGGTGGCGGGAGAGGCGACGTCGGGACGTGACCACCAGCCGTAGTCGGGCACGTCGAAGGCGATGTTCACGAGGCTGCGGTTCTTGATCATGCGGCCGGCGCCCATCGCTTCGCCGATGACCTTGTGCGATGGGCGTGCCATGTGGATTTGCAGGCTTGCGAGGCCGCGTTCGTAGCGCTCGTACACCAGCACGCGGGTTTCGTCTTCGACGTGGACGGCGGCTTCGTAGGCGGTCGTTTCCGGTTCGTGATCGTAGGCGTCTTCGGCGCGCTTTTCCCACTCATCGAGCCACTCGGACATGGTGGTGTTCTCGGTTTCGATTTCAAACTCGACGACGGCGATCATCGGGCGGTTGTCGTTGCTCATTGGGGCGCTCTCGGTAAGATTGCGCCCTAGTTCAACACACCTTACGGCGAGTTGCCTAATGGCATCTGTCGGAACCCAGTACGAGGCCGCGTGCGAGGCTGTCGGACGGCTGATCCGGGAAGCCGGCCGCAAGGCCATTCTTCGCTCCGAACTGGTGTCCCATGCACCGGCGCACGCCTGCGATCGGGCGTTGCGGCACTTCTGCGAGTCTGGCGAGCTAACGCGGGTTGGCCAGGGCATCTATGGCATCGGGGCTGCCAAGGTGTTCGAGATCGTGCCTGAGGTGATGCCGAAGCTGGGTTACCGCATCCTGCCGGGGGAGCCGGTGCGGGGGTACAGCCAGAAGGCGGGAGGCGCGGTGTGGCGTCTGGATCGGCCGTGCCGCCGCCTCATCCGCAAGCGTGGCGTGCAGGCGATGTTCGAGACGCCGAACGGAAGACCGGTGGCAAGCCGGCAACAAGGAAGCGCGATGGAGTCCATGCAAGAACCCCCAGCGCGGAGCGAAATCGACGCGCATTTCCACACGTTCGAACGCTGCCACTCCCCGGCCCGAGCAGAGAAGGACCTGATCGTGCGCCGAGCACTGGTGGCGATGGAGCGCTTCCGCAGTGGAAGGGCCACGCTCGCCATTGAGGGTGGCACCGCCTTGGTGGCCTATCACCGACTGACCACCCGATTCTCCGAAGACTTGGACATCCGCCTGATTCCAAACGAATCGGTGCGACAGCTTCCCGAAACGGAACGGATCGAGGCGCTGAAGGAGATCGGCCAGGAGTTCAAGGAACACATCCACGCCGAAATGCCCTTCCTGCAACCGACGCGCAAGGGACGGATTCGCAAGGATGCGCTGTTGCAGGCGTTGATCTACAACTACCAAAGCTCCGTGCCTGACGAGGAGGTCGTTGCGGGGTTGAAGTTCGAGGTGGTGCACATCCCGCTGATGATGCCGACCGTCCCTCGGTCAGGGGTCGGCGGCGGCATGTTCGCGTCTATCCGTCCCGCCGAAATCGCGAGCGGCAAGTGGCAGGCTCTCACCACAAGATTGCCTCGCAACGCAGACTCCTATCCGGATCTGGTGCGCCACGTACACGACCTCGCTGCCATCGCGCCCGTGCTGGAAGCGCTAGACCCCCAAACCGCCCGCGAGGCCATGCTGAGGGGCGAGACCACTCACAACTCCGTCGCCGCGGTGCTGGAGGAACTGGCCCGCCCCAACTGGCGCGAACACTACGAGAGCTACATGCGGCGGATGGGGGTGCTGCCGGTGACGGATTGGCCGAACAGCCACCCGACATGGGATACGGTGCTGGCAAACTTCACAGCGCTCGCCGGCGAGCTTGGGCTGACGCCAACAACCGGCACCCGGCCTTAGCCGCAGGGGTTAGTCGCTCGTGGTGAGGAGGAGGACGAAGTCTCCGTCGCCCTCGTGGTTGGCGTTCGGGGACGTGAAGGTGAGTTCGCCGTTGGCATTGGTAGCTTGGGCTGGTTGCATGGAGCCGTTCGTGGGGTCATTCCAGGTTGCCTGCACTGGGCCTTGGAACCATGTGGCGTCGACGGCGAGTTCCGTTTGATTGGGGACGTAAACCATGGCGAAGGAGCGGTCTGAGGCACCGGCGGCTACGGTACGGTCCCAGCCGTTCGGGTTTCCGGCGCCAGAGGTGAGCAGCTGCCCCTCCGTGTCGGGTTCGAGCTTCCACCACTCGACCTGGCCCAACAGGTTCGTCATGTGCGTGCCGATGTGCGTCGCCGATTTCTGCAGCAGGGCTGCCCGCCATTGCTCTTCGCTGGAGTCGTGGAACCATAGGGGCCAAGCGCCGTGGCCTTCGCCCATGCTGCCGCCGCCTAGGCGTGTTTGGTACATGGACTGGCGGATGCGCAGTTCCGGCGCGTGGATCGGGAAGCCGAATCTGGGGTCCTTGAGTTCGGTCCAGTAGTACCACGGCTCCACCATCAGCACGGGCTTCGCTGGGGTTCGGTTGTAGTCCTGGAGCACGCGTGCCGCCATGCGTCCGCCCTCGGCGTGGCCTTGCACGCTGCTGAAGTCGAGCCACGGTTCGTCGTGCAGATATTCGGAGGAGGAGTGGCCGGCGCTGCGCATCGGGCCCCCGCCGTGTGGGTGCCAGCTCATCAGTTGCTTGCCGCCACCGGCGCGGATGCCGTTCGCAAGGGCGCGGTAGCTTGCGAGATCGGATTCCCGATACGGCGTGTCCCCGCCTATCACCCAGACCACGTTGGCTCGATCCGCCCAGCGCTCGCCGAGCCAGCGACCGTACTCGCCGATGCCCTCCACCGTCGCCTGGCGGTTGAACTGATTCCACCAGAGCGCCACGGCATAGGTGGCCATGCCGCGCGACTCGATGTGATCCAACACGCGGTCCGCGTGCGTGAAATACTCCTCGATTGGCGTGAGCTTGGCTCGATCGGAAAACGAACGGTGTCCTTGTGCGTTCGGGCGGTCGCTGAACGCGCCCACGCTCAGCAACATGACGGTGAAGCCCTTGGCGGCGCGGTCGTCGATGATCTCCCGTGCCTCGTCGAAGGAGTAATGCCAAAGGAGCGGCCAATGCGTGTCGCCCACGAACAGGAACGGCGCTCCGGCGGCGTCCACCAGATAGCGCCCATCCGCGGATACCTTGAGCGGAAACTCCGCCGCTGCCGTCGAGCCCGCCAGCGCCATTGCAAAGAGTCCTGCCGCGAGTCGCCGCATCACCCTGCTCAATACCGGATCGACGTGTCCAGCGTCACCCACCGGCCATCGCGCACCACGGAGAGGGCGGATTCGTCCACGCCCTTGTGGTCATTGGGTCCGAAAACGACGCTGTAGCCGAAGATGTCGGTGTAGTCGTTGATCGACTCCATCGCCTCGATGAATCCATCCCGGGTGAGATCACGCCCCGCGCGCTCCAGCGCAACCACCACCAGGTCCGCACCCCGGTAGCCTTCCATCGCCGGCAGCCCGGCCTCCTCGCCATACCGCTCGCGATAGCGACGCATCCAGTCGCGCGCTTCCTCCGGCAAGGTCTCGTCGTCCTCGTAGATCTTGCCCATGTGGACGAAGGCGTAGTAGCCCTCCCCGGCGCCGCTCTCCTGATCTGCGATTACCTGCCCGTACGCGGCGTTGTTGCCGACCCAAGCCACATCCTCGTAACCGAGCTTGCGTGCCGCCTCGAGGATGAGAATGGTGTCGCGGTGTACCGAGCCGAGCATCACAAGGTCGCAGCCGGCGTTGCGCAGCCGAATCACCGAGGCGGTGAACTCGCTGTCGGTGATCTTGTGCGCCGCCGTCTGGGCGATCTCAATGCCCATTTCAGCCGCCTGATCCTGGGCACCTTCGAGGATCTCGAGGCCGTAGTCGTTGTTGAGGTACATCACGCACGGCGTCGTCTTGCCCTCGTTCTCGATGAAGTACTTCACGCCGGCACGGATTTCGTCGTAGTAGGTGCCGTGCTGCGAGAACATCAGCCGCTCGAACGGCTCCACCATGGCGCGGGCGCCGGTGCCGGGGAAGATGTTGGGCACGCCGGCGCGGAACTGCGTCTGCATCACGGCGTTGTTGGTGGGCGTGCCCACCGCCATCAGCATGGCGAATATCTTGTCGCGGTTGATGAGCTTGTTGGCGGCGGAGATGGCGCGGGGCACCTGATACTGCGTGTCCTCGACGATGTAGCGGACGCTGCGGCCATGCACGCCGCCGGCCTCGTTCACCTCGTCGAAGCGCATCCGGGCGCCGTTGAGGACGCCGACGCCCCAGATGGCGATGGCGCCGGAAAGGTCGGTATGGGTGCCGAACACGACCTCGGTGTCGGTCACGCCGTCCACCACCGGCGCTTCGGCCGCAGGCGCTTCGTCCGTCCCGGTGGGTGCCTCGCCGCAGCCGACGACGGCCAAGGGCAACGCCAAACCTAGCAGTCGCCCCATCGCCAGCGATCTTTTCATCTGCAACGCTCCTTGTCTCTCGATCGGTTCAACACGCCTTGCGGCGCGATGGAGGGCGAAACGCCCTCCCTCCGGGAAGACGCTCGGTTCGATCCCAACGAGGCCTGCTGGTCAGCCACCACGATACATCGCCTCGATGAGGTCTGCGTATTTCTCGTTCACCACCTTGCGCTTGAGCTTCTGCGTGGGGGTGAGTTCGTCGTCTTCCGGGTCCAGTAGCTGGTCGATCAGGCGGAACCGCTTGATGGTCTCCACCTGGGCGAAACGTAAGTTGACGGTCTCGATTTCGCCCCAGATCAAGTCCTCCACCTCCCGGGTATGGCACAGGCTCGTGTAGTTGGTGAACGGCACGTCGTTGTCCTGGGCGAACTTGGTGACGTTCTCGTCGTCGATCATCACGAGGCACGTGAGGTAGGGGCGTCGATCCCCCACCACGACCGCGTCGGTGATGTAGGGCGAGAACTTGAGCTGGTTCTCGATCTCGCTCGGCGTGATGTTCTTGCCGCCGGCGGTGATGATGATGTCCTTCATGCGGTCCACGACATAGACGTAGCCGTCGTCGTCGATGCGCCCCACGTCGCCCGTGTGCAGCCAGCCTTGGCGAAAGGTCTCGGCGGTCTTTTCGGCCTTGTTCCAGTAGCCAAGGATGACGCCGGGACTGCGGATCACGATCTCGTCCTGCTCCGCCAGCGCAACGTCCACGCCTTCAGCGGCCTTGCCGACGCTGCCAATGCGGAACTCTCCCGGCAGGTTCGCGGTGGCGATGCCGGCGCATTCGGTCTGGCCATAGACCTCGTACATGGGCGTGCCCAAGGCCCAGTACCAGGCGATGAGATCCGGCGCGATGGGTGCGGCGCCGGTGGAGAGCCAGCGGCACCGGTCGATGCCGAGCAGACGGCGAATGTTGCGCAGCACCAGCCGATAGGCGAGGAAGAAGAGCGCCGCCACGGCAAGCGGCACGGCATCGCCCCGCCTGAGATACTTCGCCCGCCGCTCGCCGATCCCGATGGCGAGGCGATAGGCCGCACGGCCCAAGGCGGTCGCTTCCTTGAGCTTGATCTGCACCAGCGAAAACTGCTTCTCCCACACCCGTGGCACGGCAAAGTGGATCGTCGGGGAGACTTCCTGCTGGTCGTGATTGATGGTTTCGAGGTTCTCCACCAAGTTCACCACCGACCCGGCCTCGATGGGCGAGAAGGTGTAGAACATCCGCCCCGCAACGTGCGCCAGGGGCAGGAACCCGAGTTGCTCGTCGTTGTCCTCGACGCCGTAGCAATCCTGCAACGTCGCCATCATGAAGACCATATTGCGTCCGGAAATCATCGCGCCCTTCGGCGGGCCGGTGGTGCCGGAGGTGTAGGTGAGGATCATCAGGTCTTCGGGTGCGGCGCTTGCTATCTCCGCGTCCCACGTGTCGGGGTTGGCCTCCCCGTATTGCCGGCCGAGCTCGAGCAGCTCGTCGAACGACATGCACATGGGGTCGTCCAGGGCCCTCAGCCCCTCCATGTCGAAGATGACGATGCGTTCGAGGGTCGGACAGCGCTCGCGCACTTCGAGCACCTTGTCGAGCTGCTCTTCGTCCTCGGCGAAGTAGAACCGGGTGCCGCTGTCGACCACGAGGTATTCCACCTGCGTCGGCGAATCGGTGGGATAGACGCCGTTGCTGACGCCCCCGGCGCAGATGACGCCCAGGTCCGCGAACAGCCACTCCTTGTTGACTTCCGAGGCGATGGAGCACACGTCGCCGCGTTCGAGGCCCAGCGCCTTGAGGCCAAGCCCGGCCAGCCGCGCCTGCTCGCCGTACTCCGCCCAGGTGTATTCGTTCCAGACGCCGAAATCCTTCTCCCTGAGCGCCACCTTGTCGCCGAGTTCCCGCACGCGCTTGCGGAAGAGTTGCGGCACGGTGGTGCAGCCATCGATCGCGACGTCCGTTGCCGCCACATTCATCGCCAGGTCTTCCTCTGCTTCCAGCGCCGTCGCCCGCGCACGCCCTGATCCTTCATGCCGAGATAGAACTCCTTGATGTCGGTGGCGCCAGCCAGGCGCTCGCAGGTGTCTTCCATGACGATGCGGCCCACCTCCATGACGTAGCCGTAGTCGCCAAGGTCCAGTGCCATGCGCGCATTCTGCTCCACCAGCAGCATCGTCACCTTCTGCTCTTCGTTCAGGCGCTTGACGATGCCGGCGATCTCGGCCACCAAGCGTGGCGAGAGCCCGAGCGAAGGCTCGTCGAGCAGCATGAGCTTGGGCCGTGCCATCAGCGCCCGGCCGATGGCGAGCATCTGCTGCTGGCCGCCCGACAGGAAGCCGCCGGCAAGTTTGCGTCGCTCCGCGAGTGCCGGGAAGTAGCCATAGACGAGATCGATGTCCGCCGCCACGCCGCGGTCTTTGCGGGCAAAGGCGCCCATGCGGAGATTCTCCTCCACCGTGAGGAAGGGGAAGATCTCCCGCCCCTCCGGCACGTGGCCGATGCCGAGGCGGGCTATCCGGTCGGGGTCACGGCTGGTGATGTCCTCGTCGTCAAACGTTACCTTGCCCTTCTGCGGCTCCATGGCGCCGCTGATGGTCTTGAGCACGGTCGTCTTGCCAGCGCCGTTGGCGCCGAGGATGGTGACGATGGACGACTCCTCGACTTCCAGCGAAACCCCTCGGATGGCCATCACCGGACCGTAGTAGGTCTCGATGTTGCGCAGGTTCAGGAGTGCCATGTCTGCCTGCCCTCAGTCGCCGAGATAGGCCCGCAGCACTTCCGGATGCTGCTGGATTTCGCTCGCGTTGCCGGTGGCGAGCACGACCCCGTCCGCCATTGCCAGCACGCGGTCGGAGACGGTGGCGACGAGGTTCATGTCGTGCTCCACCATAGCCACCGTGATGCCGAGGTCGGCCACGATGTCCTCGATCCAGAACGACAGGTCTTCGGTCTCCTCGGGGTTGAGGCCAGAAGACGGCTCGTCGAGCAACAGGAGCTTGGGTGACAGGCACAGCGCCCGAGCGATCTCCACCATCTTGCGGGCGCCGTAGGGAAGGCCACCGATGGGCTGCTCGCGATAGCGCTGCAGGTCCAGAAGGTCAATCACGTCCTCCACCTTGCGGCGGAACTCGAGCTCCTGCCTGCGCGCCCGAGGCAGGAACAGGAAGTCGGCCACGAGCGAGGTTTCACGATGCACATGCTGGCCGATGAGGAGGTTCGTCAGCACCGTCTCGTGCTCAAAGAGCTCGGTGTTCTGGAACGTGCGAGCGATGCCAAGTGCGGCGATGCGATGCGTCGGCACCGAAGTGATGTCGGTGCCGTCGAAGCGCATGGCGCCAGCGTCGGCGTCGTAGAAGCGGCTGACGAGATTGAAGATGGTGGTCTTGCCGGCGCCGTTCGGGCCGATGATGCTGAAAACCTCACCTGGCTCGATGGCGAACGAAACCTCCCGCACCGCATGAACGCCACCGAAGCTGAGCGAGAGATTCTCGGCTGTCAACAAACTCATGGTGACGCCGAGCCTGGGGGGGAGGGCATCTTGCCCTCCCAACGCGCCGAAGGCGCGTCATTCCTTGCAGCGTGCGCGCCCTTCGGGCGCGTGGGAGGGCAAGATGCCCTCCCCCCCAGGCCGCTCGCCGCAAGGTGCGTTGCCACCAAAGCGTTCATCTAGCGCACCCGTTCCGTCCGCAGATAGCTGCGCTGGCGCTTGTAGGTGGACTTGCGGTAGAGCGGGAACTCGTCGAACCAGAGCCGAATCTTCACCCAGCGCCCGTAGATGCCAAGGGGCTCGAAGATGAGGAACAAGACGAGGATGAGCCCAAACAGCCCGGGTTCGAGGCCCGGAATCTCCCCAATTGCCGAAGGCAGCACGTCGCGCCCAAAGGCGATCACCTGCGGCAGCAGCCCCAGGAAGATCGCGCCGTAGATGACGCCGTGCAGGGACCCCAGCCCTCCTACAACCACCATCAGCAGCAATTGGATGGAGGTCTGCACGGTGAAGGCGTCCGGCGCGAGATAGCCGATCTTGTGGGCGAACAGGCTGCCGGCGAGGCCCGTGAAACCGGCGGAGATGGCAAAGGCCGAGCACTTGGTGCGGGCGAGGTCGATGCCCATGCTCTGGGCGGATATCTCCGAATCCCGCACGGCGATGAAGGCACGTCCCGTGGGCGAGCGCAGGAGGTTCATGGCGCTGAGCAGGCAAAGCGCGAGCACCACGAGGCACAAGTAGTAGAAGGTGACAGGCGTGTCGAGCGCCAAGCCGAACACCTGCGCCTCGGGCACCCTCATGCCGAAGTGCCCGCCGGTGACCGACTCCCAATGCTCGATCACCCAGGCCGCAATGCGCTCGAACGCGAGGGTTGCGACGGCAAGGTAGATGCCGGTCATGCGCAGCGCCGGCAACCCGACGATGTACCCCACCACCGCGCAGAACGCCGTCGCCAACGGCACCGAGACAAAGAACGGCACGCCCTGTTCCAGCAGCACCGCGTGACTGTAGGCGCCGATGGCGAGAAACGCGGCGTGGCCCAGGCTCACGAGCCCCGTGTATCCCACCAGCAGCATGAGCCCAACCCCGGCGATGGCCCAGATGTACACGAGCGCGAACTCGCCGAGATAGAACGTGTCGAGCCCAAGCGGCGCGGCCAGCGCCACGACCGCGAGCAGTCCATACCAGAATCGCTGCCCACCGTGCAGGAACAGGTTCACGTCCTGGCCGTAGTTCGTCTTGAGAACGAAGCGCACGGCCCGTCACACCTTCTTCTGCTGCAACGTCGCAAAGATGCCTTCCGGGCGCAGGAACAACATCACGAGCAGGATGACGAAAGCGCTCACCTCGGAAAGCCCCGCCGGCAGATACAGCCCCACGAACTGCTCTGCGATGCCGATGATGAGTCCGCCGACGATGGCTCCGGGCAGGCTGCCGAAGCC
>VXSY01000038.1:0-23413 GCA_009837725.1 Gammaproteobacteria bacterium | reverse complement strand
TGCCTTGATTCCCACCAGCCCCATGAGCGGGTCGATCAACGACACCGGCGCCACGAGAATCCCGGCGGCGGCGGCGATGGCCGCCGAGATCCCCCAAACCAGCGAAAACACCCGCTTCACCGGAATGCCGAGGTAAAACGCCGCAAGCTGGTTCTGCGACGCCGCCTGCATGGCGATGCCGATGCGGGTGAAACGGAAGAACAGGAACAGGAGCGCGCACAGGAGCGCCGTGCCAACAACGATGGCGATGTTCTCGTAGCCGATGATGAGGCCACCGAGCTCCACGATCTGCCCCGCGAAGGGTGAGTCGAGCGCCCGCGGCTGGTTGCCCCAGATGGCCCCGGCAATGGCGCGGATGACGAAGCCGAGCCCAATGGTGAGCATCAGCACCGCAAACGGCGGCTCGCCGATCATGGGACGCAAGAGCCCGCGCTCGAGCGCCATCCCCAGCGCCCCCATGATGACGAGCGCCAGCACGAACACCGCCACGAACGGCAACCCAGCAAGGTTGCCCAAGCTGAAGGCCACAAACGCGCCGAGCATCATGATGTCGCCCTGCGCGAAATTGACCATCTCGGTGGCCTTGTAGATCAGCACAAAGCCGAGCGCAATCAGGCCATAGACACAGCCTTGCGACACGCCGCTGATGAGGAGTTGGAGGACTTCCATAGGGGGCGCGATGATACGATGGATTGGGCTTCGCGCCGGTCCGCCGTTGCCTCGCCGCAATCAACATCAGAAACGAGGATGTCCGCTATGGAACTGCCGAAGGACGTCGAACGATTCCGACGTGAACTCAAGAAAATCGGTGTGCGGATCGAGGGGGTTTGGTGCCTCAAGTGGAAGTGCGCGGCGGGCGACCTGAACCTCGGTTACGTCATGGGAGACGGCGAGGTCTGGACCAACCTTGCTAGACATCGCAACGACCCGGATGTCGAAGCATGCTTCGAGCGCTACAAGCAGCGCCTCGCCCACTCATGGGGAGGGGAGGTGAAGGCAGGCGAGCAAACCAGATACGTCGTCAAGGACGACAGTGGCCGGTTCTTCTTCCACAGCCTCGACAACGAGCAGTTGCAGGAGTGGATCGCTGCTATCAAGGAGCTTCAACGCGCCGTGCTGGCTTCCCTATAGGCCGTTCCATCGAGACGCTTCGTGCCCGCCCGTTACTTCACTTCCACCCGCGAGAAGGTAGGCGGCCGTCGCTCCACAAACGAAGCCACGCCCTCCTTGAAATCCCCCCGCGCCAGGCTCTCGTCCATCCAGACGTTGGATTCATCCATCGCCCCGCGCAGTTCCGCGTTCAGGTGGCGGTAGATCTGCTTTTTCATCATCATCAGCGAGTTCGGCGCCGCCGTCGCCGCGATTTCCTTCAGGTACGCCACCGCGTCGTTGACGCACTCCCCCGGCTCGCACACGCGATTCGCAAGGCCAATGCGCCCCGCCTCCTCGCCATCGAACTTGCGCCCTGTCCACAGGATGTCGAGGGCGTTGGCCGGGCCGATCAGCCTCGGCAGGATCCAACTCGTCCCGTGCTCGGCGATTAGCCCACGCTGCGAAAACGCCGTGGCGAAGCGCGCATTGCGGTCCACAAAGCGAAGGTCGCAGAACACCGCATAGCTGAAGCCGAGCCCCGCACACGCGCCGTTGATGGCAGCGATCAGCGGCTTGCGCAAGCCCAGAAAATACGTCGCCCCCACCTCGAAGTTCGGGTCTTCGTCCGGATTTCCAGGGTCGGCCGCCAGATTGGAATAGCTCTCCCCGAGTCGCTTTCCAGCCTCGCTCATCTTCCCGAGCGCGTTCATGTCCACGCCAGAACAGAACCCCCGCCCTGCCCCGGTGATCACCGACCCGATTACGTCCTCGTCCCGCTCCGACTGATCAAGCGCATGGCGAATCTCCGCCTGCGTCCGATCCGTCAACGCATTCAGCGTCTCCGGCCGGTTCATGGTGATGACCGCTACCGAGTCATCCACCTCGTAGAGAATCTCCTCGTACATCGCCCTCTCCCTCATCGCGTTCGCTTGATTCCGCCCGGACAAGCTCGCCCGGCACCGTCAATACTAACCCGCCGGCAAACCGGCGACCTGGATTCATCGCCCTTGAGCCAATCAGGCCGATCTCTCTGGCATCATGCGGCCACCGACACTTCGCTGCCGGTCACTCGGGGACCCGTGCACACCTTCTTCGAGATATTCGTCGCGCCACGGCGAGCCTTCGACGCCATCCGTCCAGACCACCCATTGCGGCTGCCCACGCTGCTGCTCGCAGGTGCTGCCTTCGCCGTTGGTGTCTCCTTCGCCGTTTCGTTCGATGTACAAGGCGCTGTTGACGCAATCGGTACGGACGTACCTGAGTTTCAGGCGAAGGACACGCTCGTCACAATGCTCAATGTGGTGCTCGCCCTAATGCCCGCGTTCACCACCGCGACCGTCCTGCTGACGCTGCTCGCGTTTGGCATCTGCCTTTGGACAGTCGGCAAGCTCATCAAGGATGGCTCCAATCTCCGCTCTTCAATGAGCCTCGCCTGCTGGGCCTCTCTTCCCGGGCTCATTCACTCCATCGCCGCGATCATCGCAATGCCCTTTACAGCGCAAGGCCCGGAAAACCTCGAAGATCTGCTGCTCAACACCTCTCCCTTGAACCTCTACACACTCGGCGTGGACGAAACCATCTTGGCCGGCATCCCAAGCACCTACAGCCTCACCGATTTCTGGATCATGGGATTGGTGGCGATCGGCTACCAACGGTGGTACCAGGCGCACATGGTCCAAGCCATCGCCGTGGCAATCATTCCGTTCGTGGTGCTGGCGATCGTGGCTATGGCAACTGGGTACTTAGGCGACACCGTTGGCCCTCCATAGAGCGCCAGACCAAGGTGTCGCATGCATCGCCCGTAACGACCTACACCAACCGCCCCTTCTCGTCCCGGATCTCCGGCCCGTTTACGCGTACGCGCCCGTCGCCGAACTTGCCGTCGCGCTCCCGCAGGGCGTCGCGAAGGCCCTTCTCCGCCACGGCTTGGCGGAAGCCGTCGGCAGCCTTGGCATTGTGGCCACGCACGTCGTTTTCGGCGGCCATGCGCTGCAGGGTGCGGGCACCCATGAGTTCAAGGCCCATGTTGATGATGCGCTTGTTGGTGGAGAGGAGGTCTGGATCGATGAGGCAAAGGCGGTCGGCGAGCTGCTCCACCTCGGCTTCGAGGTGTTCCTTCGGCACCGCCTTCAGCACGAGGCCGATCTGCTGTGCTTCTGCGCCCGAGATCATGTCGCCTGTGAGCATGAGGCGCTTGGCCCATTGCGGACCGACGTTGTAGAGCCACATGTTGTTCGGCAAGGCGCCGAGGTCACGGGCTGGCGGAAAGCCGAACAGGGCATCGTCGGCGCAGATGATCATGTCCGTCAGCAGCGCCACATCGGTGCCGCCGGCGAGGCAGTAGCCATGCACCTGGGCGATGGTGGGCTTGTGCATGTCGAACAGCGCCATGCGGTAGCGCTGCGCCCGTTCGAGTTGCCAGGCGTCGTCATCGATGCTGCGGCCACCGCGGTAGTTGTTCTCCTGCGACTGCACGCGGGAGACGGGAATGTTGCCGTCGGCTCCGGTGAGGTCGTAGCCGGCCGAGAAGGCTCGCCCGGCGCCGCGCAGGATGACGCAATGCACGTCGATGTTGTTGTCCGCCTCCCACAGCGCCTCGTTCAGTTCCGATTGCAGCTTGAGCGAGAGCGCGTTGAGCTTTTCCGGCCGGTTCAGGGTGATGCGGGCGCGACCGTCCTCCACCTCGTATTCAATGCTGTCGAACCCACTCATGCGCTACTCCCCTTGTTTGATCGCCTTGGCGAAGGCGAGCGAATGTAGCATAGGGGCCGCCGCAAGAGCCTGACAAAGACGCAACGTGAGCCGCGACTCCGAACCGCAAAAACGCCTGTTGCCGGACTGGGACCCACGCATTTGGGGCGGCGTGCTGCTCACGGCGCTGTGGATCCTGGGCGGAGTCGTCTACATCGCCAGCGCCGGTGGCTGGGGGTTCTTCAGCCACGACGCAGACACCATCGGCGGCTTCCTGGAAGGGTTCTTCGCGCCAGTGGCCTTCCTCTGGCTGGTCCTCGGCCTCTTCCTCCAGCAGGAGGAAATCGCCCGCAACCGAGACGAGATGGAACGCTCGAACCTGCTCTCCGAGCAGCAGGCGCGAGCGATGGAGGAAGCCGCCCTAACCGCCCGCCAGCAGGCGTTCTTCCTGATCGCCGACAACGTCCGGCGCCAAACCGGCAATCTCTTGGGCGCCATGCTCGCGAGCGAAGGGAGTGCCCCGGACGAGGAGATGGAACGCCGCTGGCTGACACATGCGGCCGGCGACTACGAGTTTTTCCCGCGGCTGCTCGTGGAGCGCTACGAGATGCTCAGGGACGAGCAGTTCGGGATCGTCAACGGCGGCAAGTCGTTATTTTTCGGCACGCCGAACCGCAAAGGACTCACGGAGGAGTACATCCGCAGCTTCCGGCGTCTCCTGCGTCAAGCCCGTGAATGCGACCAGGACTTTTCCATTCTCGCCACCGTGCTGCAGGCGCCGCACGGCGTCGTGTACAGCGGCATGCTGCAGCACATGCCGGCGGAGTCTGCCTGGGTCACACTGCTGCAGGACCCTGGCAGCGCCTCCGGCCCGGACGCCGACGTGGTTGGACGCTGGGATGTGGACGTCATGGCGGGCGTCCGATGGGAGGTATCCACCCGCCGCGTGGAAGGCGAAATAGCCACCGACCCGGCCGCAGCCCGCGTCATCACGCTTGCGAGGGACGGCGACCGCCTCGTGGCCACCGCCCAATCGCAACTCGCCTCGCCGCAGGCCGAAACCGTCGCAGTGCGCGGTCGAGCCCTGTTCCTGCGCTTTCTGGTCCCCTTCCCCATATTGATGACCGCCGTCGTCGACGGCGATCGCATGCACGGACATACGGAAACAGGCCAAGGCGAGCTCTTTCGCTTCGCGGCCACCCGATCAAACCAGGAGCAATGACGTGTCAGGACGACTGCAAGACAAGCGCGTGGTGGTGACGCAAGCGGACGATTTCATGGGGCCCATCACCATGGAGGTGTTTCGCGAGGAAGGCGCGCATGTAGTCGCCGACAGCCGCGCCCTAGACACGCCCGACGCCTGTCGGCAACTCATCGCCGAAAGCGGCCGCGTCGATGTTCTGGTCGCGAACCTCGCCTCGCCCAACTTCGGCGGCACACCGGTGACAGAGCTTGCCGACGACAACTGGCGCACGCCCTTCGACATGATGGTGCACCCACTGCATTGGCTCACCCAAGCCGTCCTGCCGCAGATGATCGAACGCCGCGCCGGCAAGATCGTCGTCTACGGCAGCGCCACGGCCCTGCGCGGCCTCAAGACCGTGGCCGCCTACTCCGCCGCGCGGGCGGCGCAAGTGGGATACGTGCAAGCGGTCGGCGTGGAGGTCGCCCCCCACAACGTGCAGGTGAACCTCATCGCCCAAAACTACGTCGAAAACCCCGACTACTACCCACCCGAACTCATGCAAAAGGCATCTTTCGTGGCTTCGCTCAGGCGCCAGGTCCCCGCCGGCCGCCTGGGCACGCCTCGCGAAGACGCCATGTTCGCCCTCTTTCTTGCCAGCGACGAATGCGGCTTCCTGGTCGGCCAAGCCTTCCCCTTCTCCGGCGGCTGGGCGCAACGGTGACAGACCTCGCGCGAGCCGAACCAGACCCGGGGCGGTTCAACGAGAAGCTGGCCCTGCCCTACGAACTGCGCATTCGGGATTTCTCCTCCGCGATGCAAGATGTCTACGACTTCCTCCACGACGTCAACACGTCGCTGATCAAGAAAGGGCTAAAGCGCTTCGACGACATGCTGCGGCCGGCCGCGATGTCCGGCTTGATCTCGGACCTTCTCACCGCAAGCCTTGCGCAACACTCGCGCGTGCTCGTCGAAAACCGCTACCACAACGGACATCCGGACCTCATTGTTGGCGGCCGGTATCCCAGCGATGCTGTGCAATCCGGCGAACACGGCGTCGAGGTGAAGACCACGAGGAAGGCGGGCGGTGCGGTGGACACACACGGAGCGCGGGAGCAGTGGATGTGCGTTTTCGTTTATAGAATCGACCAAGAGACTCAGCCCGCGGTGGCACGTGCTCCCACCGTTTTCTCGGAGGTCTATCTCGGCCACGTCACCGTGGACGACTTCCGACGGAACGCAAGGAGCGAACTAGGCACCCGCACGGCAACTTTGGACCGCGACGGAATCGCGAAGCTGCGCCAGAACTGGGTGTATCGAGCTTGAGAAGGGCGTAGGCCGCGCGTCAAAGCGCAATGAGCTTGGAGATTGCCGTTCTGGCGACTTCGACGTAGTGCGGGTCGCTCTCCACGCCGATGCTGGCATACCCAACTGCCTCCGCCGCCGCCAAGGTGGAACCCGAGCCTGCGAACGGGTCTAGCACGGTGCCCTCCCCCAACGGCAACGACGCACGCACCAGTTGGCGCAGCAACGCTTGCGGCTTGAGTGAAGGGTGAGGCGCAAGATCGCGTTCGGCGGGTCTCGTAGGCGCGGACTCGATCACGTCGGCGAACGGCTTTTCCTTTGACACGCGGCGCAGGCCCCCCGTACCCCAGCGCCGCAGGTTGTCTTGAACCCGTCCAGAGAACGGCTTGCGCACAAGAACCCAAGGCTCCCACCGCGAACGCGGCATAACCGAAACGTCGGCGAACTCCACGTGGGCATTCTTGGGTCGATCGCCGCCCCGCATCGTCGTGACCAACCGGACGATTTCCCCTCGTGGCTCGAAGCCGGCCCGAACCAGGCTTGCCGACACTCGGAACGCAAGCAGCGGATTGGAGGCCACCATCACATGCGCGCCCGGCACCAACACGCGCTGGAGTTCACTCCCCCAGGCCTCGAAGAACTCCTCCATCACCTTGAGATCCGCAGGCGTCAGCGTCGTGAAGCGCGGCAGCGGCGAGCGCCGACAGCCATCGAAGGACGGCGGCAAACGCCAAACGCCACCGCGACCAGCGCGCAGCTTGCGCTGCTCCAAGGGCGAATACTCGACCAACCCATACGGCGGATCGGTAACCACCGCATGAATGCTCTGCGGCGGTTGCGCCACAAGCCATTCAAAGCAATCCGCAGCGAAGAGCCGAGCATTGCCGACCGTGAGGGTTGGAAGCGGGGAGTCGGCAGTTTCGGCGGCGACGTTCAGCGGACCCTCCAACCGTGGCAGTTCATCCAGTGCTGGAAACTATACGCCCTGGAACATCGCAGCAAAAGGCGGCTAGGGAGCATCGTCTCAGCGTAGGGCGCTAGCCCCTCGCTCGTTGTCGGTGACGACGGGGTACCTTGTGCGAACGGGAGGATGCGTCGACGGCTTCGCGTGGTTCATTTTCGCGGTCAAACGCCGTAAGCTTGGGTTCTGCCCACGAGGGGCATCGATGGTGGCCCAACCGGTCCCTTCGCGACGACAAACTGTGAACCCCGCCAGGCCCGGAAGGGAGCAACGGTAGCAGCGGAATCGGGTGCCGGAGTGTGGCTGGGCGGGTCGCCACCCATCGGAGAGGTGTCCGAGCGGCTGAAGGAGCACGCCTGGAAAGTGTGTATAGGTAACCCCTATCGAGGGTTCGAATCCCTCCCTCTCCGCCAATAGATCAACCAAGTCGTTTCGCGCGAGTGGCCTCGGCGGGCTTGGGACTCGCGCTGCCACCGGGGCGGCAAAAGCGCTCCGAGGCGTTCGAGTTAGTCGCGTACTCCGGCGACCTGCTACGCATCCACCTGGCCAAGCTGTGCCGCGACGGTAACGACCCGGTTCCGCAGGGACTCTCGGCACGCCATCCGCTAGCTATTCCCCGTAGCTAGGGGGTCAAGCCGACTTGGGCCGCTGCACCAGTTCGATGCTGACGCGGTCGGGACCCATGACAAAGGCGATGAGTCCCCGGCCGTCCCTGGGTTTCATCAGGAACTCGGCGCCCTTGGCCTCGAGCTCTGCGATCGCGGCCGGCAGGTCGTCGACGCCGAGGCCGATGTGATCAAGGCCGAGGCAACTGTGTGGCCCGGCTGCGGTGCGTGACACCTCCTTGGTCACGGTGGAGATCAGGATGACCTGACCGCCAAGCGTCAGGTTTGCCCGGGGCAGTCCGTTGGCGCCCTTGGACGGCTCGAGTTCGGCGCCGAACATGCGCTGGTAGTAAGCCCCGGCAGCCATGGCGTCGTGGCTCATCAGATGAACGTGGTGTGGGTGGTAGCTGGTCAACACTTGCCTCCGATTTTGCGGCCCCTGTGTTCGCATGAGCCTACAGTGCGGGAAGGACCACATCACGGGCGGGCGCGCCGGACATCATGTCTCCGCGGCCCCGAAAATCGAGGTGAAACTGCACGCATGCGGGGCCGTTTGCGATCCCGGACTTCGCGGCCCCTCCGGACACCCGTAGGTACAATGCGGCGACCCCTTGAGGAGGCCTTTGCATGATCGAGTTCACGTTGAACGGCGAGCGCGTTCGCACCGATGCGGCGCCGGATACGCCCTTGCTTTGGATCGTCCGCGACACCTTCAAGCTCAAGGGCTCGAAGTATGGTTGCGGGATGGGGCAATGCGGCGCCTGCACCATGCATGTGGACGGGGAAGCGGTGCGCAGTTGCATCACGCCGCTGGCCGCCGTGCACGGCGAGAGCGTCACGACCATCGAGGGGCTCGGCACGCCGGCAAGCCCGCATCCGCTGCAAACGGCCTGGCACCAGCAGAGCGTGCTCCAGTGCGGCTATTGCCAACCGGGGCAGATCATGTCCGCGGCCGCCCTCCTCGCCCACAACCCGAACCCCAGCGAGCAGGAAGTGGAGCAGGGCATGGCCGGCAACATCTGCCGCTGCGGCTGCTACCCGCGCATCAAGAAGGCGATCCTGGCGGTTGCCAGCGACGCTGCGGGCAGCGAACTCGCCGAGGAGGTCACGACATGAGCGGCGTGAACCTCTCGCGGCGCGAATTCCTCACTACCACGGGGCTCGCCGGTGGCGGGCTGGTTATCGGCGTGAGCCTTGCTGGCTGTGGCGCGAGCCGGCCGCCGGTCACGCCAGAGGCAGGCTCGTTCGTTCCCAACGCCTTCCTGGAAGTCACACCGGACAACGTGGTGCGTTTCTTTTGCCCGCGCGACGAGATGGGCCAAGGGGTGACCACGGGGCTAGCCACCATCATCGGCGAAGAGCTCGACGTGGCGCCCTGGAACATGGACATCGTCTTCGCCGGCCCGCACGAGGAATACGCCAATCCCATTTTCGACGTGCAGATCACCGGCGGGAGCACATCCGTGCGAGGCCACTACTTGCCACTGCGCGAGTTGGGCGCCCAGTGCCGCGAATTGCTGCTGCAGGCGGCGTCTCGGGAACTCGGCCTGCCGGTCGGCGCAATCGCCACCGACGACGGGCATGTGCTGGCCGATGGCATCCGGCGCCCCTACGGCGACTTCGCCACCGCCGCTGCCGCACTGGAAATCCCCGAAGCGCCGCCGCCGCTCAAGCCGGCAAGTGCCTTCAAATACATCGGCAAGGACTTCCCGCGCGTCGATGGGATGGCCAAGGCCACTGGCACGGCCACCTACGGAATCGACATCGACATTCCCGACATGCACCACGCCGTGGTCAAGCGCTGCCCGGTTGTTGGCGGCACGCTGCGGGACCTCGACAAGGCCGCCGCACTGTCCGCGCCAGGCGTCACCGATGTGGTGGAGATCGCGAGCGGCGTTGCTGTCGTGGCGAAGGAGTTTTGGCAGGCGCGCAAGGCTGCCGACGCGCTCGAAGTCCATTGGGACCTTCCGGAACTCGCCGGCCTCAGCACCGCCGACATCCAGGCCGACTATCGCACCGCGATGGAAACCGAGGAAGGGCTCGTGGCCGAGGAAGCCGAGGACATCGAGGCCGCGATGGGCGAGGCCGAAACCGTGGTGGAAGGCGAGTATTGGGCTCCATACCTCGCCCATGCACCCATGGAACCCATGAATGCCGTCGTTCGCATCGAGGGCGATGAAGCCGACGTCTGGTCGGGCACGCAAGGCATCGGCGCTGCCCAAGGTCTGGTGGCGCGCTACGCCGGCCTCGACAAGGACAAGGTGCGTGCCCACAACACCTGGCTCGGCGGCGCCTTCGGTCGCAGGGGCACCCTCACGCACGTGGTTGAAGCGACCCAGGTTGCCGCTGCGACCGGCAAGCCGATCCACCTGTTGTGGACCCGCGAAGACGACATCCGGCATGGCCTTTTCCGTCCCGCCTCGCTCATGCGCATCAAGGCGGGGCTCGATGGCGAGGGCAACATGCTGGCATGGCAGGCCAAGCGGGTCGGCGGCAACATCACCCCCGATACCATCGCCAATGCCATGCCCGGGCTCCTTCCAACGGCGATCGGCGACAGCGTGATTGGCCTCGCCGTGGGCCTCGCCGACCACGCCTTCGGCGGCTGGGTGGTGGATGGCTCAAGCGTCGAAGGACTGTTCGAGGACTACGAGGCCGGCCACGTCGATGTGCGCCACGTCACCCGCGACCACGGCCTGCCGCTCACCTTCTGGCGTTCGGTGGGGCATTCCTACACGGCGTTTGCCAAGGAGTCGATGATCGACGAGTTGGCGGCCAAGAGCGGGCAGGACCCCGTGGCCTTTCGGCTGCGACACACCCAGAACAACCCGAGGCTGAACCGGGTGATCCGGATTGCCGGCGAGCGCATGGCGGCGATGCAACCCGCGCCCGGACGCCATCTCGGCTTTGCGGCGCACCATTCCTTCAGCACCGACGTGGCCGAGGTGGCGGAAGTGTCCGTGGAGGGCAACGAAATCCGCGTCCACCGTGTGCTGTGCGTGCTCGACTGCGGCATCGCCATCAACCCGGACATCGTCAAGGCGCAGATGGAAGGATCGGTCATGTACGGCCTGACGGCAGCCTTGCACGGCAATCTGGAGCTTGTCGACGGCGCCATTCGCGAGAGCAACTTCCACGACTACCCCATCCTGCGCATGAACGAAGCGCCGTCGGTGGAGGTGGTGCTGATCGACAGCGACGGGGAACCTACCGGCGTTGGCGAGCCGGGCCTGCCGCCGATTGCGCCAGCGGTGGCAAACGCGGTGTTTGCGGCCACGGGGCGCCGGCTCCGCTCTTTGCCCTTGCGGCTCAGCTGACGGGCTTTGGTGCTCGGAGCTCGCGCCGTAGAACGCAGTTCGTAGCTTCCAGCCCTCCGAGACCCTCACTTCAACGCGGGCGGGAAAAGACCCGCCCTACGAGTTGGTCTCGTGACCGCTAGGAAACGTCGGCTGAGGCTGCTCGGGCGCGATAGGGAACTCGCTCATCCCGAACCTCAAGCGACGTGTCCAATCGCTCTGCCTCGCGGAGCTGCGTCAGCGCACCTGCACGGGAAAGCAGAGAGGCGGCCTGGGGTAGCCCTGAGGTTGCTTGCGCAACCCACTCGGCCTGTTGTGCATCCAGGAAGGTGACGGTCCCTCGCTGCACCGCCGCGACCAGTCGATGCTGCGACCCGGAGTTGTCCAGGAAGTACGCAGCATGGGCGATCCGCGCCACCTTGGGCGCGTTGTCGAAGGAGCGAGCGAAGCGACGGTCTTGGGCGTCCTCCGGTATGTCGTGGCCGCCGCAAATGACCCGTTGGACGACTCGTGTCTTGGTTGCTGCTGTTGAGCCAATGGCGACGAACACCATGACGACGCGGTAGCCGGCATCCGCTGCAGCGGACACGCTGCGCAGTATCTCCCGGCTCGACAAGGTCGTTTCGCGCACGAAGGGACGCCGAGCGTGCATCAGTTCGCGGCTGCGCCGGATCACTTCCCGACCGGCGCGCAGGTCGATGACGGTTGGCGCATCCGAAGCCGCGCCGAGTTCCTTGGCGATGTCGTCCGGATTCAGGTATTCGCCGGCGTCGTAGCCGGCCGCAAGAAAGCGCTGGTAGGCGGTGGACTTGCCGGACCCATTCGGTCCCGCGAAGACGGTGAAGGGTGGCCGATCAGCGGTAGCGGAGGCCATCGAAGGACACCTTGTATTGGCTGAGAATAGCCATCACCGCCTCGCGGTCGTAGGGCTCCGGCAGCGGCGTGTGCGACCCATCAGGATGGTAGAGGACGGTCTTCCCGTCGAGCACAATCACCCGAGAGATGCCGAGCCGGTCGCACTCCTCGTTGAACTTGCGCCCGCCTTCCTCGATCACGCCGATGAACTCGAACGGATCGAGTTCCTCCATGTAACGTTTTTTGGTTGCCTTTGCCGAGAATTGCGACATTTGGATGTCCCCGAGTCTTCTTGCTGGCCGAGGATGGTAACGCAAGCGATCGAAGGCCCACAGGCCCCCGGTCCGGTCTTCCTCAGAGGCTCCCTAAAGAGTCGCGCCCTTCAACGGCAGCCTTCGCGTAATCCGGTTCCGGCAGGTCCTGCGCCGGCCGGCCTTCGTTCAGCCAGATTTCCAGCGTGTCCAGAAAGCGGTGCCATCCGGCCAGCACGGCGTTGGCGAAATCGACCTTCGTGCGCTTGTTGTCGAACCAGAGCACGTCCGAGAAGCGGATCACGCACCCCACCGGGACTCGAAGGTCAGCAGTTCGCGCAAGCGAACTGCCAACGCGCCCGTCAGGGCGCGCCAGTTCGATGGAAATCGAGCCGAGGGCGATGCTGCGAGGCGGGTGGTAGTTCGATAGGTGACCCGACACGTGCGACGGGCCTTCGCACTCGTCGCCGAACCAGATGTCGAAGCGTGCGTCCGGTGCAGGATCGAAGCGGATGCCGGGCGCCCACACGGCGCGTTCCTCTGGCGCGGTGATGGCAGACCACACGCGTTCCACCGAGTGGCGCACCGGACGCTCGAACGCCACGATGTGGTGACCATCCGGTCGCAGCCGCACGGTGCCTAGCCGCATCGATTGACCTGCCTTCACAGAACCACCACTACCGCAAGCCACCAGCCTACTCCACGGCCTGATAGATGAGCGCGCGAATCTTGGCAAAGTCGTCGAGGCCCGTAGCTGGAAGGGTCTGCGTCATGTACACCACCGTCAGCTCCTCCGCCGGATCGACCCAATACTGGGTGTGGTAGGCACCGCCCCAGGAGAACTCGCCAACGGAACCAAGCTGCCCCGCACCGGCAGGATCGACCCGCACCGCGAAGCCGAGGCCAAAGCCGGTTCCGGGCGCAAGATTCGGCAGCGCGCCAAGGTGATTCACCGTCATGAGTTCCACCGACTTGCGCCCGAGGATCGGTTCACCACCTCGGCGCATCGCCTCGAGGAAGCGGGTGTAATCGGCGCTGGTGGAGAGCAATCCCGCGCCGCCGGAAAAGCTCGCTCGCGGGCCTTCGACATAGTGGCCTTGGCCGTGGGAGGGTGTGTCGTCGGCAGCTACCTCAACTGCGCCCTCGTCATTCAGCGCATACACTAGCGCGAGACGCTCCGTCTTCTCGGCCGGCAGGTAGAACGAGGTGTCCACCATGCCGAGCGGCTCGAACATCTCAGCCGCCAGGAAGGCATCAAGGGGTTGGCCGCTTGCCGCCTCCACGACCGCACCAAGGATGTCCGTGTTGTAGCCGTACACGAACCGTTCGCCCGGCTGTGCGTCCATCGGCAATGCCGCCATGCGGCGCACGGTCTCGCGGATGGGTTCGTCCCGGTGGCCGAAGTACCAATGCTGAATGCCGGCGGCTTGCCACTCCTCAGCCGCGGCGCCGTAGCCGTAGCCAATCCCGGCGGTGTGGGTGAGGAGGTCTCGAATGGTGATGGGACGGGCGGCATCCACCACTTCGTAGCCATCCTCGCCCGCCACGGCAACCTTGGTGGCGGCGTACTCTGGCAGGAAGTCCGCCAACGGTTGGGTGATGACCAAGGCGCCCTGTTCTTGCAGCATCAGCACCGCGGCGCTGACGACGGCCTTGGACATCGACGCGATCCGGAAGATCGAGTCCGGCTGCATCGCGGCACCAGCTTCCATGTCCCGAAAGCCGACCGCCCGGTGATAGACCGTGTCCCCGTCGTGGGTCACCTGCAACACCGCCCCGGCGAAGCGCATTTCGTCGGCGTAGCCCTCGAGGAACCCATCGAGCCGGGCCAGACGCGCAGGCGACACATCGGCAAGTGCCGTTACACAGAAGACGACGGCAACGAGGCTGGCGAGACGAGGCACGGCTGCTCGAACTGGATGCATGGAAAGGACTCCGGCGGCGAAACCAACCATCAAACCGCGTTTGCGCCGAAAATGCGACGGTTTCCCCGGCGAACCAATCCCTCCGAAGGAGGGGGGCAGGCGTGCAAGTTGAAGGCTCGTTGGGCTTCCATTGCCGGGAGGGGTGCATGTCTGCGCTCTCGGCAAGCGCTACTCGCGCTGGACGCCCCTCACGGCCCCTTCTTGCGCGCCACCCTCGCCGCAAAGGCAGCATGGCTGCGGGCACCCCAATAGAAGAACGACACCGCCCGGCGGGGGCGCCGAGAGGGATTGGTGCCCGACCAATGCACCGTCAGCGCGCTGTGGATGGCGGCATCGCCGGGTTCGACCTCGATGGGGACGGCATTCGTCTCGGTGTCGAAGCCGTCGATGTATATCCCGTCCGGGTGCTGCATCCGGTGCGAGCCGCTGCTGTAGTGGAGGCAGCCATTGCCTCGGTCGGCGGCATCGAGAGCGATCCAGATGGTGGCACCAACGGCGCCGGAGCCTCGGCCGCCGCCATCGATGTGGGGCTTGATGCCGGTCGTCGACCCCGGCGGACGGTCGAACCACGCGGCCGTAGCCGGTTCCAGCTCGTCGCCGATGAGCGTCCTCATGAGCGGAACATGCATTCCCGACGCCAGTTGCTCCGCCAGCCACGGATTGTCCGCCTGCAGGTTCTTGCGGATGTCGCTCGGCGGATGGCCGGCCCGCTCACTCGCCTCCGCCAACCGCCGCACCGTCTCTTCGGCGTGGCAGCCAAGCTGCTCCACCTCTGAAGCGGAAGCGTAGCCGCGCAGAATGACGAACCCGTCGCGGTTGTAGCGCCTTTCGATCGCCCTAACCGTTTCCGGGTCGACCAATTGCGCCGACGAGCAGGCAATGCCGGCGGCAGGGGTACGGTCAGGCTGTTGCATCGGCACCAAGCTCAAACGCATCGTGGATGGCGTTGACTGCAGCTTCCAGACTGTGTTCGTCCACCACGACGGAAATCTTGATCTCGGAAGTGGAGATCATGAGGATGTTGATGTTCTTGGCTGCCAGCGCATCGAACATGCGAGTGGCGACGCCGGCATGGGAGCGCATCCCCACCCCAACCGCCGAGACCTTGGCGATGCGATCGTCGCCGGTGACCGCCCTCGCCTCCAGGTCGCTCTGCACCGATTCCACAATCTCCCGCGCACGCTCGTAGTCGGCGCGGCGGACGGTAAACGTGAAGTCGGCGAGACCGTCCGCGCCCACGTTCTGCACGATCATGTCCACCTCGATGGACGCCTCGCCAACGGGCCCCAAGATGCGCGAGGCGACGCCGGGTACGTCCGGCACTCCCTGCACGGTGAGCTTGGCCTCGTCGCGGGTGTGGGCGATGGCCGACACAACCGGCTGTTCCATGTCCTGATCCTCCGTTGTCACCAACGTCCCGAGCCCGTCCTCGAAACTCGACAGCACGCGCATCGGCACGCCGTACTTGCCGACAAACTCCACCGAGCGAGCGTGCAGCACCTTGGAGCCAAGGCTCGCAAGCTCCAGCATCTCTTCGAATGTCACGGAGTCGAGTCGCCGCGCGTCCGGGACGATGCGCGGGTCGGCGGTGAAGACTCCCGGCACGTCGGTGTAGATGCGGCACTCGTCAACGCCCAGCGCCGCCGCCACCGCCACCGCCGTGGTATCGGATGCGCCGCGGCCGAAGGTGGTGATGTCGCCGCTTTCGTTCATGCCTTGAAAGCCCGCCACAACCGGCGTGATGCCGCGATCCAGGTCTGCAAGCAGGCATTCGGTGTCGATGCTCTCGATGCGCGCCTTCATGTGATTGGCGTCGGTGCGAATGCGAACCTGATCGCCAAGGTAAGAACGTGCCGGGCACCCTTGCCGTGTGATTGCCATTGCGACCAAGGCGATGGACGCTTGTTCTCCAGCGGAGAGCAGCACGTCCATCTCCCGAGCCTGCGCTTCGCTCGGAGGCCCTCGCAAGACCTCGCCACCTAGCGCCTCGAGCCGGTTGGTCTCGCCGCTCATGGCGGAGACGACCACCACCACGCGATCGCCGCCGCGCACGAAGCCGGCCACCCGGCTCGCCACCGCGTTGATGCGTTCGACGCTGCCGACGGACGTGCCGCCGAATTTCTGCACGTAAAAGGCCATCTTTACGAGGCGGTCATGAAACTGGCGGCGATCATTGACCCTGCGAGAGCTGCTCGCGCACCCAGTCGGGTACATCGCCGAGAATGCCGGGCAGCGCTTCGGGGCGGTCACCGCCCCCGGCGCGGGCCATGTCCGGGCGTCCTCCGCCCTTCGCGCCCACGGCGGCGCCGACGAAGCGCACCGCGTCGCCAGCAGTAACCCGTTCGGTGAGGTCCTTGGACACGCCGGCGATCAGGCTGACGCGCTCGCCAGCGTGCCCCAGCACAATCACGCAACTGCCGAGTCGCTGCTTCAGAGAGTCCAGCATGGCCAGTTGTGCCTTGCCCTCGGCGTCCACAGTCGCCGCCACCACCTTGACGCCATCGACGAGCACCGCGTCTCGTTCGAGGTCCGAGGCGCGATTGGCAGACTGCGAGGTTCGCAACGCGTCGATTTCCTTGCGCAAGGCGCGGTTCTGTTCGACGAGCTGCTGCACCTTGTCCTGCACATCGTCACGATTGCCCCGCACCAAGGATGCGACCTCTGCGAGGCGCCCGTCGGTGTCGTCGATCCAGTCGAGCGCGCACGCACCGGTGAGGGCCTCGACGCGGCGCACGCCAGCGGCGATGCCGGTTTCCGAGATGAGGCGCATGAGGCCAATGTCACCCGTGCGGCTAACGTGCGTGCCGCCGCAGAGCTCCACCGAAAAGCCGTCACCCATCGTCAGCAGACGTACGCTTTCGCCGTACTTCTCGCCAAAGAGCGCCATCGCGCCAGCGGCAATGGCGTCGTCGAACGTCGTGACGCGGGTCTCGACCGGTGAGTTCGCGCGGATGCGCTCGTTCACCATGGCCTCGATGCGACGTTGTTCGTCGTCGGTGACGGGCTTGGGATGGGTGAAGTCGAACCGCAGCCGATCATGCGCCACCAAGGAACCACGCTGCTCCACGTGCGAGCCAAGCACCTCGCGCAACGCCGCATGCAGGAGGTGGGTGGCCGAATGGTTGCAGGCGGTTTCCCGCCGGCGTCGGGCATCAATGGCTGCGTTGACGGAATCGCCGACACGCAGCCGACCACGCGCCAGCTTGCCGTGATGCAGGTGCTGGTCTCCGGCTCGAGTGGTGTCACGCACCTCGAACAGGCCAGCTTCGCCTTCGAGGCGACCGCGATCGCCCACCTGACCGCCGGCTTCCGCATAGAAGGGCGTGGCGTCGAGCACGACCATGGCGTCCCCGTCCCCGGTGCCACCGTTTTCCGCGTCGATCTGCTGCACGGCATCGTCGCCTTGGAACAGACCAACCACACGCGCCGCACCCTCCTGCACTTCATAGCCTTGGAAGTCCACTCGGGAGTCCACGCGAATGCGCTGGCCGATATCGGCGCTGAAGCGGCCGGACGCGGCACGCCCGCGCGCCCGCTGTTCTTCCATCAAGCGGTCGAATCCGTCCTGGTCGATGCCGAGGCCGCTTTCGCGGGCGACATCGGCGGTGAGATCCGCCGGAAAGCCATAGGTGTCGTAGAGACGGAACACGACGTCCCCGGGGATGACCTTGGCGTCCAGTTCCTCGATGCAGCGGCTGAGCAGCGCCATCCCTTGCGCCAGGGTAGTGGCGAAACGCTGCTCCTCATCCGCCAACGCCTCTTCGACGATCTCCTGACGCTCGCCCAGCACGGGATGGGCGTCGCCCATCGCCTCCCGCAACGGGCGCACCAAGCGATGGAAGAACGGCTCCCGAATGCCGAGCTTGTGGCCGTGGCGCAGGGCACGACGGATGATGCGGCGGAGAACGTAGCCGCGATCCTCGTTGCTAGGAAGCACACCGTCGGCGATCAGGAACGCTGAGGCACGGATGTGATCCGCGATCACGCGCAGCGAGGGTTCCGTTACGGCGTTTTCGCCTCGGCGGATGCCGGCGAGTTCGGCCGCGCTCGCAATGAGGCCCTGGAACAGGTCGATCTCATAGCTGCTGGTCTTGCCCTGCAAGATCGCCGCGACACGCTCGAGGCCCATGCCCGTGTCCACGCCGGGCGCGTCCAGGGGATCGAGCGTACCGTCCTCGGAGCGGTCGAACTGGGGAAAGACGAGGTTCCAGAACTCCAGATAGCGGTCGCCATCCTCATTCGGTGAGCCAGGAGGACCACCAGCAACGGCGGGACCAAGGTCATAGAAGATCTCCGAGCAGGGACCGCACGGCCCCGTGTCTCCCATGCTCCAGAAGTTCTCCTCGTGCCGCACGACTCGATCTGCCGGCACACCGATAGCACCCGTCCAGATATCGTGGGCCTGATCGTCGTCCGGATGAATCGTCACCCAGAGTCGATGGGCGTCGAACCCAAGCGTGCCGGTGACGAACTCCCACGCCCAGCGGATTGCGTCGTCCTTGAAGTAATCGCCAAAGCTGAAGTTCCCGAGCATCTCGAAGAACGTGTGGTGGCGCGCCGTGTAGCCGACGTTCTCCAAGTCGTTGTGCTTGCCCCCAGCACGCACGCAACGCTGCGCCGATACGGCCCGCCGGTAGCCCCGAGACTCACGCCCCGCCAACGCGTCCTTGAACTGGTTCATGCCGGCATTGGTGAACAGCAACGTGGGATCGTTCGCCGGCACGAGCGAACTCGACGCACAAACGCGATGCCCGCGCTCGGCGAAGAAATCTAGGTACGCGCTGCGAATCTCGTTGGTTTGCATGGCTCTCGCACGAAACGACAAGGGGAAAAGACGCTGGCAGGGGCGTCAGCGAACCGCGAATTGTGCAGCATTCCGCGATGCGGGTCACCCAACCGCCGCTACGAAGCGTGCGAACGTCGGCGGCTTGCACCGCTCGCAGCCCCTACAAAGGACTGCCTTCGAAGAGGTGTCCGCCCGCCAAGAGTCGGAAGAACAGGTGCCCGCAGATGTTCCTTGGCTGCTGCCTATCGAGGCACGTCGCCGAGCGCGGTGGCGACTACATCCGACGGAAAGCCCCGAGCGGCCAGGAAGCGGGCGCGACGAGCCCATTCATTGCGATCCGCCGGTTTCTCGGCGAAGCGTTTGTCGATGGCCCCGGTGGCAACTTCGATCCAAGACACGTCCGCCATGAACGGATCCGCGGTGGCGTCATCGATGCCCCGGGCGTGCAGATCGGCGCGGATCTTTCTCTCTCCTTGCCCACGGCCGATGCGGGAGCGGACGAAGGCTTCCGTGAAGCGGCGGTCGCTCTGCAGGCCCTGGCACGCGAGTTGGCCGACCACCCGCTTCGCCACGTCGCTGTCGTGCCCCTTGGCCTCGAGCTTGCGGGCGAGCTCCACCCGGGAGTGCTCCCGACGAGCCAGAAGGCGCACCGCTTGGGCGCGAACGGCCTCTGTCAACGCAGCGCCGTGGTGGCCGTCGAAGTCTCTGCCTCGCCGTCTGCTCCGTTGCCAGCGCTCGCCCCGTCGCGGCGGCGGTCCGGCAGCAGCCGCGTGCGAATGACACCCTCGATTTCCGCGCATCGCTCGGGATTCTCGTCGAGCCATGCGGCGGCATTGCGCTTGCCTTGGCCGATGCGCTCGTCCTGGTAGCTGTACCAGGCGCCGGACTTCTCGATGATGCCCTGGTTGACGCCAAGCTCGATGATTTCGCCATTTCGGTGCGAGCCGCGCCCGTAGAGGATCTGGAACTCCGCCTGCTTGAACGGCGGCGCCACCTTGTTCTTCACCACCTTCACGCGGGTTTCGTTGCCGACCACCTCGTCGCCTTCCTTGACCGCGCCGATGCGTCGAATGTCGAGCCGCACCGACGAGTAGAACTTCAGCGCATTGCCGCCCGTGGTGGTTTCGGGCGAGCCGAACATCACGCCGATCTTCATGCGGATCTGGTTTGTGAAGATCACCAGCGTGTTGGAGTTCTTGATGTTGGCGGTCATCTTCCGCAGCGCCTGGCTCATCAGCCGCGCCTGCAAGCCCACATGGGCGTCGCCCATCTCGCCTTCGATTTCGGCGCGCGGCGTGAGGGCGGCCACGGAATCCACGATGACGACATCCACCGCGCCCGAACGCACGATCATGTCGCAGATTTCCAGCGCCTGCTCGCCGGTGTCCGGCTGCGACACCAAGAGGTCGTCGGTGTTGACGCCGAGGGACTCGGCGTAGATCGGATCCAAGGCGTGCTCGGCGTCGATGAACGCGCACGTTCCCCCATCCTTCTGCGCCTCGGCGATCACCTGCAGCGTCAGGGTCGTCTTGCCCGACGACTCTGGCCCGTAGATCTCCACCACCCGCCCGCGCGGCAGCCCGCCGATGCCGAGCGCAATGTCGAGCCCAAGCGAACCGGTGGAAACGGCGGGAATCGCCTCGAGTTCGCGCTCCCCAAGCCGCATGACCGAGCCCTTGCCGAACTGGCGCTCGATCTGCGACAGGGCTGCATTGAGAGCCCGGTCCCGCCCCTTGTCCGCATCCTTGTCCGAACCCGCACTGCGTGTGTTCAAGTCGCTTCACTCCTTGGGCCTGCCTGCACCGCCCTGCCCTTGTCTGCTCTTAAGCCGCCACCGATCCACCGTTTGCCGCCACCGCGGCGGCGCTCTGCTTTGCCGCTTTGCCACCGCTAGCCAATACTGTATGTTCAATCAGTTCCGGGAGTCAACCCACCGCTCGAAAAAAGCGTCATTTCGCACACGCGCGATGGCACATGACGCACACATGGGTGCCATTACAATTCCGCCGATGGCCACCGCCGATGTCTCCGCAGCCGAGGAACGCCGCCCAAGCACCGGGGCTCCTGCGGGGCGGCTGACGCCGATGATGATGCAGTACCTCGGCTTCAAGGAGCAGTACCCCGACGCCCTCCTGTTCTACCGCATGGGCGATTTCTACGAGCTCTTCTTCGACGACGCACGGGAGGCCGCCGAGCTTCTCGACATCACCCTGACCAGTCGCGGCAAATCGGACGGCGAGCCGATTCCCATGTGCGGCGTGCCATTTCACGCGGTGGACAACTACCTCAAGCGCCTCGTCGAACTCGGCCGCAACGTGGCGATCTGCGAGCAGGTGGGAGACCCTGCAACCAGCCGCGGGCCGGTCGAACGCGAGGTGCAGCGCTTGGTGACGCCCGGCACCCTGGCGGAAGAGAACCTCCTGCCGGCGGATGCCGACAGCGTCCTCGCAGGCGTCAACGCAGTCGGCGATCGCTTCGGCATCGCCTGGCTCAACCTCGCCTCCGGGGTGTTTCGCGTTGCCGAGGCCAGCGGCGAAGCCGAGATTGCGGCCGAGATCGAACGCATTCGCCCGCTCGAAGTGCTGCTCCCGGAAGGCGCTCCCGCCCTCGCCGCGGCCCCGTACAAGCACGTCGCCGCGCTCGATTTCGAGCCCCGGATGGCCTTCCGTCGCTTGACGGACCATTTCGGCACCAACGACCTCGCGGCCTTTGACCTCGAAGACGGGGAACCGTCGGTCGGCGCTGCCGCCGCCGTGCTGCGCTACGCGCAAGCGGCACGCTGTCAGGACCTGGGCTTTGTGGATCGCGTGGAGAAGGTTGCAAGCGGCGAGTCCGTGGTCATGGACGCGCGCACGCGCAGCAACCTCGAGATCGACCGTCGCATTGACGGATCGACCAACGCGACGTTGTTTGCCGTGATGAACCAAACCGTCACCGCCATGGGTGGGCGCCTTCTGCGAGAGTGGCTGAACGCTCCCTGCGCCGTGCGCAAACGCGCCGCAACCCGTCAAGCTACCGTAGCCGCGCTGCGCGAGCGACGCGCGTTCGAGACCCTCGCGCCCGACTTGCGTCCGGTAGGCGATATGGAACGCATCGTCGGCCGCATCGCTCTCGACAACGCATCGCCGCGCGACCTAGGGCGTTTGCGCCAGGGGCTCGAAGCGCTGCCGAACATACGCGACACGGTGCATCGCGTTCCAGACGACGACATCAAGCGTCGCTTTTCCGAGCTACCTGACACCGAATGCGAGCGAGAGTTGCTGGAGCAAACGCTGGTTGCATCGCCGCCGGCAACGATTCGCGAAGGCGGCTACATCGCCGCCGGCCACGACGAGGAACTGGATCGACTCCGGGCGCTGACGCAGCACTCGGCCGAGTGGCTGGCGAACCTCGAGGCCCGCGAGCGCGAGCGCACCGGCATCACGACACTCAAGGTCGGATACAACCGGGTCCACGGCTACTACATCGAGGCCGGCCGCGCCGCCGCCGACGCCGTCCCGGCCGAGTACATCCGCCGCCAGACGCTGAAAAACGCCGAGCGCTACATCACGCCGGAGCTGAAGTCCTTCGAGGACGAAGCCCTCACGGCGCAGGCAAGGGCGCTGAAGCTGGAGCGGGCACTGTATGAGCGGCTGCTCGAACGGCTTCGCGAGGGGCTGTCGAAGCTCCGCGAGACGGCGAAGACGCTGGCGCGGCTCGACGTGCTGGCGTCGTTCGCGGCCGTTGCCGAACGGCGAGATTTCGCCCGTCCGCAACTCAGCGACGAACCGGGCATTTCGATCACCGCTGGCCGCCACGCGGTGGTGGAAGCCGCGCTCTCGACGCCTTTTGTGCCGAACGACCTGGAACTGACTGCGAGCCGTCGCATGCTGGTGGTCACCGGCCCCAACATGGGTGGCAAATCCACCTTCATGCGACAGGCGGCTCTCATCACGCTGCTGGCCCACTGCGGCAGCTTCGTGCCGGCGCAGGCAGCCGTGATCGGCCCGGTGGACCGCATCTTCACGCGCATCGGCGCCGCCGACGATCTCGTGGGCGGCCGCTCGACCTTCATGGTGGAAATGACGGAAGCCGCCAACATCCTCCACAACGCAACGCCCAAGAGCCTCGTCCTGCTCGACGAAATCGGTCGCGGTACCAGCACTTACGACGGCCTCGCCCTTGCATGGGCCATCGCCGACCACATCGCCCGCCGCATCGGCGCATTCGCCCTTTTCGCGACGCACTACTTCGAGCTCACTGCCCTCGCCGACGACATCGCCACGGTCGCCAATGTGCATCTCGACGCCACCGAACATCGCGGCGAGGTGGTCTTCCTGCACGCAGTGCGCGACGGCCCGGCAAACCAGAGCTACGGCATTCAGGTGGCGAAGCTCGCGGGTCTCCCGCAAGCGGTGCTGGCCGCCGCCAGAAAGCACTTGTTCGATTTGGAGAAGCGCCTTCTAGCCTCGCCCCACCAACCC
>VXSY01000217.1 GCA_009837725.1 Gammaproteobacteria bacterium | reverse complement strand
CCCCCCTAGCGGGGGAGTCGAGAAACGGCGTTCCTCGCCGTTTCTCGGAGGGGGGGCCGCCTGCTGCCTGTGCAGAGGCGCTACTCCGCTGCTAGCGTGCCCTGACGGGCGCGTTGGCAGTTCGCTGCGCGAACTCCTAGCCGAGTCGGTTGCCTATAGGGGCAGGTTCGGTCAGTAAGGTCTCGCGTCCAGCGCGCGGCTGCCGCGCAGGGGTTCGCAGGTCCACTGGGAGTTGACCTCGGTACCGTCGAAGACGAGGTTGCGGCACTGGGTAGCTTCGTCGATGAAGCGGCATTGCAGGGTCTTGAAGTAGAGGCTCCAGGTCCTGCCCTCGTCGGACTCGAAGCGGCAGGCGACCCGGTGTTGCGCGTTGCCGTAGCGGTCGCTGTAGTCGGCAACGATGGTCTGCACCACCTCCGGCGTGTAGCGGTCTGGCAGTCGCGCCATCGAGTCCTTGAAGTAGCGGCTGATGGAACCGGCGGTGCGCGGCTCGGCCGCCACGCCGAGCCAACCGATGCCCGCTTCGAGGTCCGGTGCCACACCGCCCCGGCCGTTCAGGTAGATGTCCGCCGCCGATGCTTGCGCCCACTTGAAGCCGCGTCGGGCGGCTGCGACGAGAAACGGCAGGGCTTCTTTGTATTTGCCTTCGTTGTATAGCGCAGAGCCGCGGTTTGCGGCGTCATAGACCTCGGCAATGAACTGCCCGGACGGCACCTCCCCAATCTCCGGCGCTGGCGTGTCGATGATGGGCGCGGTTACCACCACCTCCTCGACATCGCTTTGTGCCCTCTGCCGCTCCTCGAAGAGAGGGTCCGCTTCGGGATCGTCGCGGAAGCGGCAGCCGATGTCCTGCACCACGTTCACCACGTTGCCGAACACGCGGCATTCGACTCGGTGGCGGGCATGGCCATAGCGCGCCCGGAATTCCTCCACGACCCGCTCGGCATTGCCCTCGTGCGCGTCCGGCAGTTGCGCCTGGACACTCTCGAAGTAGTCTGCAATGCGACGCGAGGTTGCCGGCGCCGCAGCGACCCCGAGCCAGCCGATGCCCACCAGCACATTGCGTTCGACGCCGCCGCGGCCATGCAGGTAGATGTCGCCGGCCGAAGCCTGCGCCAGCTTGAAGCCGCGCTCCGCGGCAGCGAGGAGATAGGGAAGCGACTCGGCGTAGCGGCGCTGATCGTAGAGGCGTCCGCCATGACGTGCGGCGGCATAGATCTCCGCCATGAACGCCGGCGAAGCGGTCTCGTTCGGTGCCGGTCGCGGAGCGGCACCCAGCACCGGTGGATCGGATTCGTCATCCGCGGCGGGAGCCGTGTCCTGCTCCTCAGCCGACGCAACGCCTGCTCCGAGGCAAAGGAGCAAGGCGGAGAGGATGTGGGCAGACGGGCGTCGCATGGTCTTGTTCTCGGATGGCTGGCTGACTAGCGGACTCGGCAATGGGCTGCTTGGAGGGAAGGCATTCTGCCTTCCCTGCGCGCCTTTGGGGCGCACTTTTCCGCTTGCCCAAACGCGTGTCGCCGTTAACGAAGGCCTCAATGCCTTCGCTCGGCCGACGCGCCTGTATGATCGTGCGTCCCTCGCTTGGAGCGCAACTCATGCCCTATGCCGAAAACGCCGCGATCGAGCAGTGGCTGGCGCAGACGCCGCCGGAAGATGTCCTGGAACCAGACCTGCCGATCATCGACCCGCACCACCACCTGTGGGATCTGCGCGACACATCGGCTCCTTGGGCACAGAAGGTCTATCTGTGCGACGGGATGTCGGAGGAAATCCGCGCCTCCGGCCACAACGTGGTGCAGACGGTGTTCGCCCAGTGCAACGCCTTCTACCGGGCGGACGGACCGGAAGAGATGCGCTGCGTCGGCGAGACGGAGTTCGTCCACGGAGTGGTGGCGATGAGCCGCTCCGGGAGGTACGGCCCCGCCCGGCTCTGCACCGGCATATTCAGTGGCGCTGATCTGCGGCTAGGCAAGGCCGTCGAGCCCGTGCTGCAAGCCCACCTCGACGCCTCGCCCAACTTTCGCGGCATCCGCACGGCGTTTCCTTCCGACCTCAACGCCGAATTCATGGACGGCTACGCGATGCTCGGCAAGCATGGCCTGAGCTTCGATCACTACTCCCCAGATTGCGAGCGGCTGCCCATTCTCGCCAAGCTGGCCGAGGCCCACCCCGAAGTGCCGATCATCGTCAATCACCTAGGCGGCAAGATCGACCCGGATGCCTCCCCGGCGGAGGTATCCCGCTGGCAAGAGTGCATCGACTCCGTCGCTAGGTTCCCCAACGTCGTCATCAAATGCGGCGGCGCCCAGCAACGCGTGGGACTCGACTGGCAACCGCCCTTCCACATGGATCGCCGGGCGGAGGGCCCCTTAAGTTCGGAGGAACTCTGCGACCTGCTCTACCCCTTCTATCAGTACGCCATCGAAGCATTCGGCCCCGACCGCTGCATGTTCGAGAGCAACTTTCCGGTGGACAAGGAATCCGTCTCCTACCGCACCTTGTGGAACCTCATGAAGCGAATCGCCGGCAAGATGGGGCTCGGCGAATCGGAGAAAACGGCGCTATTCAGCGGAACGGCAGCCCGCGTCTACCGGCTGGACCTGACTGGCTCGATGGATTGATCTGGAGGCACACCCTCGTGAAAGAAGCATTGCAGAGGTCCCTTCGGGTACTAGCGCGCCCTCCTTGAGCAAAGCCCACCGGCAAACACCCGAACCAATAGCCCCTGCCGCGCGAGGGCCTCTCTGGACGGAGGGCGTCCCGCCCTCCAAAGCGTGCCGAAGGCGCGCACGCAGCGGAGCCGGCCAAGGCCACCGCAATCCGCGTTCCAGACAACGCCAACAAAGCGCCAGCGTTGCCAAAACCCCGCGCTACGCTCGGGGTCTGGCCCCGGCCCCAACTGGGCTAGGAATCCACCCGCAGCCGCTCAGCCATGTCCGGCTGGCCGTGGAAGCGTGCCCAACTCGACGGCGTTCCGCCGTATAGATCGTCCGTGGCTCGTGGGTTCGCGCCGGCCTTCTGCAGCCGCTCGACGATCTCCACGAGGCCATCCGCCGCCGCCAGATGGAATGCGGTGACGCCCTTGGCATGTCCGCCGAGCCAGCCGGTGCCGTTCGGATCCGCACCTTGTTCGAGCAGCCAGTCCACCATCTCGACGCGATTGCGGAACGTCGCCCGGAGCAAGGGCGTCGTTTCGTAGGCGCGACCGTCGATCCGCGCCCCTTTGGCAACCAGCGCCTTCGCGGCTTCCACATGTCCGTTTGTGGCGGCGAGAATCAACGCCTCGTCGAGCACTTCCTGGTCGTCGTCGCTCGTCTCCCAAGGGAACCAGCCATAGTTCGGGCGGTAGTAGGCACGATTCGCCTTGGCCGATGGCTTCAATGCGCCCGCCGCTTCAAAGGCGGCATTGATGGCTTCGACATCGCCCAGCCCAGCCGCCACGCGCAGGTTGTCGGGCGCCCGGTTTGCGGCGGCGATGACACGAGCCACATCCGGCCAGCCCCAGATGATCGCGTGCATCAGCGCGGTTCCGCCCGGCAGCATCGTCTCGATGCGCGGGTTCGCACCGCGCGCAAGCAAGAGCTCCGCCATCGCCGCCGAACCCACACTGTGCAGCGCCGACTTCTGCGTCGAAGCCACCGCATTGGCAAGTTCCGGCTCCGTATCCAAGTGCCGAGCAACCGCATCGAGATCGGCCGCTTCCACCTTATGGAAGAAATCGATCGAACGCTCCTCCGCCCGCCCCCGCTGAAGGTCGCGCAAGCGCAGCTCCATCGCCCGCCAGTCCGCAAACCCATGCTCGTCGGCACTGACCTCAAGCGCCTCAATGAGTGTGGCTTGGGAGGGATCAAGCCCGACAACCCGCGGCACACGCGCAAACCGGGCTCGCGCCTCCGCGAAACCGTCGGCTGCTTCCCGCGCCAGCATCGCCAAATACGGCGTGTGGAACCCGATCTCCTGACTGTAGAGACGTAGGGGCGCCATCAATCGCGGGTGAGCACCTCCATCAGGTGTCCGTCGATGTCGCGCCAGTAGAAGCCGCGACCGCCGTGGCGCGTGTTGATCTCGCCGTTGTCCGGCGAGAACGGCCCGGCGCCATAGGTGACATCGTTCGCCTTGATGCGGGCGAAGATGCCGTCGAACTCCTCGTCCGTCACCTTGAACGCGTAGTGGTGGCTCGGAATGTCGCTCGCATTGTCGAAGTCCATGGTCAGTGCGTCGTTGACGACGACGGGCGCGAAATGGCCCAGCGGGCCGTCGTAGCTGAGCCCGATGATCTTGGCGAAGAACCGTGCCGACGCTTCCTTGTCCCGTGCCGGAACGATGGTGTGGTTGAGTTCCATGTCTGCCTCCGTGGTCGGGCTCCCGCGCCATCATACGGAAGCCCGTGACTCCGAAGAACCTGTCGGGACTTCCAAGCCTCGTACTCGGAATGCGACCTTCGCTTCGATCGAGTCAAACGTCCACCGCCCGCCCGGTTGCCGCCTTCCCCGCGCGGTGGCGGTTGTGGCGTGGTGACGCCGCTGATAGCGTGCGCTGAACGCGACTTAAGAAACGGGGCCTCGCGCGATGACCATAGGAGACAGCACGGCAAGCCTTTCGCTTGAGGGGAAGACTGCCGTCGTCACGGGTGGTGGCACCGGGATTGGCAAGGGCATCGCCCTCGAGTTCGCGAAGGCCGGGGCTGAAGTCGCCATCGCGGGTCGGAGGCCCGACGTGCTCAAGGAAGCCGCGGGCGAGATTCGCGCCTTGGGGCGCCGAGCCCTGGCCGTGCCGACGGACGTGACGAAACGCGAAGACGTCGAGCGCCTGGTCGCTTCCGCGACGGAAGCCTTCGGAGGCATCGACATCCTCGTCAACAACGCCGCCCACGGCGGATCTGGCCCCTCGATGGCCGACAGCGACGAGGAACGCTGGGACGAGATCATCGACACCAACCTCAAGAGCGCATACCTGTGCTGCCGCGCCGTGGCGCCGGGCATGATCGAACGCAAGTCCGGCTGCATCATCAACATCTCGTCCGTGATGGCGACGCGACCGGAGGGATGCCGCATCTACGGCATCGCCAAGGCTGGCGTCAACTTCATGACGCGCGGCCTCGCCCAGGACCTCGCGCCCCACAACATCCGCGTGAACTGCATTGCGCCCGGCGCCGTGCGCACCGACATGCTCGTCGCCGACTTGGGCGAGGAAGAGGAAAACTGGGACACGCTCGCGAGCTACATTCCGCTCGGCCGGGTCGGAGCGCCGGCCGACATCGGCACGGTCGCGCTGTTTCTGGCGTCGCCAGCGGCGCACTACATCAGCGCCCAGGTTATCGCGGTGGACGGAGCACTGTACGCATGAACCAAACGACCAGTCCGGAGGCTCTGACGCCATCGATCCGCCGATTCCGGCCCGATGACCCGGCCGCAAGCATCGCGGCGGAGATTCGGGACAACGGCGTCGCCGTGGTAGAGCGTCTCTTCGCGCCCGAGGTCGCAGATCTGCTGGTGGCGAAGGTCACGCCGGCCCTCGAGCAGCAGGAGCCCGGCGGCGGCGACTTCTTCGGCCATCGCCGGCGCTCCGTGGGGGCGCTGTTCGCACGCGGGGCGGAGTTCGCAGAGAACCTGCTGCTGAGCGAGCGCGTCCTCGAGGTCGTCGATGCGATCCTGCTGCCCGAACATCCAATGGCCGCCGCCAGTCGCCGCGAGAAGCAGGAGAGGCAGGCGACAGGTGCCGATGGCTTGCCCACGGATTTCCACCAACGGCCCGACCCCCTCGTCGGCCCCAACTGCCACCACTACCGCATCAACGCCACGGTGGCCATGCAGGTGGTGCAGGGCGGAGCGAATCAGCACCTGCATCGCGACGAATGGCGCTACAAGCCGTACATGCACCGCGACCCCGACGGGCCGGAACTCAGCCTCGCGATCATGGTCGCCGGCACCGACTTCACCGCCGCCAACGGCGCCACCCGATTCGTTCCCGGCAGCAACCGCTGGCCCGAAGGACGCCCGCCCACGGAAGCCGAAGTGGTGCAGGCCGTGATGCCGAGAGGATCAGCCGCCTTCTGGCTAGGCAGCGTGTACCACGGCCTCGGCATCAACCACACGAGCACCCCCCGCACCGGCTTCATCTACTCCTTCGCCCTCGACCACCTGGCCCAGGAGGAGAACCAGTTCCTCTCGGTGCCTCCGGACATCGCGGAGACCCTCCCGCCACTCGCCCAGCAGCTCCTCGGCTACCGCATGAGCGCAACCGTCAACTTCGTCGCTGGCCGCGACCGCGACTTTGTGCTCCGCCCGGGGGCGGGGAGCGTTTTGGACTGATCGGTCGGGTTTATTTTATTGAGCGAAGCGAGACGACCCTAGAAGCGAGACGCCCCTAAAGGACACGAACCACCAGCGAATCGCTTGGTCAAGGTTCCTGTGCGCTTGCCAAGCGGAGGAGGAGATCTGCTGCCGTGACGATGGGACAAGCGAAACTGGACTCCACGCCAAGCAAGTCCCGGTCTCCCGTGACCAAGAGGTCGGCACGACCAGCCAAGGCGAGCTCCAGAAACGG
>VXSY01000077.1 GCA_009837725.1 Gammaproteobacteria bacterium | reverse complement strand
GGCGCTGGCCACTTCGCCGCGGATGTCGGCAGATGCTCGTGGGGCTGTTGGGTCCGGATGGGGGACGGCGGCCAGCAGGGTTTGCGTGTAGGGGTGTTTGGGGGGCTTCGAACAGCGGCTCCACGGGGCCGGTCTCCACGATTTCGCCCAGGTACATCACGGCCACCTTGTCGGCGGCGTATTCCACCAAGGCCAGATCGTGAGCGATCAGGAGATAGGTTAGGCCCAGCTCCTGCTGCAACTGTTCGAGCAAGCTCAGGATCTGGGCGCGGATGGATACATCCAAGGCGGAAATCGGCTCGTCGAGAACCACCAGGTCGGGCTCGAGAATCAACGCTCTTGCAATGGCGATGCGCTGGCGTTGGCCGCCGGAAAACTCGTGCGGGTAGAGCGTGGCCGACGATGCCGGCAACCCCACGAGACCGAGCACCCGTTCCACCCGCGGCGCAATGTCGGCGCGAGCCACGCCGTGGGCGCGGAGCGGTTCGGCGAGGATGGTTCGTACTCTCAGGCGTGGGTTGAGGGAGCTGTACGGGTCTTGGAACACGGCCTGCACCCTGGAACGGTAGCGCTTGGCATCGGTGCCGCGCATGGCGGTTACGTCCTCGCCATCGAAGCGAATCGTGCCGGCCACAAGGGGATGGAGACGCAGGATGGTCTTGGCGAGTGTGCTCTTGCCGCAGCCAGACTCGCCGACGAGGGCGTAGGTTTCGCCTTTCTGCACTTGCAGCGAGACGCCATCCACGGCGCGCACCAGGCCGCCTGGCACGCGGAAATGGCAGGCGACGTCTTCAAGTTCCAGTAGAGCCGTCATGCTTCGAGCCAGCAGGCGACGCGCCTCGATTGTCCGTCGCCGTCGTTCAAGGTCACTTCCGGTGGCGCCTCGTTCCGACATTGATCCGTCGCGTGGGGGCAGCGCGGATGGAAGGCGCAGCCGGTCGGCAACGACAGCGGGTTCGGCGGATTGCCCGGTATCGAGGTCAGTCGCTTGCGCTGGCCCAGTCTCGGTACGGACGCCAACAGGCCCTGCGAGTAGGGATGTCGCGGATCGCGGTACAGCGCTTCCACCTCGGCGAGTTCGACGATCCTTCCTGCGTACATCACCGCGATGCGATGGCACAGGCTCGCCGCAACGCCCAAGTCGTGGGTGATGAACAACAGACCCGCACCGGTATCCCCCTGGATGCGCTCGATGAGGTCCATGAGCTGCACCTGAATGGTCACGTCGAGGGCGCTGGTGGGCTCGTCGGCGATCAGCACTTCCGGCTGGCAGGCGATGGCCATGGCCGCCACCACTCGCTGCCGCATGCCGCCGCTGAACTGATGCGGGTAGTCGCGGGCTCGAGCGCTGGCCGAAGGCACCCGCACGCGGTCGAGTTCGCGCACGGCCATGTCGAGGGCCGCACCGCGCGCGTTCCCGTCCGCAACGTGCGCTCGAATCGGCGCGGCGACTTGCGACCCCACGGTGAAGACCGGGTTCAGGGAGGTCATGGGGTCTTGCGAGATCATGGCGATGCGGCTGCCGCGCACGTCCGCCGCCAGCTCCTCCTCGCCCATGCCCACGAGTTCCGTTCCGCCGAGGCGAATCGAGCCGGCGACGATGCGTCCTGCCGGCTTCGGGGGCAAACCCAGCAAGGAAAGCCCGGTCATCGTTTTGCCGCTGCCGGACTCGCCGATGAGGCCCAGCGTTTCGCCGCCAGCGAGATCGAAGCTGACGCCATCGACGGCTCGCACCACGCCGCGCTTGAGGAAGAGGTGGGTCTTGAGGTCCTGCACCTCAAGCAAGCCTTCGCTCGAGGAGATTGCTGATGTGACCATCTGTCAGATCTGCCGTCGCACGGGGTCGAAGGTGTCGCGGAGCCAGTCGCCAACCAGGTTCGAGGCGAGGCACGCCGCCATGATGGCGATGCCGGGGATGGTGATGAGCCACCACGCCACTTCGATGAAGTTTCGCCCGTCCGCCAGCATTCCGCCCCAGGACACCTGTGGCGGCTGGATGCCGAGGCCCAGGAAGGAGAGCCCCGCCTCGAAGACGATGACGCTGCCGAACTGCAGGGTTGCCAGCACCAGCAGGATGTTGAGGAGATTCGGCGCCAGATGGCGGATGAAGATGACCGGCGTCGCCACCCCGGCAATCTTCGCGAGCGCAATGAAGTCGCGTTCGCGCAGGCTCAGCACCTCGCCGCGGACGATGCGGGCATACCACGTCCAGTAGCTCAGCACGATGATGAAGATCACCATCGCCTCTCCAGGCGGCAGCACTGCGGCAAACAACATGGCGAGGGGGATCGACGGCACCGACATCTGGATGTCGATGAGGCGCGAGATCAGCGCGTCCACCACGCCGCCGAAGTAGCCTGCGGCCATGCCCAGCACCGCGCCGATGAGGCCGGAGATGACGATGGCGTAGAGCGCCACCACTGCCGACACCCGCGCCCCGGCGATGATGCGGCTCAAGATGTCGCGACCAAGGTTGTCGGTGCCGAGCAGAAACTCGGAACTGCCGCCCTCCTCCCATGCCGGTGGCGTCATGGCGTCCGCGAGCGATATCGCCCCGGCCTCATGCGGCGCGATCCAGGGGCCAAACAAGGCGCAGGCAAGAACCGTGGCGAGAACCGAAGCCGCAAGCCACGGAAATCCCCCTTCCCCACCCCGAATGCGCGCCGCCGCACCGCGCAGCAGCCGGCCTAGGAGCGGTCGTGGCAGCGTGGTTTCAGTCATGGCGAATGCGAGGATCGATGAAGCCGTAGGAGAGGTCCACCAGCAGGTTCACGGCCACGAAAACCACGGCCGAGAGCACGACGCCAGCCTGCACTACGGGGAAATCCCGCGCGAACACCGCTTCCACCACGGTGCGGCCGACGCCCGGCCAAGCGAACACCACCTCGATGACGAACGCTCCGCCCAGCATGTTGGCGAAATAGACGCCGATCATGGTCGCGAGCGGCGCCATAGCGTTGCGCAACGCATAGCGCCAGACGATGGCCCGTTCCGGCAGGCCGATGGCGCGTTCCATGCGGATGTAGTCGCTCTCCAGAATGTCCAGCATCGACGAGCGCAGCGTCCGCGTCATCGCCGCCACGGGGTACCAGCCGAGGGCAATCGCCGGCAGGAGCAGATGCGAGAGGTCGCCGCGGCCGAACGCCGGCAGCCACTGCAGTTCGACGGCGATGAAGAGAATCAGCAAAAGGCCAATCCAGAAGCCCGGCACCGCCTGTCCGAGCATGGCGAAGATCTTGCCGGCGCGGTCGATGGCACCGCCTCGGTGCACGGCGGAAAGCACGCCGAGCGGCACCGCGAGGAGCAGCGCGAACACGAGCCCGGCCATAGCGAGTTCCAGCGTCGCTGGCAGCCGTTCCAGAATGAGCTGCATGGCCGGCGCGTTCCATTGGTAGGACTGGCCGAAGTCCCCCTGCAATGCGTTCCCCAGGAAGATGCCGAACGGCAGCGGCAAGGGCTTGTCAAGGCCGAGCGCCGAACGCATGGCGGCGAAGTCCTCCTCGCCAGCGTCCATCGGCAGCATCAGCGCCACCGGATCGCCGGAGAGGCGCTGCGCCACGAAGACGATCAGGAGGGCGCCGACAATGGCCACCAGTCCTTGCGCGATGCGCTTGAGGACATAGACCTTCACGGCCCGGGACGTCCCATGCCACGCATCGAGCGCCAGAACGCTCCTGGCCAAGGCGAGAAATCCAGCGTGTCGCGCCAGGCCAGGGTGATCATGGGGCGATAGCTCGGCAGCCCCCCGGCGACGCGCTCGTGCTTGAGCCGCGCGATGTGACGGATGAGTTCCACCCGACGCCCCTGCGCCATCGTCGTGCGAAGTTCCTCGATCAGCGCGTCGAGTTCCGGGTCCGAGTGGTAGGAGTAGTTGCCCCAGCCGTCGCCAGCGCTGTGGACATGGCCGGCCCAGGCATCGGTGGGGTCGCCCGGCAACCCCTGCCCCCACATGGTGTTCAGCACGCCGTCCATCTCCGGGCGGGCAAACCTGCGGGCTAGGTTGATCCAGGCGCCGTATTCGAGCTGGACGACGCGACAGCGGATGCCGGCTTCGGTCAGATAGGCAAACACCGTCTCGCCCATCTCCTTGATGTAGGCCTCGCGCGGCGTGGTGAGGTTGTAGCAGTTGACGCTGACGCCGGCCGGGAAGCCGGCCTCGGCGAGGAGTTGCCGGGCCCGGTCCGGGTCATACGGCCACGGCTTGAGGGCTTCGTCGTAGCCGAGCGAACCGGGCGCAAGCTGCGCCGTGCGGATGCCTTGGCCATAGAGGATGTACTGGACGATGGCGTCGAAATCCACCGCATGGGCGGCAGCGCGACGCACCTTCTCGAAACGGAACGGGCTCGCCGGGTCGATGGCGTTCAAGCCGATGAAGAGGTTGTTGGGGGTCGGCAGCGAAGCGACGCGCACGCCTTCCATCGCCTTGAACTCCGCGAGCTGCGCCGGCGGCACGGCGTCGATCCAGTCCACCGCGCCGGTCTTGAAGGCGGCGACGCGGGTGGTGTCTTCGGGGATGATCTTGATGGTGAGGCGGTTGATTTCGGGCGACGGGGCCGCGGCGGGATTCCAGTAGTCCTCGAACCGTTCCACCACGAGTTCGTCGCGCGGCTTGCGGGAGATGAAACGCCACGGCCCCGTGCCGATCGGGTGCGCCTGCACGCCGGCGTCTCCCACCTCCTCGAAGTAGCCCTTGGGAATGGCCAAGAGCAGCAGGTTCAGAGGCTCCAGCGAGCCGTCGGGGCCCGTGAGCACCATCTCAAGACGCCTTTCGTCCAGCACGTCCACGCGCTCGACGTAGCGCAGCCGGCCGGCGGTGCGAGACTCTGGATCGGTGAGGCGCTTGAACGAGAACGCGACATCTTCCGCCGTGAGCGTCTCGCCGTTGTGGAAGCGGACACCTTCGCGCAGCGTAATCTCGATCAGCGGCAAGCCATCGCGCTCCACCACCCGCCAGGACTCGGCGAGCCAGTTCACGCGCTCTAGGTCTGCGTTGACGGTGAGTAGGCCCTCGTAGAAGAGATCGGTGTAGTAGAGGTCCACCCCAGCGGAAGAGCGCGTGGGATCGACTTGCGTGGGTTCGGCCCCGAAGGCGATGGTGATGTCGCGAGCGTGGCCGGGCGATGCAGCAAGCACACACATCAACACCGAGGCCATGGCGCGCCTTGCGGCGCGTGGGAGGGCGAGACGCCCTCCCCCCCACGAGTCCATGACGCGCCCTCGGCACCCCCGGAGAGCGGGAAAACGTCCGTCAATGGACACGACGGGGCGCTTGTGGCGGGACGGGCTCTTGGCGGGAAGGGCGTCTCGCCCTCCCACGCGCCGCAAGGCGCGCACGGGTAGCCCGCGTCGTTGACTCACAGGGTGGGCCCGGGGTCGAGTGGACGACGAGCCTACGACGACACCTCCACGCCATGCCAGAACGCGACCCGGTCCAGAATCTCGGCGGCGGCGTCCTTCGGCACTCGGTAGTACCAAGCCGCGTCGGGGTTGGTCTCGCCGTCGACCACCACGTTGTAGTAGCTCGCGGTGCCCTTCCACGGGCAGAACGTCTCGGTGTCGCTCGTCGTCAGGAACTCGTCGGCCACCGACGAACGCGGGAAGTAGTGATTGCCCTCCACCACCACCGTGTCGTCGCTCTCGGCGATGGTCGTGCCGTTCCAAGTTGCCTTCATGCTCTCGCTCCTTGCCTGGGGACTCGTGTGTTCAAAGATGCGCGGTCAAACCGCCATCGGCCGTGAATATCTGCCCGGTCACGAAGCCGGCGCCGCTGCCGGACAGCCAGACGGCCAGCGGGCCGATCTCGGCGGCAGCCCCGGCGCGCTTGAGGATGGTGAAGCGCACTGCGCGAGCGGCTTCCGGATCGGTCGGATCGATGCGGTCGTCCATCCAGTCCATCCAGCCAAGGGCGATGCCGTTGACCGAGATGCCCGCCGGTGCGAACTCCTGCGCAGCGGCACGGATGAAGTTATGCACCGCGCCTTGTGCTGCGGCATAGGCGGTGCAGTTGGCGAGACCCCGTTCGCCAAGGACGCTGGTGACGATGACGATGCGCCCCGGATTGCGGATGATGCCCTGGGCCGCGCGAACAGCGGCAAACACCTCGCCGAAGTTGGTCGCCATCACCTTGCCGAGTGCCTGATCGTCCACATCCGCAATGGGCTGCGCCTCGAACGCATCCCGAGCGATGGCGAGCACGTCGAAGGGCTCTGCCGCCGGATCGATGCGATCGACTTCGACCACCTCTGCACCCGCTTCCCGATAGGCATCGGCAATGGCGCCGCCGGCGACCGACCCGGCACCGAGCAACAGTGCCCGGCAACCATCGAGCTCGAAGTGGTCCATCAGCCTGCCCCCTCCGCCTCGCCAGCGTGCTCCGGCACAAACCCGGTGGGGCCGATGCCGCCGGCAAGGCCGCCACCGTCGATGATGAACATCTGCCCAGTGACGTAGCGCGATGCATCGGAGGCGAGATACACGGCCAGCGGGCCCAGTTCCCACCACTCGCCGATGCGCCGCACCGGAATCCGCGCCCCACGCTGCTTTCGCGTCGCGGCTTCGCGCTCATCTCTGGCCGGCTGCTGGGCGACGAAGCCCGGCACGATGACGTTCACGCGGATGCCTTCGGGACCGAGCATCGTCGCCATGCTCTTGGTGAGGCTGATCTGGCCGCCCTTGGCGGTGGGGTAGGCAAACGAGCGATTGCCCCGGAGAGCCGTGCCGGAGGAGGTGTTGATGATGACCCCGCCCTCGCCCCGCTCCACCATGTAGCGTGCCGCCGCGCGACCGCAGTAGAAGTTGCTCTTGAGATTGGTTGCGAGCACCGTCTCGAAGGCGTCGTCCGGATACTCCCAGAACGGCCAGTCGCCCTGTACGCCGCCACCGCCGGCGTTGGCAACCATGATGTCGATGGCACCGAACTCGCGCACGCAGGCCGCGACCATGGCGTCCACTTGGGCAGAACTCGTCACATCCGCCGTATGCGCCAGCGCATTGCCGCCTTCGCTCTGGATCTCGGCAACGGCTTCGTCCACCTGCGCCTGCGTCCGCGCTGCGACGAGGACATTGGCGCCGGCCTTGGCGAGCGCCTTCGCCATCGCCCGACCGAGCCCGCGCCCGCCGCCGGTGACGATGGCAGAACGGCCATCGAGCCTTAGGTCCTCAAGCATGCACTTCCCCTCGCCCGGTCATACTGGCGACCGCAAGCCTACCCCAACGCTGATTCGGGCAGCCCCGCCGCTCAGTCCGTCAGATCCGCGAACACCGGCGCATGGTCCGAGGCGATGTGGCCGTCTTTCTTCTTGCGGTACTCGCGGTCGATCTCGACGTGGGTGACGCGGCCGGCAACGTTCGCGCCGCCGAGAAGCATGTCGATGCGCAACCCCATGCCGCGATGGAACGCGCCACCGCGGTAGTCCCACCACGAGAATGCCTGGGTGTCCGGGTGAAGCTGGCGGTAGAGGTCGGTGAAGCCAAGCTCCAGAAGCGCCCCATAGCGCGACCGTTCTTCCTCCGTGCAGAAGATGGTGCCGTCGGCGGCCTCGCCGCGCCAGCAGTCGGCGGGTTCGGGCACGATGTTGAAATCGCCACAGAGCACGGAATCCGCACCTACACCGCCGTCCATGAACTCCCTGAGGCTGCCGAACCAATCGAGCTTCATGGGGAAGTCGGCGTGCTCCAGAGTCTTGCCGTTGGGACAATAGACCGTAGTGAAGTCGATGCCGCCCACCCGCGCCCGCAGCAAACGAGCGCCATCGTCGTCGCGGCCCGGCAAGCCCGCGGTCGTCAAGTCGGCGTCCTCGCGACTGACGATGGCGACGCCATTCCAGCCCTTCTGGCCGTGGTTCAGCACCTTGTAGCCGAGCTCTGCGAGCTCTTCGTGGGGAAAGTCGTCGTCGGACGCCTTGGTCTCCTGCATTCCCACGACATCCGGCTGCCGCGCCTTGAGCCAATGCAGCACGAACTCGAGCCTTGCGCGCAGACCGTTCACGTTCCAGGTGGCGATGCGCATGGCGTCAGTCCGCCTCCGGCGTGAGGTCGGGATTCAGTTCGAGACCAAGGCCGGGACGATCCGGCAGGCGGATGATGCCGTCCTCCGGAATGATGGGCTCGGCGAACAGATCAGCCACAGCCTCCGCCGGCCCCGTGAACTCCTCCGAGAATTCGTGCGGCCTCACGGCGTTGCGAACCGTCGCGTAGGCATGAAGGCTCGCCACCAGATTCGCCCCCACGTTGGGGCTGTGCGGCATCACTACCTTGTTCGCGGCAACGCACATCTCGTAGGTGCGCAGCATTTCCGAGATGCCGCCAACGTTGAGCACGTCCGGCTGCACGATGTCGGGATTGCCGAGCAGGATCATGTCGCGGATGCGCCATGAGGAGGTTTCCTGCTCGCCGGAGGAGACCGCGCAGTCGAGCGCATCCACCACCTGCTTCAGCCCCGCAAGGTCGTACTGCGGCAGCGGTTCCTCGAAATGGGCGATGCCAATCTGCTCGAAACGCCGCCCCTGCTCGATGGCGGTGGGCACGGAATAGCCGTTGTTGGCGTCGAAGGAGAGCGGCACCTCGTCCGGCAGCCACTCCCGGCACGCCTCGAAGAGGGCAAAGTCCTTGCGCGGGTCAGAGTCCTGCCGGTAATCGCGCCAATCCATGCGAATCTTGAACGCCCGGAAGCCTCGCTCGTAGCCCTCCTGCACTTCCGTAAGCATTTCCTGCGGCGACTTGTGCCAGCCGTTGCCGCGACTCCAGTAAAGCGGAATCTCGGTGCGGAACGCGCCGCCGAGCACGGCATACAGCGGCAGCCCCGCGGCCTTGCCGGTGATGTCCCACAGCGCCACGTCCACGGCCCCCACCACCTGCGACGGCAACCGCGTTGCCCGCTGACCATCGCCGAGCGCGAGGATTTCGCGGATCACCCGAGGCTGGCACGGATCCATCCCGACGATGAGCGGCTTTACCATCTCGTCGAGGAACACCTGCATGAGCCGCTGGCTCCGGCCTGCCTCGGAGATGCCGGAAACCCCTTCATCGGTATCCACGCGCAAAAACAGCCGGCTCCGGCCCGGATCCTTCGGCAGCCTGAGCCGAACCAGCACCACATCCGTGATCTTCATCGAACCCCCCACTCTCGGATCGCATCAGCGTAGCAGGCTGGCAGTGGCGTTGTCGCAACTCGCACGATCCGCTGGCCTTCGTGCTCGCATTCGTTCGTAGCTGCTGCTAGCGGGGAACCGCCTCCGGATCGTCCCGAAGCCGCACCGTAAGGCGATGTTCCTCCGCCACAAACTCAGGCTCCGTGCCGTTATGGGCAATCATGCCTGGTACCACCTTGTTGCGGATGCCCATGCCTCGCGCGTCCACGTAGCCGTAGTCGCGCATCACGTTCATGAGGGTTTGGTTGCGGGCATAGCGGACTCCTGCTCGCATTCGTTCGACCGTGATCGTGTTGGGTAGGCTGCCAGGACTTTCGATTTCCAGGCGGTCGGGGAACGCGTTCAGGGTGATATCGGTGCCGCGGATGCTGTAGTCCCGATGCGCAAGTGCATTGGCGATGCACTCGCGCACCACTGCCTCCGGGAATGGCCAGCGATCGACGCGGCGCATTCCATCAAGGCGGGCCGTCGGCGTGGTGTTCAGGCGCACGAAATCCCAGGCCTTGTCCACCAGTGACGGATCGAGGAGGTAGCCGTCGATGCCGACCAAGGGGACGATCGGGCCATGCAGGTCCTGGTCGGCGCGGGTGGCGTAGTCCGGCGCAAGCGATGGATAGCAGATCGCTCGAATCCCGGACTGCGGCAGAAACCGCTTTGGACGGGTGCCGAACAGCAACATCCCATCCACGGTGGCAACCAGCCCCTCTGGCGTTTCCGTAACGAACTCCAAATTGTGGAGCAAAGTTCCCCACTCGTTCGCATCGTCGTCATTCGGCGCACTGCCGCCAAGTACGCGGGTGAGATAGTCGCGCAGCCGGCGCAAGTCCAGCTCCTCGATGCCGGCCCCGGGAACGGGCTTTAGGCCGTAGTTCAGCCGACCCGCGCTCTGATACATCCGTTCGAGCTCTTCGCGGCTCGCCTCCCGAGAGGTGCTGCCGACGCGTAGGTAGTATGTCCTGCGGCCCTTGTGAACGCGGGCATAGGGCTTGTCCGGCCCTACGCTGACCCGCACCGCCAGCACGTCGCTCCCCGGCTCCGCATTCCGCACCCAGTGCAGCGACGGGATCACCGGCGGGTCGATCTTGGCGCGGCAAAGCTCTACCACCCACTCTTCCAGGCGCGGCCGTTGTGCGCCGACGATTCGGCCGCCGTCGTCCACGCCCAGCAACACCGTGCCGCCCATGTGGTTCAGAAACGCCGTGACTTCGCGCGCGAGATCAAAGTTCGTCACCTCATCGCGCTTGAACTCGAGACCGGAGTCCTCCCCGTCTCGGATCAGTTGCTGGAGCTCGTATGGCGTCATCTGCGTCCTCCTACGTCGCCGCGAATTATGCGACAGGCCACCCATCCAGTGGACGGCACACCGTGTACGCTGCATGATCGGGCGTTCGCCAACACGGAACAGCAGCATGGGTCTTGCCTCCTACAACGCCTATCCCGATGTCGACAACCTCATGGCCGAGATCGACAAGTACGACCTCCACCAGCACATCGTGGAGCTCGAAGCCTATGGCATGACGGTGGTGCCGCCGGAGACGATGCGGGTTGCCGACGACTTCGTGGAACGGCTCAGAGACGCCATCATCCGCACTTGCGAGAAGCGCAATGGCGTCCAGATCGGCGACTACCGCACGGCGAACGTGAGGCGGGAGCAGACGAGCAAGGGCTGGCACCTTTTGGAGGAGGACGAGGTGTTCGTCGAGGCGGCCATCAACCCGGTTAACCTCGCGCTGGTTCGGTGGCTGCTGGGGCAAAGCGCGGTCTTCTCCGGGCAGACCTGGATCATCAAGGGCCAAGGCTCGCCGGGCTTGGGGCTCCACAGCGACTCCCACGGCATCCCGCCGGGCGCCGGGCAGGTCGCGCACATGTGCAACGCCTCCTGGGTCTGCACGGATTACGCGGGGCAGGAGGACGGCCCGACGCTGTTCGTGCCGGGCAGCCATCACTACGGCCGGGCGACGCTGCCGCACGAGTCGGACCTAACCGACACGCCCTACAAGTTCGTGCCCTTGATCGCCAAGGCCGGCTCCCTCGCCATCTGGAACGGCGCCACCTGGCACGCCTCCGCCGGCCGGACGAACCCGGGCCTCCGGGTAACACTGGTGCAGAACTATATGCGCAGCTACATGCGCGTGCAGCACGACTACGAAGACACCTCGCCCCAGCTTTTGGAGAAGTACCCGGAACTCGAACGCGTCATCGGCAAGGCGCTCTACCCATACGAGGACCCGCAGGCACCGGATTACACCCGCGTTGCGGGCATGATGCGCACGGGGACGGATCCGTTCGCGTAGCGCCAACACGGAACGGCGCACGCATGTCGGAAAGGGTGTTGACAGGGACCGCCGCCGGCCTGATCTGAGGTAGGTGGATGGGGCGCGTAGGCGGGGTGCTTACGAGCAAGAAGTGTCGGTGGCCGCGCAGCGTCTCCAAGTATGATCCCCTACATGGACATGGTCGTGAGCATCAACGACACGCTGGCACGGCGGTTGCGAGAAGAAGCGGGCAGACGTGCCACCACCACGTCGGCGCTCGTTGAGGCAGGGTTGCGTCTCCTGCTTCCCTTAGCTGAACCGGAGGCAGGCGAATTCGACGCCCCTCCTCTGCCGAGCTGGGATAGCCGCGGCTTCCGCGTGGATATCGCGGACCGCGATGCCCTCTACCGATCCATGGAAGGGGACAAGTGAGCGTGGTGTGTGATACCAACGTCCTGGTTCACGCCGCCGACCGGCGGTCGTCGTTCCATCTCGCGTGCCGTCCAGACTAACGACGCCCCGTCAGCAGACGGCACCCGCTTGGCTTGCCAGAACAGATCGAGACCATGACAGAACCATTCTTCGCAAATCCCATCCTCAACTCGCCATACGAACGGCCGAGTCGGCATTGGGAGCTGGACGAGGATCGTCGGCCCACGGGGGTGATTGTCGAGGATCGGCGGCGGTCGAAGCACATCACAGCCGTTCCGAAGCATGTCGGCGAAGATCCGCAAGCCGGCCTGGAAATCGGCGTTGCCGAACTGTCCACTGCCGAGCAGCAATACGACCCGATGCCCGTCATCAACGACATACGCGGCCACGTGGATGCCTGGCGGCAACTGCCTGCGGAGCGATCCGGCGTCACGCCAGTCACCGCTCGCTTGCTCCGGCACTGGCGTGAGTGGGACAAGCATCGGTTTGGCCAGCGCCCGTTCTTTTGCCAGATTGAGGCGGTGGAGACCGCGATTTGGCTGACGGAAGTGGCGGATTGCGTGGGCGGGCGCGGTCGTGCGCCGTACCGCCACATCCGAGACCACCTGCACGGCGCGAACGAAAACGCCAATCCAGACCTCTTGCGCATCGCCCTGAAGCTCGCCACCGGAGCCGGCAAAACGACGGTGATGGCCATGCTCATCGCTTGGCAAACGTTGAATGCCGTCCGCCAGCCGGGAAGCCGGCGCTTCACACGCGGCTTTCTGATCGTCACGCCGGGCATCACGATCCGAGATCGTCTGCGGGTGTTGCAGCCAAACGATCCAGCCAGCTACTACGCAAAGCACGACCTCGTCCCGAAGGACATGCTGCCCGACTTGGGCCGAGCCATGATTGTGATCACCAACTACCACGCATTCCTCCGCCGGGAGAGCATGAAGCTCGCCAGGGGAAGCCGCGCCCTGCTCCAGGGCCACAGGGAGGAAATCGCCACCAAGGAGACGGAAGGCGAGATGCTGCGGCGCTCGTGCGGCGAACTCTTGGGCATGAAGAACATCGTTGTTCTGAACGACGAGGCGCACCATTGCTACCGCGAGAAGCCGGGTGACGCGGACGAGGAGACGCCCACGGGCGAGGCAAAGGGCGAGGCCGAGCGGAATACCGATGCGGCACGGCTTTGGGTCAACGGATTGGAAACGGTGCAACGCCGACTGGGCATTCGCACGGTGTTCGATCTCTCGGCAACACCGTTTTTCCTTGCCGGGTCCGGCTATCGCGAGGGCACGCTTTTCCCGTGGACCATGTGCGACTTCTCGCTTCTCGACGCGATCGAATCCGGCATCGTCAAGTTGCCGCGTGTCCCGGTGGCCGACGACGTGTCCGGCGACGAAATGCCTCGTTACCGCGAGCTTTGGAAGCACATCGGGCCTTCCATGCCCAAGAAGGGGCGGGCCTCGGCGGGACGCCTTGATCCGCTCAGCCTTCCACCGGACCTGAAGGGCGCCATTGACGCCCTGTATAGCCACTACAAGAAGCACTTCGACGCGTGGCGAGCGGAAGGCATCGAGGTGCCCCCTGTCTTCATCGTCGTTTGCAGCAACACCGCGACCTCGAAGCTGGTCTACGACTACATCGCTGGTTTCGAGCGCTCAGACAGCGTAATCGTGCCGGGGCACCTGCCGCTTTTCCGCAACTACGACGAAGACGGAAACCGCGCTGCGCGCCCACAGACGCTGTTGATCGACAGCGAGCAACTGGAGTCTGGCGAGGCCCTAGACAGGACATTCCGCACCATCGCCGCAGACGAGATCGAGAGATTCCGCCGGGAACGCACCGAACGCGACGGCGCAGGGAAAGAAGATGCGCCCATTACGGACGCCGAACTCCTGCGCGAAGCCATGAACACCGTCGGCAAGCCGGGACAGCTTGGCGAGTCGATACGCTGCGTGGTGTCCGTCGCCATGCTGTCGGAAGGATGGGACGCCAACACCGTCACGCACGTTCTCGGCGTGCGTGCATTCGGCACGCAACTGCTGTGCGAGCAAGTGGTGGGTCGTGGCCTGCGCCGGCAGTCGTACGAACTGAACGCGGAAAACCGCTTCGATGTCGAGTACGCCGACGTGCTCGGCATTCCCTTCGATTTCACCGCCGAGCCGGTAGTTGTGCCGCCCGTCAAGCCGCGTCGCACAATCCACGTGCACGCAGTGAAGCCGGACCGTGATGCACTGGCCATCGTGTTCCCCCGCGTGGAGGGCTACACCTACGAACTGCGGGAGGAACGGCTCAGCGCAAACTTCACGGCAGACTCGACGCTGACCTTGACGCCAGAACTCGTGGGCCCAAGGCGCACCAGAAATGAAGGCATACTCGGTGAGGGAGTCGTCCTGACGCCAGAACAGGCGATCGCCACACGCAAGGCGACCGTGGCGTTCCACCTTGCCAAGCATCTGTTGTTCAAGCACTTTCGCGGTGCCAACGAAGCGCCGAAAGTACATCTACTTGGCGACTTGCGGAGCGTCGCGCGGCAGTGGCTTGACGAGTACCTGATCTGTGAGGGCGGAACCACACCCGGCCAGATTCTCTACACGGTCATCGCTGACGAAGCCTGCGACATCATCCATCGGGCCATCGTCGCACCTCCCGAGCCGGGGCAAGAGCCGGGCAAGGAGCAGGTACGGGCCGTACTCGATCCCTACAACCCTCGAGGTTCCACGGCCGACGTGGACTTCACCACGTCCAAGACCAACCGTTGGGAAACAGACCCGACCAAGTGCCACGTCAACTGGGCGATCTGCGACAGCGATTGGGAACGAGAGTTCTGCCGCCTCGCGGAGAGACGGTCTTCGATCTTGGCATACGTCAAGAACCAGGGCATGGGCTTCACGGTTCCGTATTGCACGGACGGCGTGTCGAGACAATACGTTCCGGACTTCATCGTTCGCGTCAAGGATGGCGGCGAGGAACCGGTGAATTTGGTGGTCGAGATCAAGGGATTGCGCCGCCAAGACGCCAAAGACAAGGCAGACACGATGCGTTCAATGTGGGTGCCGGCGGTTAATGCCCTAGGGGACTTCGGTCGTTGGGCCTTCGCGGAGTTCAAAGACATCAAGACGATGGAGGACGACTTCCACCGCTGGATGGCAGAGAATGCGGTGTCGCCTGCGGTGCGCGCAGGCCACTCTCTGATCTTGGCTGGAGGCAGTGAGCCAAACCTCGAGTACATTCCCCGCCGAAGAAGCAAAATCTGGTGATCTTGGCAGATACTTCGGTTTGGATTGATCATCTCAACCGGCCCGACGACAGGATGACCGCGCTCGTTGATGCGGGCCAAGTCTTGCTGCATTCGATGGTCATTGGCGAGGTCGCGTTGGGGAACATGGCCAACCGTCGTCCACGCATTGCAGAACTGCGCAAGTTGCCCAGAATCGAAGAGCTCGACAACGACACGGTGATCGCGAAGATTGAGGAGCACGAACTGATGGGCCGCGGAATTGGATTGGTTGACGCACACTTGATCTGCTCGGCGCTCAAGCGGGACGGCACGAGGCTTTGGACCCGTGACCGTCGCCTACATGAGGTGGCGGACGCGTTGGGTGTTGCGTACGTTGAAGGCGGCGGAAATGGAGAAGAGGACGCTTGACTATGGCACGAAGGTCGAAGGCAAAGAAAAAGACGAAGGAAGTCGAAACACTAACGCATCAGGAAGAGTCAAGGCGGAACATCCCCACCGCCGAGCTCGAATCCGTGATGGCGGAGGACGACAAGAGCCCGATCCGAGTTGCCTTCGAGCGTCGCAATCGAGACTTGGACCCGCAGCTTGTGTGGCGGGGCAAGGACGAGCAGATGGATGCCGACTTGGAAGTCCCTGCACCGCCCCTTTACATTCAGGAAAAGGTCCACCCCAAGGCGCTCATTGACGATCTGCGTCGCCAAACCACGGAACGGGCAAACGAGGTAGCGCCGGAGATGCCCGATCTCTTTGCCGATTTCAATGGCTTGCCGAGCCTTGATGCGTCAACCGAGTTCTACCAGCATGACCAGAACTGGTCGAATCGGATGATCCTGGGTGACAGCCTCCAAGTGATGGCGTCTCTTGCCGAAAGAGAGAAGCTGCGTGGCAAGGTGCAGTGCATCTATATCGATCCTCCCTATGGGATCAGCTTCAGCTCAAATTTCCAGTGGTCCACGACAAGTCGCGATGTGAAGGACGGAAAGGCAGAGCACATCACCAAAGAACCTGAGCAGGTGAAGGCGTTCCGGGATACTTGGCGCGATGGTATCCACTCGTACTTGTCATATCTCAGGGACCGCCTGACGGTTGCCCGAGACCTACTGACGGATAGCGGCAGCATTTTCGTGCAAATCGGAGATGAGAACGTGCATCGTGTGCGGGCCGTAATGGATGAGGTGTACGGTCCGCAGAATTTTGTTCGCTTAATCGCTATCAAGACGAGCGTACCTTTGGGAGCTACCAACATACCGGGAACGCTTAGTTTTTTGCTGTTTTACGCCAAGAAGATAGAGCTCCTGAAGTTTCGGAGGCTTTACTCGCGCAAAGCTCTCGGGGAAGGAGCGTACACATCGCTTCGCCTTAGTGACGGGACGATACGAAGCATGAGCATGGGCGAAAGAAAGGGCGAGGTTGCGGTTCCGCAAGATGCCCGAGTGTTCTTTAACTTGAACCTGCTTAGTGCGGGCCGCACAGCGAGCTGTGTGTATGAGACTATGGTCTGCGGGGACACCTTCTTCCCTGGTGCAGGCAAGTCCTGGAAGACTACCGAGGAAGGTATGGCAAGGCTAAGGAGGGCAGAAAGGCTCCACCCCACGAAGTCAACGGTTCGCTACATCCTTTACCATGATGACTATCCCGTTGGAGAGATTACTGATATCTGGACTGACATCGGAGGTGCGTCGGACAAGATTTACGTCGTTCAGACAAGCGCCGAGGTCATTAGGCGTTGTCTCCTAATGGCAACTGACCCCGGCGACGTTGTACTCGACCCGACCTGCGGCTCCGGCACCACTGCCTATGTTGCTGAGCAATGGGGCCGGCGCTGGATTACCGTTGACACGTCGCGAGTGGCGTTGGCGCTTTCTCGCGCCCGCATAATGGGGGCGCGTTATCCGTTTTACCTGCTGGCAGACACGCGAGAAGGCCAGCTCAAGGCGGCGGAAATCGCACGACGGCACACATTATCTTCGCCTACCTATGGCGATATCCGTCAAGGCTTCGTCTATGGGCGCGTGCCGCACATCACACTTGGGGCGATAGCCAACAACGCCGAGATCGACATAGTCTACGAAGATATGCACCCCCCGGTAGAAGCTGCGCTAGCCAAGCTCAACGAAAGTCTGCGCGGGCATGGGCAGCCCTTCCGTGTCGCAACAGGTGGTCGGAAAGGGATGGATGTGCGTTTTGATGCGCCTAGAGACGCAATCACCACAATGCCAAGTGGCGAGGATGTGCCTGTGCAGAACTTGCTGGAGTGGGAAGTCCCGCGGGAGGCACCGGCAGATTGGCCGAAATCGGCTACCGAAGCACTTGCCTTGTTTTGGGATACGCGCGTTGCGAGATTGCGGGAGATTGATGCTTCGATCGCCGCCAAGGCGGACTTTGAGTACCTCTACGACAAGCCCCACGAGGATAGGAGCAAGGTTCGTGTAGCTGGACCATTCACCGTCGAATCGCTTACGCCACACCGTGTCGTCGAGGTAGACCGGCCGCAACCGCCACCAACCGCTCCCGTCAATGAAGTGCGTGACGAACGGCCGGCCTACGAGGTGGCAGGGCCGCCATCAACGCCACCCCGCGATTTCGCCGCCGTGATCTTGGAGCAATTGCGCGCCGCTGGTGTTCAGCAAGTGGAGAAGGAAGGCAAGATCGACTTCACAGCGCTCACGGGCTGGCCCGGACCGCGATTCGCCGCCGAAGGCCAATACCAAGAAGGCGACGAAACCCGCCGCGCCGCCATCTTCATCGGCTCCGAACATGCCACCGTCGGCCGTGCGCACCTCGTTGCGGCCGCCCGCGAAGCCAGCGAAGCCGGTTTCGACGTGCTCATCGCCTGCGCCTTCAACTACGACGCCCAAACCACCGATCTCAAGCAACTGGGCCGTCTACCCATCCTCAAGGCGCGCATGAACGCCGACCTGCAAATGTCCACAGACCTCAAGAAGACCAGGGGCGGCAACCTGTTCGTCATCTTCGGCGAACCGGACATCGAGGTCTTGCCCGCACCCGATGACCAAATCCAAGTGCAGATCAACGGTGTCGATCTCTTCGATCCCCGCACCGGCAACGTCCGCTCATCAGAACCCGACGACCTAGCCTGCTGGTTCATCGATACCGACTACGACATGGCCAGCTTCTTCGTCCGCCACGCCTACTTCCTAGGCGCGGGCGATCCTTACAAATCCCTAAAGACCACCCTCAAGGCCGAAATCGACCACGAAGCCTGGGCCAGCCTCCACTCCGCCATCTCTCGCCCCTTCCCTAAACCCACCTCCGGCCAAATCGCCGTAAAAGCCATAAACCACTTAGGCGACGAGGTAATGAAAGTCATCGACATAGAGTAAGCCCCAAGCGGCGGATATCTTGATTCCTAGTGTGGGGCCGATGTTCTCGGTCTTCTTGCGTTTCCGAGCGCCTCGTAGGGATGGGACTTGCGCCGCCTGTGTCCGGCGCTTCGCACCACCTAGTGTTCCCGGCGCAAGGCCGGCGCGGCCGGATGCTGCCGGACAACGCGATTCGCCGGCTCGTGTCGCGGGTCTGCGACGGCGCGACGCGTACGGCCGCCAAATCGATCATTCCCCACCATCAACGCTCAGTCTGTAGGATGTCGCATCTCCCCTCAAACATCTTTCTTTCCTCCGCCGTCGGCAGAAAGGTCGCTTGAATCGATGCCGGGATCGGTATGAACACCCGGGTCTTCACCACAATCGTGCACGGTACGATCGCCCTGCCTCCGGAATCTTCGCTGATGAGGCTTCGAGTCTGTAGGTCTTAGTAGAGTTCGAACTCGCCAGAGTGGTGCTGAAAAGATGAACAGCCCCCTTTGACCGCCTCACACCACCGAGGTCCCGTGGGGCTGTAGGAAGAAATCGCCGTGTTCCTCCTGAATCCGGTTGGTAATCGCGAGGAAACACCTGTACCCCTTAAGGGGCGGCTCGTCTTCCCCAATCGTGAGCAGTTTCTTGTCTGTCTGAATGTCGAGCCGCGCGGCAGATTCGACATCGATGCGGGTCTCGACGACGACATCGGGATGCCGGAGGGCGCGAATCGCCGTTGACGGTGGACTTTCTCGATCGAGTACTCTCGACCCAGTCACTGATGGCTCGCGGCGCGCAGGTGCGGAGGCTGGGACGCAGGGAATACGCGGTGCGAGCACCTGGGATATGGATGGGAAGGCGCGGGTGACGACGAATCCGGAGTACTACGAAGCGCACGCGGACAGCCTTGAGTTCTGGTCGCCAGGTGGGGCGCTGTTTGAGCAGGTACGACCTTAACGGCTCCTAGCTGTTTGGCCGCAAGCAATCCCGATGGTCCAACGCACTAGCGGCGATCGCCGTTGGCAGTTCGCGGTAGCAAGACGCGGCCTACGACCTCGCGCAGTTCCTCGAAGTGGACAAAATAGTCGCCTGTTCCACATTGGCGCACATGGTCAGCGAATTCGGTCTTTCTGCTGTTGTCGAATTCGCGCGCTAGGACACGGCCACGGCTGTCGGTCTTGGTGATTGCGTATGGCTGGAGGACGGAATCGTCGTAGTTGTTCTCGATACCACGACGGGCGATTTTGTTCTCAGAACGTCTCCTGAGAGCAAACGGTGTGACCTTGGCGTTCTCGCGCAGATCAGTCTGCAGTGTGTGAGCCTCATGGGCGGCGTCGCAGTCCCAGACGATGACGAAATGCGAGACAGGATCCATACTCGCTAGCAGGCGGCCGTATGCAAGTAGCTGGCTCTTGTTGGTGTGATCCGCCAGCTGGTCGAATACGTGGACGCCCTTCGGGAAGTTCAGTTCGACCCATCGTTTGAGGTGCCGCGCGTTGTGGCCTTCGGTAAGGATGGTCACTTGCGCATCGTCGTAAGCGGCGATCCGCAGTCCAGCATCAACGGTTGCAATTCCCTCGGAGAGTTCGTCGATGGCGTCGATCTTCGTTGTGGGCCTCACACGTACCCGGCCGTCAGTCCTCACGACACGGAATATCTCTGTTTCGGCAAGGGCGGCCACAGTCATGGGGGAATGGGACGTAAAAATCACTTTAGTGCCATGGGCGACATACAGCTCTTTCAGCGTCGTGACGAGAGCGGACACCATCGACGGGTGGAGAACGGCATCGAGTTCGTCGAGCAGGAGAAGCTTCGGTCGACGTCGTCCCAGTCGCTGGTTGAACGAGGAAAGGCAGAGCGCCATCAGGACCTTTTCGCCCGAGGACAAGGTGTCGAGGTTGTATTGAGCGCCCGATGTCCGGTTGGTCATTTGCGTCTGGAACTGAAACTGTTCGTAGTTCCCCATGTGCAGCTTGTGCTGTTCGGGATCGGAGAACTCGAAGTTGAACAGTCCGTCGTCGCCAGCGGCGGTTCGCATGGATGACAACACGTCGCGTAGGATGTCCCAAGGTGGCGGGTACTTCCGACGGTATTCCGCGAGGATCGTGGCAAATGGGATTGACTCGGTTTCGACTCGCTTGTGCGCCCAGATGAACTGGTCGACTTTGTAGGTCGCGAAAACCTCGCTAACGACGTTGGAGATGATGCTCCCCTCGTATTGGCCAGCGCGCATGATGTCGTCTCGGTCCAACTCGTGGGGTAGTTTTTGAGCCAGCTTCATGGCTAGGGTGATGAGGATGGCCGGGTTGCCGTTGCAGCTGTTAGGCGCGGGCTGCGACTGCCTACGATTTCTAGTGTTGGGGGACGGGATCAAAGGGCCAATGACCCGGGCATAAATTGTGTGCTGGTATGAGTCAGCGGCACCGGTTTGGGGAAAGACCGCAAAGTCGGGCAACTGACTGATGGTGTCCCGCAGATTGGCGGCGAAGCCTTCGTTGTCCGTGTTCGTCACTTCGCGCGTAGTCTCAGCGAACTGTCCAAAAACCTCCGCGGCGATTTCCACGGGGGCAGGATCAGTGGAGGTGCCGGTCAGATAGGCGTCTGCCGTTGTTCTCGCGAACTGGTTCGCCGCCCGGCCTGCAACGGCAGAGTTGGGCGAGCGAAAGGAAGCCATGTCGAACAGTTCGATTTGGTGGGTTTGGACTCCAGCGACCTGGGCGTGGCCTACCTTGAGCGCCTCGAGCAGCTGCGACTTGCCAGCGCCGTTGCGTCCGATCAGGACAGCAAAATCCGGAAGCTCCGACGTGTCTACCTCGCTGATCGCCTGGTAGGGCTGCGTAAGTTCGATCTTCACGGATCCTCACGTTGGGTGGTGCCTAAGATGGCAAACGAGCAAGTCTAGACGCACGGCTGAATCGGGTCGATACTTGCGTCGGTTGGTAGGCAGAATGCGCAATGCGCGTAGATGGCAGGCCAAGTGACTGTTGCCTATCTGAGGTGCTTGGATTCGCGGCTCGACTTGCCGAGTTACGTTCCGGCCTTGGGCGCGCCCCGTCACTACCGCCGTGCCGTCGCTGGACGTTCCCGCACTTGCAACCAGATTGAGGACGTTGCGGAAATCCGGTAGTGACGGGGCGAAAGGGCGGCATTCGGGCCAGTGGCGGCGAACAATCCGCCGCATCATTTCGCTGCAAGCGCGCGGCTGACCCGCGGTTTCATGTCGCGGCTCCGTGGTCGGCGCTACGTCCTGGCGCAGGCGGCGGAGACACTGCACCGCCTTGGCTACCGGGCCTTCAGGAGGAAGGGTTCCGCAGCCTGCAGGCGAAGTGGCTGAAGAGCAGACACGTCGCGGCATTGCCCAAAGCCGGCGCGCGCGCCGCTTGGCTCGCGCCAACCACGAGGTCGGCCATCGAGCGGCTGCGCGCAACACTGTTTGGCGGCTTTCTAAGATGACCCGCATTTGCCGCTGGACGGGACGAAGGCTGCACTGGAAGGGTCGGGAGTGGTCACGGCTCGTGAGCGCACACCAGATGGCAACCTTAGGGCCATTACCGTCGCCACCCCGTCCTTGGCCCTCATTCGCATGCGTGGTAAAGTTTACAGTGGTAAATGACAAAGGCCGGGAGCTCGCAACTCTCCGGCCTTCAATCCCGCGCAATGCAGGCTATGCAGTCCCAGCGCAGCGCAGGAAGGCGACATCGTATGACGCCTTCCCTCCGCAAGCAAGCCTTCGTTGCGCACCGCACGGCCCGACTGGAGGCACGATGAAGAACCTGGGGATTTCCCTGATCGCGATGCTTGCCCTGGCAAGCCTTGGTGGATGTGCGACCTTCAAGGGAACGCTCGCACGCACGTTTGATTGGGAGCGAGAACGCACGGAACCACCAAAAGAACCCATATGGCCTGTGGCAGGCGGCTGCAACGACGACCAATGCCGTAATGAGCGGGCAAACGACTTGCTGAGCGAAATCGACGAGAACTTCATGAAGTTTCGCGACAAACTGCGGGATCCCAAGCATGGGAGGTATCAGCGGGCGCGGGATCGCGGTGCAGCGTTCACGCTGCTTGGGATATCCGTGGCTACGGGACTGATCAGCAACAAGGTTGGTGACGAAACCGACGAGGGTGACCGCAAGGATCTGACCAACCTGCTAACCACCATTTCGGCGCTCGCTGCGCTGATCCAAGGCTGGCAGGCCATCCTGGACAACGACGAAAGGCCATCGCCCGACGATCTTGCCACGCAAATGGAGAACAACCGCCGCGAGGTGCTGGACTGCATCAACCAGTTTCGCGGGAAACCGATCGACGATTACAGTTACGAGGACATGGTGACCGACATGCGCCGCTATTTTTACGCGGGTACGGTTCGTCTGGCCAAGTTTCCCGAGGCGATGGCCGTGAGCTGCTAGTCGCGTCGGCGCGGGCCCTTCGTTTCTTCGTCTGGACGATGCACGAGTTCTCGGCCAGCGGGATTCCTGGCAGATTGGTGTGCCGCAGAGTGTCTGCACCCGAGCAAGGTGCTTCGGAATGTTGACGTGTGCCTGGCGCTCCAGTGGGCGACGAGCAGGCTCAGCGCGGGGACGTGGAGCAGGCATCGCCGGTCCGGACGGCCCGGCGGGAGGGGGGGAGCGCCTATCGCGCGCACAGGATTCCCTTCAAGAAACGGATTGGAACTGGACCGTGCGGTGGAGTCGGAGAGAGGCATGGTGCTTGCCCGCCGTCCGCGAGGTTCTGGCAACCGGGCTGAACGGCGCGTGCGCGCGACGGACTGGCGTCGGTGGCGTGTGGGCAGTGCTTCAGGCGGTGTCGCGACCCGTCTTCGGACACCTCCGCATCGCGGCTCTGGAAGGATCGGTAGTGGGATCGAGTATGGTAAATCTACATAACGCATTGATAAATATTGCGATTTAACTCGGCTGGATCACTGGGCCGTAGAAACGGCGCAGCTTCCTAGCCCTCGCCCTTTGACGCCGACCTCGGTCGAAGACCCCTTGCCGCGGCCGGCACCGCAGGTGCGAGGTGACCATCCCGCACTGCCTCCACGACGCGGAAGCGCACGTCGGACCAGTCGGCGAGTGTGCGGACAAAGTGCTCGTCAGGAATGGGCAGATGGGTGGCGTCGGCGCGTACTTGCCCCCAGGTTGGGTCGAAGGCGTGCCAATGGCCGTCCACGGCGATTTCGTTCCAGGCGTGCGGCGCGAAGCCCTGCTGCTCGACGCTGTAGGCGATGCCGACGACGGTGCGCGCTGGCAGGCCGGCGGCGCGGGCCAAGGACGTGAGCACATCGGCGAATTCGGAACAGTCGCCAACGCGGTCTCGCAACGTGTCGTGAACGGTCCGCAAGGACACCTGCTCGCGATAGGAAAGGTGCCTGTGGACGAACAGCGTAAGGGCGTTGGCGCGTTGCCGGGCATCGTCGAGTCCTGCCGTTGCACGCAGAGCAACCGCATGCACCTCGGGTGCATCGGCGGGATAGGTCAATGTTGCCTCGGTTCCGGCTTCGAGTTCGCGCGTGGTGGCGGGCCGAGTCCGCCGCGAGTCGCCGATCAGCCGCGTCTCTCCCCCGACCATTTCGGATTCGCCCGGCCAGGGCAACGCCTTGCTCGCGGCCAGCACGAGGCGCGTCAGTTCGTCCGGGCGATCGATGCCCGGCGTTGCCGGCGCCAGCCACCACCCGGCGGCAAACGGCGGGGCACCCATGCCTTCGGCATCGCGCCACGCGAGCGCCGTGTCGGCACTGGCAACGCGGTCAATGGTGAAGAGCGGCGGCAGGGCCAGCCACTCTGGCACCAGGTCCGCATCAAGGTGGATGCGGGTCTCGTCCAGCCGACCATCCCGACCGACAACGACACTGCCGCCGCGCGCAGCGCCGGTTTCATGTACACGCCAGACCGTGCGCCGCAGCGCCAGCCGGTCGAAATCCACCGACTGCACCGCGTGCGTTTGCCCCCGCCGCCTCGGCGCCGCCTGCAGCCAGCGTTCGAGCGCGAGATAGCCGGCAAGATCGAAGTCGAAGTCGGCCACGGTTTCCCGCACCGCGCCGTCGTCTTCGATCCTTGCGACGCCATCCGCCAAGTAAACCGTCGCTTTCGCGGTGCCGCCCGCGAACCTCGCGTGTCTGGCAAGCACAAGCCGGTGCGGAGGTGCGGCGCCGAAGACCAGTTCGTCCTCCATGCGCGTCGCTGGCCCGGCAGCCAGCGCAAACTCCAATTCGCTGTAGAAGCGAAAACCCTCCCGCGTGTGCTCGGAAACGGTGCGGTAATGTCCCACCGGGCGATGCCGCAGTTGCACCGCATACCACCGCTCGCCAGCCATGCGCACCGCAAGGAGGCCCTCGGGCGTGGTCGGCAGCGCCGCCGAAGGCAAGAGCCACCACGCTCCCCCGGTCACGCCGACAAGCAAAAGCGCGACGCCGACGCCGATTCGTACCCTCATGGGGCCATGTTAGTCGCTGTGGCAGTCCTTCCGCTTCGGACCCTGGTTCCCGCCAAGCACAAATCCAAGCCGCCCCATCGCGCCGGCTACAATGCCGCCTTTGTGCCCCCTGCCAGCTTGCCATGTCGGACGATCTTCGCGACTTCATCCGCAACCGGATACGCGCCGATGTGGCTGCGGAGCGGTTGCCGCATGGCGTCGTGACGCGGTTTCCGCCGGAGCCGAACGGTTATCTGCACATCGGCCATGCCAAGTCGATCTGCCTCAACTTTGGTGTGGCGGAAGAGTTCGACGGGCGCACATTCCTTCGCTTCGATGACACCAACCCTTTGAAGGAAGGGGAGGAGTTCGTCGAGGCGATCCGTCGCGACGTGGAGTGGCTCGGTTTTCATTGGACCGGCGAGCCGACTTTCGCCTCGGACTACTTTCAAGAGCTCTACCATTTTGCCGAGCGGCTGGTCGTGCGCGGCAAGGCGTTCGTCTGCAGCCTCACGGCGGAGGAGATCCGTGCCAGTCGCGGCACGCTCACCGAACCCGGCACGCCGAGCCCCTACCGCGACCGGCCGGCCGGCGAGAGCCTGGACCTGTTCCGGCGCATGAAGGCGGGCGAATTCCCGGACGGTGCCCATGTGCTCCGCGCCCGCATCGACCCGGCCTCGCCGAACGTCAACATGCGCGATCCAGTCCTGTATCGCATCCGCCATGCCACCCATCACCGCACCGGCGATGACTGGTGCATCTATCCGATGTATGACTTCACCCACTGCATCTGCGACGCCCTCGAGGGCATCTCCCACTCCCTTTGCACGCTGGAGTTCGAGGATCACCGGCCGCTCTACGACTGGGTGCTCGACAACATCGACATGAACTACCACCCGCCGCAAATCGAGTTCTCGCGCCTGGGGCTGCCCTTTACCGTGATGTCCAAGCGGCAGTTGACGAGGCTGGTCGCCGACGGCCACGTCTCGGGCTGGGACGATCCCCGCATGCCCACCTTGGCGGGTCTGCGCCGCCGCGGCTATCGACCGGAAGCCATCCGCGAGTTCTGCCGCCGCATTGGCGTCAGCAAGGCCGACAACCTGGTGGAGGTGGAGTTTCTCGAGTTCTGCGTCCGCAACGATCTCGAAAGCACGGCCCCACGGGCAATGGCTGTGCTGAGTCCGCTCCCGGTCACACTCACCAACTACGACGGTGAAGGCGAGACACTCACCGGCCCGTGGCACCCGCAGCAGGCCGCCATGGGGCAACGTGACATGGCCTTCTCGCGCAACCTTTACATCGAACGAGAAGATTTCAGCGACAACCCGCCGCGCAAGTATCGGCGCCTGGTGCCCGGCGGCATGGTGCGCTTGCGCTACGGCTACATCATCGAGTGTGAAGAGGTCGTGCGCGACTCCGCCGGGGAGGTATCGGGGCTTCGCTGCCGCTACGTGCCCGAATCCAAGAGCGGCAGCGACACCAGCGGGCTGAAGCCCAAGGGCGTGATCCATTGGGTGGATGCCAACGCCGCGATCGCCGCCGAGGTGCGCAACTTCGACCGTCTGTTCGGCGTCCCCGCCCCTGCCGGTGACGATCTGGCAAGCGACCTGAACCCAAACTCGCTGCACACCGACCACGGCTTCATCGAACCTGCCATCGCCGCCTCCCCCGAAACCCGCTTCCAGTTCGAGCGCACCGGCTATTTCGTCAAGGACAGCGAGCTGCACCACCCCGAACGCCCGGTCTTCAACCGCATCGTCTCCCTGCGCGACAGCTGGAAGCCCAAGGCACAAGGGCAGGGATAGGCGATGGCCAAGGCCGAAAGCAAGGGTGCGCTTGCAGACTTGCGCGTCATCGAACTCGGCACCCTCATCGCCGGCCCGTTCTGCGGTCAGCTCTTGGGCGACATGGGCGCAGAGGTCATCAAGGTGGAAGCTCCTGGCGTGGGCGACCCGATGCGGTCCTGGGGCCGTGGACTGCCGGTCTGGTGGCCGGTCATCGGTCGCAACAAGAAATCCGTGACGCTGAACCTGCGCGACGAACGCGGCCAGGACATCCTCCGGGAGTTGGTGCAACGCGCCGACGTGGTGGTGGAGAACTTCCGCCCCGGCACATTGGAGAAGTGGGGCCTCGGCTACGACCAACTCGCTGCCGTGAATCCGCGTCTGGTCATGGCGCGGGTCTCCGGGTTCGGCCAGAGCGGCCCCTATGCGCCTCGCGCCGGCTACGGCTCCATCGGCGAGGCCATGGGCGGCATCCGCTACCTCGCCGGCGACCCGGACCGGCCACCGAGCCGCGTAGGTCTTTCCATTGGCGACTCCCTCGCGGCCACCTTCGCCTGTGTCGGCACACTGGCGGCGCTACACGAGCGGGAACGCAGCGGTCGTGGCCAGATGGTGGACTCCGCCATCTACGAGGCGGTGCTGGCCGTAATGGAGTCCACCATTCCGGAATACACGGAAGGCGGTCTCATCCGCGAACGCAGCGGCGCCATCCTGCCGAAAACGGCACCGTCCAACGTCTATCCGAGCGCCGACGGCGAAGACATCGTCATGGGCGCAAACCAAGATTCGGTGTTCGCCCGCCTCGCCGAAGCGATGGGCGAGCCGGCACTGGCGCAGGACGCACGCTACGCCGATCACGTCGGCCGTGGCGAACATCAAGCCGAGCTCGACGAGCGCATCGCCGCCTGGACCTGCACCCTTCCCGCCGACGAACTGTTGGCAACGCTTGAAGCCAAAGGCGTTCCCGCCGGCCGCATCTACCGGGCCCCGGAGATGCTGGCGGATCCGCACATCCGCGCCCGTGAGGCAATCGTCGAGGTGGGGCACCGGCTGTTCCCAAACCTCAAGATGCAGAGCGTCTTTCCCAAGCTTTCGCGCACCCAGGGCACGGTACGCTGGCCGGGGCCAGAACTCGGCGAGCACAATGCCGAGGTGTACGTTGGGCTGCTGGGCCTCGGCGAAGGCGAGTTGGCGACGCTGGCCGATGCCGGCGTCGTCTGAGCCCGCAGCGTCCGCCTGCGGCAGAACGCACCCATCCGTGGATCGCGACGACGTGCTAGCTGCGGCGCGCCGGATCGCAGGGCGGGTGCATCGCACGCCGGTTCTCACGAGCCGCACCCTCGACGCCGAATTTGGTGCCAAGCTCTTCTTCAAGTGCGAGAACCTGCAACGGATGGGCGCCTTCAAGATTCGCGGCGCGACGAACGCGGTGCTCCAGCTGCCACGCCACGTGCGCGCCGTCGCCACGCATTCCTCCGGCAATCACGGCGCGGCCCTGGCCCTCGCAGCGCGTGAGGCTGGCCTCGACGCGTTCATCGTCGTGCCAAGTGACGCCCGCGCCTCCAAGCGCGCCGCCATCGAGCGCTACGGTGCTAGCGTTGTGGAATGCGAACCCACGCTCGAAGCCCGCGCCGCCACGCTCGAACAGGTGGTGCAGGACACCGGCGCGACTTTCGTGCCGCCTTACGACCACCCCCACATCATCGCCGGCGCGGGCACTGCAGCGCTCGAACTGCTCGAGGAACACGGGCCATTGGATCAGGTGTGGGTTCCGGTGGGCGGCGGTGGCCTGGCTGCCGGAACGGCGCTCGCCGCAGATACGAGCGACGTGATCCTCGCCGAACCGGAACTGGCCCGCGACGCCAAGGACTCGCTGGAAGCAGGAGAACTGCGCCCGCCACTGCCCCCACGAACCGTCGCCGATGGCCTGCGCACGGGCCTCGGCAACCTCAACTTCCACATCCTCCGGCGCCGGCGCTGCCGCGTGCTGCTGGCATCCGAATCATCCATCAAGCACTGGACCAACCGAGCCGCCCAAGTGATGAAGATCGTCATCGAACCTTCCGCCGCAACAACCCTCGCCGCGATGGCCGACAACCCCGGCGCAGCCCGTGGCCGCGTCGGCGTAGTCCTCTCCGGCGGCAACCTGTAGGGGGAGCTCCGCGCGGACACCCAACAGCCTGTCTGCGGTCGGTTTAAGCCGGCCGACAGCCTCCCGGACTGCGTGTGTCGGCGCGAGGAATCGAGCGCGTCCACCTAGCGCGGCTCAGGGATCGTCGACTACCACTTCCATGTCCACACGGGTCCCTGCGCTAGCGGGACTGCGGGTCGGGGCGCAACTCTTCGGTCGAGGGGTGCGCGTCAGTGCTGGATCTCCAGCGTCACTTGGGTCGGCATCGACTGCGGCAAGTTCCCGCCTGCGGCCTCCGTGGCTCGAAACCATGGCTTGCGGTGTTCCGTCCAATCCACGATCTGGCTAGACAGTTCGGCGCCCATAGCTCCGGAAGCGCGTGATCGCACCAGACGGCGTGCGGCGGCAGCGAAAATCAGGCATTGCACGCCGCCTGCAGTACTGCCATGGCGGACTATCTGGCAACTCCCCGTCCCTTGGACCACAGCAGCCCCGCCGTTAGCGCGGGTGGGGCAATCGAACCGGCAAGGGAGTGCATAGCATTGCGGAGGGAGTCCGGCTTTGGGAAACTCCGCGGCTTCCGTCGAGGGGAGCTGACGGTTTCGATGCCGCCTGTGGAGCAACCAAACAGCAACAATACGTCTAGGGTCGATCCGCGAGTTGCCGCCGTCGTCGAGGACGCGCGTCAGAAGCTTGTGGATACGGGCACCCGAAATCGGCTCGTTCACGTCAATCGCAAGGGCCGGGGGCGGTTCCTGACGATCGTCAATGAGCGAGCCGACGAGGTCTTCCGGATGCTCCACTCCGACCGACGGAAGATGAGGTTTCATCCGGCCGAGAACGACATCGAAGAGTCCGTTGACGTCGACGTTCATTTCGGGGAGGTGGACCTCTTGGCGCTCCCCGGTATGGGCGAGACCGACGAGTCCCGCTTCACAGACCGTTATCTAGACACGACGCTCGGAGTCGACGCGTTGCAGAAGCGCCTGCTGCAGCTAGCGCGGGATGCCCGTACCGCGGAGGAGGAACAGGGGATTAACATCCTTTTCCTTGCAATTGGTTTCCTCCAGTGGTTCGAAGACGAGCGATCTGAGTTCATGCGGGAGGCGCCGCTCGTGCTGCTTCCTGTGGAGTTGGTGCGAAACGAAAGGACATCGACCTACGACATTCGCGGCCGCGAGGACGACCTGTTCACAAATCTGCCATTGCAGGCGCGCATTCGGGACGACTTCGGGTTGTCGCTACCGGATGTGGACGCTGACGACGAATGGTCGCCCTCGACGTACTTCGAGCGTGTACGGGAGGCGGTTTCCGGCAAGCATCGGTGGAGTATTGACGAGCACGGCATGCAACTCGGGTTTTTCTCCTTCGCCAAGCAGCTCATGCAGCGCGACCTGCAGCAGGACGAGTGGCCGGAAGGACGGCTGAGCGCCGACCCTACGATGCTACGCCTGCTGGTAGAGGGTTTCGAACGGGAAGCGCCGCTGTTCCGCAAGGAGGAAAGGCTTGACCCGCGACTCGCGTCGGCGGACATGGTCCAGGTTATCGACGCGGACGCGCCGCAGACGAGGGTTATCGAGGAGGTACGTTCTGGCAGGAATCTAATCGTCCAGGGGCCACCCGGGACGGGCAAATCGCAGACGATCACCAATGTGATCGCCGCCGCAGTCCACAACGGCAAGACCGTGCTTTTCATGGCGGAGAAGATGGCGGCACTGGATGTAGTCCATGACCGCCTAAAGAAATGCCGGCTCGGCCACTTGTGCCTAGAGCTTCATTCCCGTCACGCGAACAAGCGCGAGGTGTTGCAGGAAATAGATAGGACGTTGCGGGCGAGCGAGGAAGAAGAACCCGAGCCCCTCCGGCCCGTGGAACTGCAGTCGAAGCGCGAACAACTGAACCGTATAGCGGACGCTCTCCACCGGGAAGTGGATGGGCGCGGCTACACGGCCTATAGCGCCATTGCTGACGTTGTGGGCTTCATCGGGCGGGGCCGTCGTCCACCCCGGCTAAAGCGCGACGGCCTGGCCAATCACACACGCGCAGGATGCGAACTGATCGCCCAAGACATCAGGCGGCTCGCCGAATTGCTAACGAGTGGACCGCGCAGGCTGCACCCATTCGCCGGTTGCCGGAAAATCGACCTCACGCCCGTTGACCAAGAGCGGCTTCGGGAAGCGCTTGATGAGGCTGTCGGCGCGATTGAAGCTGCGCGGTCGGAGACGTTGACGTTCGGCCGCGTTGCGCAGGACAACACCTCACGTACCGAGCCCGCAGAGGACTGGGCTCCGCAACCCGAATCTTCAGCTGACATCAAGCAAGCTGCGGCGCTCCTCGGCCTTCTGGCGGAAAGGCCTGCCGAGGCCGGATTGCTGGCGGTGCAGTTGCTCGGCAAAGGAGCAGCAGCGCAGCTTGCCGAGTCCCTTGCGGTAGGGGCGGCCTGGGCGTCGGCAAAGCACGCTGCGGAACCGTTGTTTCGAGACCAAGCGTGGGGAATCGCTGCGGGCGATTTGGAAGTTGATCTGCAACGCGGCGAAGCGGGAGGCTTGGGTGGCTGGCTCGCACGATGGGGGTCGAGGTATCGGCGCGCGAGCAGGCAGCTAGGTCAAGTGCTCGCGGGCAAGTTGCCGTTGACCGCAGCAGAAAGGGCGGACGTCGCGCGACGCCTCCACGGAGTCCAACGACGGCACAACGAGCTTGCGGACGAAAAGGGGTTCCTGGAGTCCCATTTGGGCGCCTTGTGGCGAGGGGAACGAACAGACTTCGCAGGGTTGGCAGACGCGGCGAAGTGGATAGCCAGGGTCGAGGAGAGCGGAGTTCCCTTGACGGCGAACGGCCTAGAACATGCGGCGAAGAGTGTTGTCGAGCCAAGCAAGCTAGCGGAGACATTCCGAGCGCACGCCGCGACAATAATGAAGCGCGTCACGGCAGTCGTGAACCTCCTGCGTATGGACTTGGCCGAGACAGGCATCGAGGGGCGCTTGGAGGAGGTCGCCTTGGCAGCTTTGGGCCAACGCTTTAGGTCAATGGCCACGAGCACGCATCGTTACGACGAGTGGTGCCAGATTGAAGTGCTGGTCGAACGAATGCGGAGCAGCGGCCTCGACGACCTAATCCAGATGGTGGACGAGGGTGCACTTAATCCAAGCGAAGCGGCTGTCGAGTTCGAGTACGCGTGCGCGGAGGCGCGTTTGGACGTCGCAACGCGGGTGGCTGGGCTCCATAGCCTACAGGGCTTGGATCGGCACGAACTGGTGCGTTTGTTCGCAACGTTGGATGTAAAGCACATCGATGACGTGCGGGAGTTCATCCGCGCCCGTCACCTGGCCCACCTCCCGACCGGGGCGGCAGGCGAGATGGGCGTCATTCGGGGCGAGATTGCGCGCAAGCGGCGGCACATGCCGATCCGAAGGCTAGTGGAACGCGCTGGCGTTGCACTCCAACGCATTAAGCCAGTGTTCCTGATGAGCCCGATCTCGATCGCCCAGTTTCTGCCACCAAAGGCGTTGCGGTTCGATCTACTGGTCGTCGACGAGGCAAGTCAAGTTAAGCCAGAGGACGCGTTGGGGGCGATTGCGAGGTGTGACCAGATCGTGGTCGTTGGGGACCAGAAGCAACTGCCGCCGACGTCGTTCTTCGACAGGCTTGGCGCGGCCGAGCAGGACGACGAAGACGATGCATTGGACGGCGTCGCGCCAGCGTCAGAGATGGAGAGCATCCTGAGTCTATGCGAGGCTCGCGGCGTGAACGCGAAGATGCTTGAGTGGCACTATCGGTCGCGCGACCCATCCCTGATTCGCATCTCGAACGAGGAATTCTACGACCTCCAGCTCATCCTCCCGCCCTCGCCACTCGAGCCGGATGCATCCCATGGCCTGTCGTTCGAGCGGGTGCCGGGTGTCTACGCCACGCGGGGTGGTACAGGGTCGGGGCGACCGGGGACCAATCGGATCGAGGCCGAGCATGTGGTGCAAGCCGTGTGTGTTCACGCCGAGTGCACGCCCGACCTGTCGCTGGGGCTCGTTACCTTCTCCAAGGCACAGGCGGACATGGTGACCGAGCTTTTGGAGTACGAGCGCAGGACCAATGCAGTACTAAACGAGTTCCTGAGAGAGGGTCACGCCGAAGACGCGTTCGTGAAGAACATCGAGAACGTCCAGGGCGACGAACGCGACGTGATCTTCATCAGCGTCGGGTACGGACCAACCGAGCCCGGCGGGCGGCTGAACAGCATGCGCTTCGGCCCGATCAACGCGGAAGGAGGCGAGCGGCGCCTAAACGTCCTGTTCACGCGGGCGCGGGCGCGTTGCCGCGTCTTCGCCTCGTTCGACCCTGGCGATATAGACCTCTCCCCTACAGCGCGGCCGGGCCCAAGGATCTTGCGGCAGTTTCTTGAGTTCGCCGCGACGGGGCAAACGGCGGAACGCCTTGCGGAAGGACTAGGGCCCGACAGCCCGTTCGAGGAGGACGTCGCCACCGTGATCCGCTCCCTGGGTTACCTGGCGGACCACCAGGTGGGTAGCGCGGGTTTTCGAATCGACATTGGCGTAAGGCATCCCGACGCGCCTGGTCGGTACTTGCTTGCTGTCGAATGTGATGGTGCGAGCTATCACGGCGCCCTATCCGCCCGCGAGCGGGACAGGCATCGCCAGCAGGTACTCGAAGGAATGCTGTGGACATTCCACCGGATTTGGAGCACGGACTGGTTCCACCGGCGGAAGCAGGAGATTCAGCGTCTTGAAAATGCGCTTCAGCAGGCGAAAGACCGCGGCGAGCTCAGGATCGTGTCCGGTGCCAACGTTGATGGCCGGAGTGACTCAGCCGACGACGAGACGCCATCCGTCGAGGAGCCGACGAAGCAAGAAGAGGCAAAACAGGTTGGAGTGAGTGCTGCCTCGTATCGGGTGGCAGACGTCACTGGGCTCGTTCGAAACGCCACGCCAAACGATCCAGGCCAAGCGTTGCCAGAGCCGCACGAGGTAGATGTGGCCCGGATGGCGGACGTGGTACTAGCGATTGTCGAGCAGGAAGGGCCAGTGCACTTGGATCTCGTCGCGCGGCGGGTGGCGGAAGCATTTGACAAGGGCAGGACGGGAGCCCGCATCCTGACTGCGACTCGGGCTGCATTGATACAAGCGAGGCGGCAAGGACAGGGCGAACTACTGGACAAGGGTGGGTTCTGGTTGACGCGATCCCAGAGCAACGCCGTGCCGGTACGTTCCAGAGCTGGTATTGACGGAGGCGTAGGGAGGCCGAAGTACCTGCCGCCGATGGAAGTCCTCGCAGGTGCGGATTGGATCGAACGTGAATGTGGCCGCATCGATCAAGAGGATCTGATACGCGAGTTGGCTCGTCTGCTGGGGTTCAGGAGGACAGGCGCGGAGCTTCGGCGTTCGATTGCACACGCGTTAGCTGGACGTGAGAGTCTGGCTAAGGGCGCGCAATCCAGCCCCTCAAGCAGCTAAGGCGCCGCGTCGAGTCACCCCCGCCGCCCCTCACGACCCACCGCGGCGTCCAAGGCAGCGGCAGTTTCCGGTAGTGACGGGGGGAACATAGCATTCGCGCCAGTGGCAAGTGGATCGGCACGAAATGGCGTGATGACGCGCCGCAATTTAGGCAGAGATCGCCTGCGCAGGGCTTGCTGGGGCAAGAAGCGTTGTCCGAAGGCAACGGCTCTTGTGGCGCTAACGGAACGGCGGGTTTCGCGGTAAGGTTGCACTGTTACGGCAGGCGAGCGAGCAAGGGCATGGCGAGAACGGTCGTGGAGGGGCTTGTGCAGCCCCCGCTTGATACTTCGATGCTGGGCGTGGTGCATGGAGCGATGTCCCATTTGGGCGTTGAACACACCGCGACCGAAGCGTTCTTCCTCTCAGGCCATGCTTTCCTCATCAACATCCACGACGAGATCTGCCCGAGCGGGCCGTATGTGTGGAACTGGGATGAGTTCTTCCGCCTTCTGCCCAACGCCGGCATCCGCATGACCGAGCTGGCGATGCTCATGCCCGCAGCCAGCGCTTCGGAGCGTTCCGAGGTGGAGGCGCAGGTGCGTGCAGCGATGGCCGAGGGTGCCGTCTGCTCGCTGGTGCACCTTGATCACCAGTTGGTTCTCGGCCACGACGACGACGGATTCGTGCTGGCGCAGCCTTGGCCGGGCATGGAAAGCACGCCGGCACGGCTCACCTACGGGACGTGGGCAGAGTGTCAGAACGGCCCACCAGTCGGGTTCTTCCGGCTCGAAGCGTGCGAACCTCCATCGGCACAGCCCGCTCTGGATGCGCTCGCCTACGCCGTCGATCTCTGGGAGCACCCGGAACGACACACACACGCGCCCTACGCGGTGGGCGACGGCGCCTATGCCAAGTGGCTGGCCGCCATCGACCAAGGCCCCAAGGACGCGCATGGGAACTGGTGGAACGCCTCGGTCTGGGCCGAGTGCCGGCAACACGCCGCCGGCCACTTCGCCTCTCTCGCCAGTGCGGCCAATGGCGAAAGCCCTATCTCGCCCGAAGATGCCCGTTGGTTGGCAGACCGGTATCAGAAGCTCACGCACCTCTTCCGGCTGGCGTCGGATCGAGAGTCGTCAGCCGCCGAAAAACGCGCTCACATTGCCGAAGCACGGGAGTTGGATCGCGCCTGCATGCAGCGCATTGCCGCACAAATCGAGGACGCGGTGGCGTGAGCGGCACGCACAGCTTCGATCCCGACTTCCGCATCGACTGGTATCGCAGCCCCATCGACAGGGAAGTCCTGACGGAACTCATGCAGCGCAACGACCTGCGCGGTTGGCTGCAGACCATCTGCCACTTGGGGCTTTTCTTCGTCACCGCCGCCCTGGCAACCCTCGCCTACCTCAACATCGATGCCTCGAACTGGCCTTGGGCCCTTCCGCTTCTGATCGTCGCCCTCTTCGCCCACGGCACCATCGGCCCCTTCATGGGGTTAATTGCCGTCCACGAGTTGCAGCACCGCACCGTGTTCCGCTCGCGACGCCTCAACGCCTTCTTCGAGAAGGTGTACGCCTTCATTAGCTGGTCGGACTACATCTGGTATCAGGAAAGCCATGCAATCCACCATCAAGCCACCTGCCATGCGGCGCACGATGGCGAAGTGCTGCTGCCGGTGCGCTTCAGCCTGCGCCGCTGGCGAGTGTGGCTGGGCCTCTTGGCCTGGAATCCGCACACCACCTGGCAGCGGCTTAAGCTCGTCTGGCGCCATGCACGCGGCGAGGTGCGGGGCGACTGGTATGGCCACGTGTTGCCGGAGTCCGACAAGGCACTTCGCCGCCGCCACCGCAACTGGGCCCGAACTCTGCTCATAGGCCACGGCGCTCTGGCGCTTGTGTTCATCCTCACCGGCAACTGGTTCCTGATCGTCGTGTTCACCATCGGCACGCAATACTGCGGCTGGCTCGGATTCCTCTGCGGCGTGCCGCAGCACTATGGACTCAATTCCGACATCCCCGACTTCCGCATGAACACCCGCACCTTCACCTGCTCCTGGCTGCCGGCGTTCTACTACTGGAACATGCAATATCACCTGGAACACCACATGTATCCCGCAGTGCCCTTCTACAACCTGCCGAAGCTGCGCAAGGCGATCGAACAGGACCTGCCGCCGGCAACCCACGGCCTCCTCGCCACCTGGCGCGAGATGCTCGCGCTGCGCAGGAACTTCCTTGCCGATCCGAGCTACCGCTACGCGCCGGCCATACCGAGGCCCGGCGCGTCGATGAACCCCGCCTGAGCGATCACCAGCAAGGAGTCAGCCATGAACGCACCCGCCACGTCGCTCGCGGACCTCGATCCATCCGACCCCACGCTGCAGGCGGAGGACACCTGGCGTCCGGTATTCAAGCGCCTGCGCGCTGAAGCGCCCCTTCAGTACACCGCGGACACGGAGCTGTTTGGTTCCTTCTGGTCCGTGACGCGCTATCAGGACATCCGCTACGTCGACACCCACCACGATCTGTTCTCGTCGGAAACCGGCATCGTGATTGGAGATCAGGCCGAGGACTTCGAACTGCCGATGTTCATCGCCATGGATCCGCCCAAGCACGACGAGCAGCGCAAGGTCGTGAGTCCGGTGGTTGCGCCGATGAACCTGAAGGTGCTGGAAAGCACCATCCGCAGCCGGGCTTGCGCGATTCTCGACGACTTGCCACGGGGCGAGACGTTCAATTGGGTCGAGCGGGTATCCATCGAGCTGACGACGCAGATGCTCGCGACGCTGTTCGACTTCCCGTTCGAGGAACGCAGACGCCTGACGCGATGGTCCGACGTTGCCACGGCACGCCCCGGTATGGGCATCGTTGAAACGGAGGAGCAGCGCCGAGAGGAACTCTACGAGTGTCTTGCCTGCTTCACGGACCTGTGGAACCAGCGCGTGAATGCGCCGCCCGGCAACGACCTCATCTCCATGCTGGCACACGGCGAGGCGACCCAGAACATGTCGCCGCAGGAATACCTCGGCAACCTGCTACTGCTGATCGTCGGCGGCAACGACACCACGCGCAACTCCATTTCCGGCGGCGTGCTGGCCTTCAACCAATTCCCGGACGAACTCGCGAAGCTGCGCGCCAATCCCAAGCTTCTCCCCAACGCGGTGTCGGAGATCATCCGCTGGCAGACGCCTCTTGCGCACATGCGACGCCGAGCCACGCGGGACATCGAGATGCATGGCCAAACCATCCGCAAGGGCGACAAGGTGGTGATGTGGTACATCTCCGGCAATCGGGACGAGGATGTCTGGGAGCGCCCCGACGACCTCATGATCGAACGCTCCAACGCCCGCGCCCACCTCGCCTTCGGCTTCGGCATCCACCGCTGCATGGGCAACCGCCTCGCCGAGATGCAGCTCCGTATCGTCTGGGAGGAGATCCTGCGCAGATTCGAGACGATCGAGGTCGTCGGCGAGCCGGTGCGCGTGCGCTCGAACTTCGTGCGTGGCTATTCGGAACTGCCCGTGCGCGTCACGTAATGGCGCAGCAAACCAGCGATTCGGAGCGGCCCGCGAGAATTCCGCACCGCTTCCACAGCATGGAATACGTTGCCAAGTGGGCACACGACGTCGGCAATCCCGTGCGCGAGAGCGTCTTCCACCACATCCTCGCCCAGCTTGTGTTGCTGGACGACGAGTCGCCTCACATCGTCGAGTTGGCATCGGGCCCAGGCATCCTGGCCGAGTTCCTGCTCGAACGCCTGCCCAACGCCACCTACGAAGGCATGGACTACTCCGAGCCGATGCTGACGTTGGCGCGGGAACGCACCGAACGCTTCGGCGAGCGCGTGCACCTGCATCAGGTGGACTTGCGCGACGACGACTGGCCGAGAGCCGCTCGGCGGCGTCCGCAAGCGTTGATCTCGATGCAAGCGCTGCACGACGTCGGCGACGAGCCGGAACACGAGGCCATCTACGCGGCCGCCAAGCAACTCATCCACTCGCCGGGGCTGTTCCTGAACGCCGACCTCGTGCGCCAATCCGGCAAAGGCCCCACCCGCATTCCCCTCAGCCGCCACCTGGCGATGCTGTCCGCGGCGGGATTCGACGACGTGGAATCTTCCCTGAAGATTGGCGCCTACGCCTGCATCAAGGGCATCGCGGACGATGTCAGATGACGATCAGCGACGAGGACATCCGTCGACAGTTGGCCCTAGGCGAGGACAGCCGATGGGAGTTCAAGCAGATCGAGTTCAGCGGGAACACTCCCACTAGCCCCCGCAGGAGTGTTTTCGCCGACGAAGTCGGCGCCTTCGCCAACGCGGACGGCGGCGTTGTGCTGTGCGGCGTGGCCGACGACGGAACGCTCAAGGGAATGTCGAGGGAGCAACTAGCCGCCCTTGACCACTTGCTCGTGGAGGTAGGCACCGACGTCATCGAGCCGCCGGTGCGCATCCACATCCACCACAGGGAACTCGACGGAAGCGCACTCTTGCTCGTGGAAGTCCCTCGTGGCGACGCCGTGCACGAGCACGACGGGCGAGCATTCATCCGGGTGGGCGCCACCAAACGCCGCTTGCGCGGGGAAGAACGCCTGAGGCTGGCACAGAATCGTGCGCAAGCCCGCTATCTGTGGTTCGACAAACAGGTCGTACCGGGGACTGGGTTCGAAACGCTCGCGGAGCGGCTGTGGGAGCCCTTGCTCAGCGTCCAGGGAGCGACCGACCCTAGGCGCGGCCTCATGAACCTCCGCCTATTGGCGCAGGATGACGCCGGCGTAGGCCGGGCCACGGTCGCCGGCATACTGCTTTGCACCCACTCACCGCAGGATTGGCTAAGCCACGCGACCATTGTCGCGACTCACTATCGCGGTGCCGACAGGGCTTCCGGTCAGTTGGATGCACAGGAGATCACCGGCCCGCTCCCTGTCCAGATCGCGGATGCCGTGCAGTTCGTCGTTCGCAACATGCGCGTCGCAGCACGTAAGATGCCGGAGCGAGAGGACGTGCCGCAGTACAGCAAGGCCGCCGTCTTTGAAGCTGTGGTCAACGCGGTCGCGCACCGGGATTACTCAATGTCCGCACGCAGCATCCGGCTTTCCCTGTTCAAGGACCGCTTGGAGATTGACTCCCCCGGGCCTCTCCCGAACGGCATGACCATCGAAGGCATGGAAGCGAGTCAAGCCACCCGCAACGAAGTGATCGCTTCCGTGTTCGGCCGCATTCCTGTGGAGAGGGTGGCGGGTTCCGACCATCGTCGCTACCTGATGGAACGCCGCGGCGATGGCGTGTCGATCATCCGCAAGGAAACGCAGGAAACCACAGGGACGCTGCCGGAATACGAGCTCCTTGACGAGTCGAGTTTGGTGCTGCGCATTCCGGCGGCAAAGCTGGAGCTTGCGCCAGCCGACGCAATGGTCACCGTGCATTCGGGTGGCGAGCCCCTAGCCGGCATCGAGGTGCTCGCGCTCTTCCCGAACAAGACGTGGGTGCGAGCAACGACGGACGAATCTGGCGAGGCGTCCTTCGATCTTTATACGACGAACATGCCGATGACGATCTATGCCGCTGGCGCCGGATATCGCGCCGGACTCTATCGCGAGTGGACGCCAAACCAGGGAGGCCTACCGGTCGATCTCGAACCTCTACCATCAGGCGGCGCCGCCATATTCGCCCAAAGCACTGGTCACCTTCCTGGTCTGCGCGGGCGACTAAACCCAATCCGAGACACGTCCGACCGGACCTATCTCTACGCGGACAACATCGCCATCAACGAAGGCCGGCAGCAGCCAGTGCCGTTTCGACCAGGCAAGCCGCTTCGACTGACAGACGCCCACGGCGCGGAGGTTGCGGTTACGATCGTCGAAATCGTTGGCCAATCCTCACTGTTGGAGTACCAACCGCTTCAACCATGATTCGCGCATTTTGCCGATCGACAGCCTGCTGACTTGGACCTTGCAGCCGCCGTACCCCGCTCGTCATCACCCCGGCGACTCCCCGCGGTCGGTAGCGTTGGGTAGAATCCCAATCGAAGGCCACAGACCCATAGCCGTATGTCCACCAGAAAACCGTCGCACGCCGTCCCGTCCCGTTCGCCCATCGGCATCGACGAGTCCGAGCTTTGGGCAACTGCCAACGCGTTGCGCGGCTCCATGGACGCCGCCGAGTACAAGCACGTCGTGTTGGGCCTTATCTTCCTGAAGTACATTTCCGACGCTTTCGAGGAGCGCCACGCGGCTGTTCTCGCCGAGTGGGGTGCGGAAGCTGCCGAAGACCCCGACGAGTACACCGCCGAGAGCATCTTCTGGGTACCTCCGGAAGCGCGCTGGGCCCGCCTCAAGGCGCAGGCGCGACAACCCACCGTCGGCCAGCTCGTCGACGACGCCATGGCAGGCGTGGAGCGGGACAACCCCGCCCTGAAAGATGTCCTGCCGAAGGACTACGGCCGCCCCGCGCTCGACAAGCAACGCCTGGGTCAGCTCATCGACATGGTGGGCAACATCGCGCTAGGTGACGAAGCAGCGCGTGCCAACGACGTCCTGGGCCGCGTGTACGAGTACTTCCTCGGCCAGTTCGCCGGCGCCGAAGGCAAGAAAGGCGGTGAGTTCTACACGCCACGCTGCGTCGTCCGGCTACTCGTCGAGATGCTAGAGCCGTACTCCGGCCGCGTCTACGACCCCTGCTGCGGCTCGTCCGGGATGTTCGTGCAGTCGGTTGAGTTCATCGACGCACACGCCACGGGCAACGGGAACGGCGGGCAAGCGCGGGGAGGCATCTCCATCTACGGCCAGGAGTCGAACTACACGACCTGGCGACTCGCCCGGATGAACCTCGCGATCCGCGGCATCGAGGGCCAGATCGCCCATGGCGACAGCTTCCACAACGATCGCCATCCGGACCTAAAGGCCGACTTCATCCTCGCCAACCCGCCTTTCAATGTGAAGGACTGGGGGGGCGACCGCCTGACCGAGGATCCGCGTTGGCAGTATGGCGCCCCGCCGAAGGGCAACGCCAACTTCGCCTGGGTGCAGCATATCGTCCATCATCTGGCGCCGACGGGGAGCGCGGGCTTCGTGCTCGCCAACGGTTCAATGTCGTCCAACCAATCCGGCGAAGGTGACATTCGCAGGAATCTGATCGAGGCGGATCTCGTAGACTGCATGGTCGCGCTGCCCGGCCAGCTCTTCTACTCGACGCAGATTCCGGCCTGCCTCTGGTTCCTCTCGCGGGACCGTTCCCGAGGCAAGCTGCGGGACAGGCGCAGCGAGGTGCTGTTCATCGATGCCCGCCAACTTGGCAGCATGGCGGACCGAACACACCGGGAGCTGACCGCCGAGGACATTGCCCGGATCGCCGACACCTATCACCGCTGGCGGGCGGGCACAGATGGCTACCAAGACCAGCTAGGTTTCTGCCGCCGCGCCCCTCTGGAGGAGGTCCGACGCCATGACCACATACTGACGCCGGGCCGCTACGTTGGCGCACCGCCCGCCGAAGACGACGGCGAGCCGTTCGCCGACAAGATGCAACGCCTCGTCGCCCGGCTTCGTGAGCAACGGGCCGAGGGCGCGCGGCTGGACGCCGCCATAGCCGGCAATTTGGAGTCGCTAGGCTTCCCGGTGTCGGACAAGGACGCGGGCTGAGGAGAGGGAGGTCGGACCCGCAATGGACCATGCTACCGTAGTCGAACAGACGCCGAGGAGTTCTCGGCCGGCTGCCCCTGACGCATGACGTCGTCTGGACCTCCACGAGACGATGCGCCAAGCATCGAGCCGCTACGCCGAGCGGTTCAGCGACTCGAAGAGGGCTTGGCAAGGTACCGTGGTGACACGTTCGATACGCAGATCAGAGATGGTTTGGTGCAACGTTTCGAGTTCACCTACGAGCAGTCCCACAAGATGCTGAAACGCTACCTTGAATACGCCTCGCCGAACCCCGGTCAGATCGACGAGATGACGTTCCAGGACATGATTCGCACCGCCAACGAGCAGGGACTGCTGCTTGGCGACTGGTCGGACTGGCGAGGTTTCCGCGAGATGCGGGGCGCGACGAGTCATGCCTACGACGAGGAAGTCGCGCTCAGGGTGGTGCAGCGCATTCCCCGCTTCCTAGAGGAGGCTGCCCACTTGCACGACCGGTTGCGCGAGAGGCTGGCGTGAGCGGTGACGCCCCCAGGGTCGACTTGCGCCCCGACCACTTGGAGATTGTCCGCGATGTGCTTCGACGCTATTCGCCGACAAGGCGGGTGGTCGCCTTCGGGTCGCGGGCAACATGGACGGGCAAGGAGTACTCGGACCTTGATCTGGCGGTTCTCGGAGATAAGCCCTTGCCGCTCGACGTAATGACGGGGCTGGTAGAGGGCTTCCGCGAGTCAGATCTGCCCTTCAAGGTGGATGTGGTCGAGTGGGCCGATGCAAATGATCGTTTGCGGAACGCAATCCGGCGTGATGGTGTTGAGGTGCAACCCGACGTGGACATTGGAAGCGGCCTAGGGCCATCCACTCGTTTCCACAGGGCGTATCACACTTGGCCCCGCGTTCCTTTAGATCGACTCATTGACCTCCGACTAAGCGGCGTGGACAAGAAGTCGAAGCCTGCCGAAACTCCCGTCAAACTCTGCAACTACACTGATGTCTACTACAACTCGGTTATCCGCCAGGACATGACCTTCATGGAGGCCACAGCGTCCGACCGCGAGATCGCCAAATGCACACTCCTACCCGGTGATGTCGTGATCACCAAGGATTCCGAGCAGTGGGATGACATTGGAGTACCAGCCTTCGTTGCAGATCGAGTGCCTCGCCTCGTATGCGGGTACCATTTGGCGATCCTTCGGCCCGACGTCTCACGACTTAATGGTCGCTACCTGTCTTACGCGTTAAGTGCGCGGGACTCCCAGCACCAGTTCCACCACTATGCCAACGGCATTACTCGGTTCGGCTTGCGGAAAGCGGACATCGGCCTTGTGGAAGTCCCTCTGCCGTCACTTCCTGATCAAACCGCCATCGCCCACATCCTCGGAACGCTCGACGACAAGATCGAGCTGAACCGGCGCATGAACGAGACGCTGGAGGAGATGGCGCGGGCGCTGTTCAAGTCGTGGTTCGTGGACTTCGACCCAGTTCGGGCGAAGATGGAGGCGCGGGATACGGGATTGCCGCGCCATCTTGCAGGGGTGTTCCCAAGCTCCTTTGACAACGAGCGTAATCCAACGGGTTGGAAGCTAAAGTCCATTTCCGAGTTCACCCGGGTTGTCTACGGTGCGCCGTTCGCTTCCGACCAATTCACCACCGACAACATCGGCGTTCCGTTGATCAGGATTCGAGACCTTGCGACACACGAACCCGGACTCACCACAGAGCAGGTGCACCAGAAGGGACACCTCATAAGGCCAGGCGACATCGTTGTTGGAATGGACGGCGAGTTTCGGCTTCATATCTGGAAAGGGCCAAAGGCCTGGCTAAACCAGAGGGTCTGCCACTTCGAGCCGAACCATGGCGTGCCAAGAGCCTTTATTGCAGAAGCCCTTCGGACACCCTTGGAGTTTTTCGAGCGGGGTAAGGTTGGCACGACCGTCATCCACCTTGGGAAGTCGGATATCGACACCATAGAGATCCTCCATCCTGGCAGCCCGTTGCTCAGAGCATTTGCCGACATAGCGGAACCAATACTGGATCAGTCCGTCAAGAACGCTCTTCAGGGTCGGACGTTGGCCCAGATCCGCGATGTTCTGTTGCCCAAACTCATCTCCGGCGAACTCCGCGTCTCCGACGCGGAGAAGATCGTCGAGGCCGCGACGTGATCGGTGCCAGGTCAACCCGGCTCATCTTTCGCTGGGCACGGGACAGGGCGGGGCGTGCGCCAGCCGACCTGCGACGAGACTCCCGAAGCTCGCCGAGCGGGAGGCCGGAACCGGACAGCCGACGCTCAGGCAGGCCAGTGCTTTCGCGTCCGCCGTTAACGTGCCGGTCGGCCATTTTTTCCTCTCGGAGCCCCAGTCGAGTACCCCGGCGATCCCGGACTTCCGGACCATCTACACTAGGCTGACGCCATACGCAATGCTGCGACGGAAACGCGCCAGACTCGTGCTTGGAAGAGCTGCAGCACAGCCGTGAGTGGGGGACGCTTTGCCGAGTCGGTCGTCGAGGACGCCGCCCTCGATTGGCTCGACGGTCTTGACTGGAACGTCGCCCACGGCCCAGACATCGCGCACGACGGGCCGACGGCCGAACGAAGGGACTATACCGAAGTCGTACTCGCCGCCCGGCTCCGAAACGCGCTGGCCGATCTCAACCCCGAACTGCCATCGTCGGGGCTCGATGATGCGTTCCGCAAGCTGACGCGGCCAGGGGGCGCAACGCTCGAAGCCCGCAACCGGGACTTCCATCGCATGCTCATTGACGGCGTTACAGTCGAGTACCGCGACGGCGACGCCATCCGCGGCGCCCAAGCACGGGTGATCGACTTCGAGCGGCCCGCCAAGAACGACTGGCTCGCCGTCAACCAGTTCACGGTCGTCGAGAACAACCACACGCGCCGACCCGATGTCGTACTGTTCGTCAACGGCCTTCCCCTCGCGTTGGTCGAACTCAAGAACCCCGCCGACGAGAACGCCACGATCTGGGCGGCGTGGCAGCAGTTGCAGACCTACAAGTCGGAACTCCCGACGCTGTTCGCCATGAACGCCTTGCTTGTCGTGTCCGACGGTGTCGATGCCCGCATCGGCACGCTCACGGCAGGCCGCGAGTGGTTCAAGCCGTGGCGGACGATTTCTGGTGAGACGCTGGCCGATCCCTCGGCGCTTCAGCTCGACGTGTTGCTCGCGGGCGTCTGCGATCGAGGTCGGTTCCTTGCACTCCTGCGCGACTTCGTCGTCTTCGAGGATGATGGCGGCACGGTGGCCAAGAAGATCGCCGGCTACCATCAGTTTCACGCCGTGGAAGCCGCCGTCGGCGAGACGCTGCGCGCCGCCGAACTTCAGCGCGAGGTTCGAGATGCGCAAGGACGCTACGACTCCGGGCGACCATGGGGCGGCGAGGCCGGTGACCGCCGTATTGGCGTCGTCTGGCACACCCAGGGCTCTGGCAAGAGCCTGACCATGGCGTTCTACGCCGGCCGCATCGTCCGCGAGCACGCGATGGGCAACCCCACCGTCGTGGTCATCACCGACCGCAACGACCTCGACGACCAGCTCTTCGGCACCTTCGCCCGTTGCAGCGACCTCCTGCGCCAGCCGCCGGCACAGGCCGCTTCGCGTGCGGACCTACGGACCAAGCTCTCCGTCGCCTCCGGCGGGGTGGTGTTTACCACAATCCAGAAGTTCTTCCCCGAGGAGCCCTCAGCCGGGGAGCGCGACGTGCCCACCCCTCGAATGAGGGAAAAAGGCGACCGGCATCCCTTGCTCTCCGATCGACGCAACATCGTGGTAATTGCCGACGAGGCGCACCGCAGCCAGTACGACTTCATCGACGGCTACGCCCGGCACATGCGCGACGCTCTGCCCAACGCATCGTTCATCGGCTTCACGGGCACGCCCATCGAACTGCAAGACGCCAACACGCGCGCCGTGTTCGGCGACTACATCAGCGTCTACGACATCCAGCGCGCCGTCCAAGACGGCGCCACGGTGCCCATCTACTACGAGAGCCGTCTCGCGAAGCTCGCTCTGGACGAGGCGGCGCGTCCGAGCATCGACCCGGACTTCGAGGAAGCCACCGAGGGTGAGGAGGTCGAACGCAAGGAAGGCCTCAAGAGCCGGTGGGCACAGCTCGAAGCCATCGTGGGTACCGAGGAACGGCTGCGCGTCGTTGCAGTTGACATCGTCGCTCACTTCGGCGCGCGTACCGAGGCAATGGACGGCAAAGCCATGATCGTTTGCATGAGCCGCCGCATCTGCGTCGATCTCTACGACGAGCTCATCCGCCTGCGACCTGACTGGCATGACGACGACGATGCAGGTGGACGCGTTAAGGTGGTGATGACAGGTTCGGCGTCGGACCCGGTCGCGTGGCAGCCCCACATCCGCAACAAGCCGCGCCGCGAAGCCTTGGCGAAGCGCTTCCGCGACTCTGCCGATCCGTTTCACGTCGTCCTGGTGCGGGACATGTGGCTCACCGGCTTCGACGCGCCAAGCCTCCACACCATGTACCTGGACAAGCCGATGCGCGGGCACGGGCTGATGCAGGCGATCGCCAGAGTCAACCGCGTGTTCCTCGACAAACCCGGTGGGCTTGTTGTCGACTATCTGGGGCTCTCCGAGGAACTCAAGCAGGCGCTCGCCACCTACACCGAGAGTGGCGGCACCGGCCAGACGGCCGTGGACAAGGCGCAGGCGATCGCGCTCATGCTCGAGAAGCACGAGGTGTGCCTTGGCCTGTTGCACGGCTTCGATTTCGCAGCATGGGCACGCGGCAGCGCTGCAGCACGCCTGGCGCTGCTGCCGGCCGCGCAGGAGCACATATTGGCCCAGGAGGACGGCAAGGACCGTTTCGTCGCCGCCGTACGCGACCTGTCACGTGCATTCGCTCTTGCCGTGCCGAGCGACGAGGCGACGCGTATCCGGGACGATGTCGGGTTCTGTCAGGCCGTCCAGTCAGTCGTTGCGAAACGCGATACCGTCGATACTAGGCCGCAGGAAGAACTCGATAACGCGGTGCGCCAGATCATCTCCCGGGCGGTCGCGCCGGAAGGCGTGATCGACATCTTCGCCGCCGCCGGACTCAAGAAGCCCGACATCTCCATCCTCTCCGACGAGTTTCTCGCCGAGGTGCAGGGCATGGAGCACCGCAACTTGGCCGTGGAACTGCTGCAGAAGCTGCTCAAGGGCGAGGTCGCCGCGCGACGTCGCCGAAACGTGGTGCAGGCCCGTTCCTTCGCCGAGATGCTCGACGTCGCCATCCGCCGCTACCAGAACCGGTCAGTTGCGGCCGCTCAGGTTATTGAGGAGCTGGTTAAACTGGCCCGCGAGATTCGCGAAGCCGGCGAGCGCGGCGAGCAACTTGGGCTCAGCGACGACGAACTCGCCTTCTACGACGCCCTTGAAACCAACGACAGCGCCGTCGAAGTGCTCGGCGACGAGACGTTATGCATGATCGCCCGCGAGCTTGTGGCGACCGTGCGCGCCAACGTCACCATCGACTGGACGTTGCGCGAAAACGTCCGCGCCAACTTACGACGTCTGGTTCGACGCATTCTTCGAAAGTATGGCTACCCGCCCGACAAGCAGGAGAGCGCCACGAGTACCGTCATTGAGCAAGCGGAGATCCTCTCGGCTGGTTGGGTCGCCGCTTGACCACTCCCATACGGTCGAGGGAGGCTAGTTTCGTCTCTCCACCCAGCTGGATCTTCTCTCGACCTGACCTGAGACTCCCTCATGCCAGCGATCGATTGGTGTCGGGCGCGACGGTACCTGATTGCCCTTTTTTTGTGTGTTTGGCGATAGAACGACATCCTTCCTTCGTTGACCAAGAACGTCCAGCCAAAGAAAGCGAGGCTTAGGAACTCGATCCGGGAACGGACAATCTCGTCGCTGGATGGATGGGCGCGGGCTATCACGCCCAACCAGGACTTGCCTTCATATGGAAATTTTCGTACTTCCATGTGTTCGTGGTGATCATGCCGCCGGGATCGCCGATGTGCGCCATGGTTGCCAGTCGCCCGCAGTCTGCTGCCCCATTCCCATGTGCATGCCGAACATGAACGGCCAGTCAAGCAGGCTCAACGCCTTGACGGCCCTCCACCAGAACAGGACACCAACAATGACCTTCAAGGCCATGGGGAGCGTTACGCCAAAGGCAATCTCCTCTGCGTTGTCGATCAGCCCATCGGCACCGACAAGGGCAAGGGCTGGCTGACAATGTCGTCAATGTACTCGAAGTAAAGCCAGCGGCCCACCACCGAGACCAAAATGAGGCGAAACCAAAACCAAACGTATGCAGAAAACCCAGTGTCCGGTTCCGCCATTTTTTCCCTTCTGGAATGTCTGCGGGGGGCAGAAACTAGGTGGACAGGAAAGGGAAGTCAAGCTAGGGGCTGCGGAACTCTCGGCAGGCAGCCCAAAACCATGCATGGCATGGTACATGAAAAAACGATAGTGAATTGATCCGATGGAGGATGGATCAGCGATGGAATGTAACAGGCTCAATGTGAAGGACAAACGGCGGCTTGTCAGGAACTTCCCCGTTCCGGGTGAGGCGGCTCTGGAGTTGTGGGGTGGTTTTGCCGAACCGGCGCTTTGCATTGTAGGCATTACGGCTGTTGACGTGGTCGGTAGCCGCTTGGAGGACTTCCTTGATACCCCCTTGGGCGATCCCGCACGCATCACAGCGGACATCATCATCCGATGGGGAAACATGAGCAGGGCCATCGCAAACGCTGCAAAATAGCGAATCTCCGATCTTTCCTATGTGGCGTGACGGCATTTTGCTTCTCCTATCCGCAGGATCTAGCGCCGTTTTCTGGTACGATTTCAGGTGGCGCGGCCCGGTGCGCAAGTGACCACCGTTTCAAACAGGATACCACACATGACCAACACAACCCGCGACGAGCGCTTTGGGCGATGGCTCAAGGAACGGACCGACAGCCCTGCCAAGACGCAGGAAAGTGCATTCATCGAATTCCACGAATCGCTTTCAGCTTTCAAGAGAACGCTGGATGCCTTCGCGTACCCTGACTTCCACCAAGAGATTGCGAACGCCATGATCGGGAAGGGAGGCAAGCTTACGATCACCATGCAGGTGGGCCTCAAGCAGCTTGAGGACGGAAACGGGCTCAAGCTGGATTGGGAATGGGGCGCAGAGTCGAACGATCTCCATTCAGTGCTTGACGACCTCGTCCGGGCCTTGTATCACGAGGGGGCGGGGTTGCGTGTCGATGCTCAATCTCGTTCTAGCGAGAGAGTCCGTGCCGGCGCGCTAAAGCCCTAGTTTCAAAAATGCACCAAGTCAGTGCACCACATCAGACCAAAAGAACCGCGTATTATAGTCAGCGTTACAACTCCCCCAAAAAAGCGGTGTCGAACCTAGTGTACTGTCTCCAATAGAACAGGTTTTATGACGCATCGGCGATTGCGG
>VXSY01000295.1 GCA_009837725.1 Gammaproteobacteria bacterium | reverse complement strand
CGGGCCATGGCGAGGGTGACGACGGGGTAGCGGCCGAGGCCGAGGCTGGTGGGCCTGCCGTCGATGCGGACGCTCTGCGTCCAGGACTTGTTGAGGCCGCCGCGCAGCGCGGGGCGGACGAGCAGGCCGAGGCCGAGCCCGCCGCGGCCGTCGCCGTAGCGGCCGGGGCGGTTGGCGTTTCGGACGAAGGTTGCGGACAGCATGAGGGGTCGATTGTTCACTTCCCGTTCCCTGTTCGGTTACAAGGGGGTGTTGAGAAGCAGTGTGCCCCGGCGGTGCCCGCTACGCCAAAAAGTTTATGTTTATCGGCAGGTTAAAGGACTTCCGGCGAAGTCCTGCAACCCCCGAAAACCACCCTTCGGCGGTGGGCTTGTCCCGTCCCGGCGCGCCCTGACGGGCGCGTTGGCAGTTCGCTCGCGCGATCTGCTGTGCTTCGACGAATTCCTCGGCGCAATCAGGACGGGCGACCACAAGGGTCGCCCCTACGAGGCCCGTGCCGAATCCGTCGATGCGTTCAGGACGGGCGGGGACAAGCCCCTACGGGACCCGTGCCGAATCCATCGGCGCGTGTCGACGCTTTCCCTACTGCTCGCCGCGAACGTAATGTTCGAGTTGGTCGATGGTCTCGGCTTGCTCGTCGATGATCTCGGTGTAGAGGTCGCGCAGCGACAGCATGCCCGCCACGCTGCCTTCGTCCACCACCACCAGGTGGCGGATGTGGTGCTTGAGCATGAGATCGACGCAGTCCGCAAGGCGGTCGTGGGAGGTCACCGTGACGACGTCCTGCGTCATGATTTCCGACACTCTGGTCTGCTTCGACGACTTGTCGCGCAGGATGACCTTGCGGGCGTAGTCGCGCTCGGAGACGACCCCGACGAGTTTGTCGTCGATCATCACCGGAAGCGCGCCGACATGGCGGTCCGACATCATCTCGATGGCCTCGTATACGCTGCGAATCGGCGCAATCGAGTAGATTTCGCCGCGCCCCTTGTGCAGCAGCACCTCGTGTACCGTTTTCATCCCGCTCGCCTCCAAGCGACGACCAATGGCCGCCGATCCATTGCTTCGCTGACAAGGGATACTAAAACAGCGCGTCGTTTTTTTGGGGGCGGGCGCCGCAAGAGCTGCCGCATGGAAGGGGAGGCAATGGAGCACGGGCGGGAAGCTGGCAACGACGGCGTTTGGCTGTTCGGCTACGGCTCGCTCATATGGCGCGTGGATTTCCCCTATCGGGCGCGCCTCAAGGCCGCGGTGCGCGGCTTCTCGCGTCGATTCTGGCAAGGTTCGCACGACCACCGCGGCACGCCCGCGGCGCCCGGACGGGTGGTGACGTTGACGCCCGAGGCCGGTGCGCTGTGCGTCGGCATGGCCTACCGCATAGACGCCGCCACTTTCGCACCGCTCGATCATCGGGAGAAGAACGGCTACGTGCGCGTGCGGCTGCCCATCGAAATCGAAGGGGACGATGGCGTGACTACCGTCGTAGGTGGCGTCACTACATAGCCGAAGCCAGCAACGAAGCGTTCTTGGGTCCCGCCAATCTCGAGCAAATGGCCCGTCACATCCTCGCCTCATCCGGCCCCAGCGGGAGCAATATCGAATACGTCCTAGAACTCGCGCAAGCCCTAACCACCCTCAACGCCGATGACCCCCATGTATTCGCCCTAGAACGCCGCCTGCGCCAACTCGCGCCGCCTTGATCCATTGCAGGGCCTCGTAGAGCCCGTCGGACTTGGCAAAGGACTAGCCCTTGGAGGCAAGGCAGAATGCCTTGCCTCCAAGGGCCACAAGGAGAGACCACAATGCCTGTGCCGAAGTCCGTTCGCTGGCACGATGGACGCCTGTGGCTGCTTGACCAGCGCGCTTTGCCCGATGTGGTCTCCGAGATCGAGTTGCACGACGCTGGCGAAGTCGCCGTTGCCATCCGCGACCTTGTCGTGCGCGGCGCTCCCGCCATCGGCATTGCCGCCGCCTACGGCATGGCACTCGCTTGGCGTGCCGGCGAGGACCTCGATTCCGCAGCCAAGACCCTGCTCGCGGCCCGCCCGACGGCGGTCAACCTCGCCTGGGCCGTGCGTCGAATGCTTGCAGTCGGCGCCAATGGCGGAGACCTTGTGGAGGAAGCCCGAACCATCCACGCCGAGGACGCCGCCATGTGCCGCGCCATCGGCCGTCACGGCGGCCACCTGATCGCGCCGGATGCCAACCTCCTTACCCACTGCAACGCCGGAGCGCTGGCCGTGTCCGAGCTCGGCACCGCCACGGCACCGATGTATCTGGCGCACGAGCGCGGCGTGCCGTTCCATGTCTTCGTGGACGAAACCCGACCCGTGCTGCAAGGCGCGCGCCTCACCGCATGGGAACTTGGCGCCGCCGGCATCGACTGCACGCTCATCTGTGACGGCGCAGCGGCACATCTGATGGGCCTGGGTCAGGTGGACCTCGTCATCGTCGGCACCGATCGGGTCACCGCCAACGGCGATGTGGTGAACAAGATCGGCACCCGCGCGCTCGCCATCGCCGCCAAGTGGCACGACGTTCCCTTCTACGTGGCCTGCCCGGCCTCCACCTTCGATTCCGCCACGCCCACCGGGGCGGATGTCGCCATCGAGGAACGCGGCGCGGAGGAGTTGACGGCATCGATCCCCGTCCCCGCCCAGGTGCGTGTTCGCAATCCGGCCTTCGACGTGACGCCGGCAGAACTGGTGACCGGGTACATCACCGATCGGGGCCTCTTCGACGATGCGACGGGTTTCGACCAGGGCGGCGTATGACTTGCTATTGCACGCTCTTGGAGAGATGGATCGATGGCAACGACACTTCCCCGAACCGAACGCAACCGGCGCTACCTTCTGGTTGCCGCCACGGTGGCAGTCACCATCACGGCGGCGGCCGTCACCGCCGAGGCGCAGGATCGCGCCGAACGCTTCCCGATCGACATCGCCGCGGCGAAGGAACGTGCCGCCGAGCGCTTTGCCGCCGTCGACACCAACGAAGACGGCAGCGTCTCGGTCGACGAGTTCCTCGTCGCGGGCCCAGATCGCGGGGGCCTCGGCCGCTTCGCATCCGGTCGGCGCGGCGCCGGCATGGATCGCGCCGGTGGCAAGGAAGGTCGGAGAGCCGCGCGAGACCGCCGCGAAGGCATGCGAGCCCGCCGCGGCGGCTTGCGTGAACGCATGGAGTCGATGCAGGAGGGCGTGTTCGAGCGCGCCGACGGCGATGGTGACGGGGCCCTCTCGAAGGAGGAGTACGATGGCCTCGGCGAAGCGCGGCGGGATGTCGCCATGGAGCGGGTGTTCCAACGGCTCGACGAAGACGGCGACGGCCTGCTCGCACCGGCCGAGCTTGGCGGCCAGGTCAAGCGGCTCGAAACGCTCGACGCGGACGAGGACGGCAAGGTGACCCGAAGCGAGATGCGTGGCGGCTGGCGAGACCGCGCCAAGCAGGGCTGAGCGAATGCGAACCCGGAGGTCAGCAGTTTGCGGGAGCGACCTGCCGAGGCGCTGCTTAGGAGGCTGCGCCGTAGAAACGGCGCTTACCTCCTAGCCGTAGCTGCGAGCGAATGCGAGCACGAAGGCCAGCAGTTCGCGTAGCGAACTGCCAACGCGCCCGCAAGGGCGCGCGGTGACGGACGAGGAACTGATGATTCGCGTGCAGCGCAAGGACACGAGCGCGTTCTCGGTCCTCCTTGGCCGCCACAGCGCCGCCATCCACGCATTCGTCTTTCGCCTCACCGGCAACGCTGCGGATGCTGAGGACTTCACCCAGGAGACCTTCCTGCGCGTGTGGAGCCGGGGCGACACGTGGAAGCCGGGTCGGGTGAAGTTCACCACTTGGGCCTACCGCATCGCCCGAAATCTGTGCATCGACGCATGGCGTACGCGGCGAGGCTCGGCAGCCGATGCAGAGGCGGATGTCGAGGAGCTCGCGGGAGATGTGCCGTCTGACGATGCCGGCCGAACGCGACGAGCGCTTGAAGCTGCCCTCGCGGCGCTGCCGGAACGACAGCGAACCGCGCTCGTGCTGTGCCACCATCAGGGCTGGAGCAACCGCGAGGCGGCCGAGATGCTCGATGTTTCGGTGGATGCGCTCGAGTCCTTGCTGTCGCGGGCCCGTCGCAGCCTGCGCAAGACCCTCGCACCCTATCGGGAGGCCTGAGCTATGGACGAACCTCGGTCGCCAGGCGACTTCACGACCGCAGCATTGGCCGATTTGCTCGACCGTCACGGCAGCAATCCGGAACGCTGGCCCGAGGCGCAGCGAGCGCCGGCACTGGCCTTGGTGCAGACCAATGCGGACGCCGAGCGGCTGCTTGACGAGGCGCGGGCACTGGACGCTGCGCTCGACGCCTTGCCAGCGCCAGCGATGCCGTCGCACCTGCCCGGGCAGGTGCTGGACGCCCTGCCGCGAGACTTCGCCGAGATCGCGCTCGATTGGCTTGCCGCCAATTTCTGGCGCCCCGTGGGCTTTGCGCTCGCGCCTTTGCTGGTGGGGTTCGCACTCGGCAACGCGCAGCAGGATGGAACCGGAGATCTCGAGGACGCGGTGACTCTGCTCGCGTTCGACGAGGTGCAGCTATTTGATCTGGCGGAGAATGGCAATGCGGAGTAAGTGGCTGATCGCGGCGCTGGCCGTGTCGCTGATTCTGAACCTCGTGCTGGTGGGCTTCTTCGTCGGCCGCGAGAGCGGTCCACCTGCGTGGACACAGGCGCGCATGGACCCATCCTTCGGCCTCGCTCGCGCCCTGCGCTTCCTGCCGGAAGAACGCCGCGATGCCCTGTTCGGCGATGAGGAAGCCCGCGACATCCGTCGCTCGCTGAGTCGCTCCATGCGCGGCATGAGGCGCCACCAGCGCGCCATCCAGGCAGCTCTAACTGCCGAGCCGTTCGACCCCGATGCCCTCGCCACCGCATTCGCCGCGTTCCGCCACGACATGGACGAGGCCCAAGTCCGCAACCACGGCCTTTTCGTCCGCATAGCCGCGGGCCTGACCCCCGAGGAACGCGACAAATTGCGCCGCGCCCTAACCCGCCCCATGCGCGACGGCCCAAGACCAGACCGCAACGGAAGAGACGACCGGGAACGACGCCAAGGCGAACGATGAGTTCGCGGGTGGTGGAAACTACTTGGGAAGCCGGTTGGTGCGTTTCCCGCCTAGAGGCGTGCCTTCGTCACCAAGGGATCTGGTCGGGGAAGTAGCGGGCGATCAGATCCTCGTAGTACGGGCGCAGAGCGGCGCTGTCGGGTGGCGCGTCGTGCTTGGTGTAAAGGTCGTAATGGCTGAACTTGCGCACCCACTCGAACATGCGCAAGTCGCGTTCGTCCTTCAGGTGATCGTAGGCCGGGGTCGAGTGGCCGGCGTAGAAGCTGTGGTAGCGGATCATGTAGAGGGCTTCCTCTGGGAGGTAGTCCTTGGTGACCAGGTACATGTACTCGTCGTGTCCCCACGAGAGGACTACGTTGTCGAGTCCGCAGCCGGGCCCGTAGATGCCGAACTTGGTCGAGTATTCCGGATTGGAAGCATCGGGATTGCCAGCGAAGTACTCGGGATAGACGACGGCGTCGGCGAAGGCGCAGCCGAGCGGGAAGGTGTCGCCCGTGACGGCCCATTGCGGCTCGCCGTACAAGCACATCGCCTTGCCGAGATCGTGCACGAGGCCAGCGACCACGAACCAGTCCGGGTGGCCATCGGCGCGGATGCTCTCGGCGGTTTGCAGGCAATGCTCGAGCTGCGAGAGGTTGGTGTCGGGGTCGCTCTCGTCGAGCAGGGCGTCGAGCTTCTCGCAGCATTCCCACACGCCCATGTGCTCCATGCGAAGGCGCCCGTATTGGTCTCGCTTGTCGAGGGCGAATGCCAGCGTCTGGTTGCGGTGGTTGTCCTCGTAGAACCGCCGCACGCCGGCATCGGCATTGGCGTAGTCGCGATAGCCCTGGGAAGTTGATTCATCCATCGGCCCACCCCGATTGCAGGTGTCTCCAGCCCTGATCCTACACCTTGCGTTTGCCATTGCCGGTCGCTGGGGACCTCAAGGCCGCCCGGTCACCGCGAGTATGATGCTGCAAGGATCAGCGCACATGGAATGGGAGGGGGACATGTCCGTGATCGAAGCGATCAACGTCTCGCCAGCACACGGCCAGCCGCAGGCGCCTGTCAATGCCGCGCAACTGACTTCTGTGGCCGGGCTCGTGGGGGACCGGCACTCGAACGGTCGCGCCGTGGTGTCGCTGATTGCCGCCGAGGAGGTGGAGGCATTCAACGAAGCCACGGGCCTTGACATCGCGCCGGCCCAGACGGGACGCAACATCGTCACCCGAGGCGTGGACCTGAACGCCCTCGTCACCAAGCGCTTCCGGCTCGCCGGCGTCGAACTTGAAGGCTTCGAGCTTTGCGAACCATGCGCCACCTTGGGGGGCCTGCTCGCCACCGAGGGAGTCAGCGCGGCAGAAGTGGTGCGGCGATTCACGCACCGGGCCGGTTTGCGGGCGACGGTTCGCGCCGACGGTTGGATCCGCGTCGGCGACGCTGTGGAGGTTTGAGAGGGTTCGAGCAGCGGCCCTAGCCGCCAGGAACCAACTGCCAACGCGCCCGTTAGGGCGTGCGCTAGCGCGCTCTGCGAGCGCGTCGGCAGTTGCTTCGCAACTGCTGGCCTAC
>VXSY01000185.1 GCA_009837725.1 Gammaproteobacteria bacterium | reverse complement strand
CGTCGACAACCCAACACCGGCGATTCGCAACGCCAGTTCAGAGCTTCCCTAGGGCGAGAAGGGCCGAGCCGACGCGTGACGGGCTGGCGTCAGTGTCGTATGGTCGGGCGATCAGGCGGCGCAGCGAGCGTCAAGAGCCGAGAGCCGGAGGGCCGTCGGCGATCGCCGACGAAGGGGAAGGGGACGATGGAGCAGGGAGGCGAGCCAATCGAACCGTCCGGCGACGAGCCGACCCTCAGGCGCAGCATCAGCCTGTGGCAGATGACGCTCTACGGCGCCGGCGGCATGCTGGGTGCCGGCATCTACGGACTGATCGGCCAGGTCGCCGGCGAGATGGGGTCGGCGATCTGGCTGGCCTTCGCCCTGTCGCTGGTCGCGGCGGGGCTGACGGGTCTGTCGTACGCATCGCTCGGCTCCCGCTATCCGCGTGCGGGCGGCGCGGCCTACATCACGCAGCGCGCCTACGGCCGCGATCTCCTAACCCACATCGTCGGCCTAACCGTGGCGTGCTCGGGCCTGACCTCGATCGCCGCCGGCGCCCGCGTGGTGGGGGAGAACCTGCAGGCCCTGCCCGCCCTCGAGGGCCTGCCCACCGGGATGCTGGCGTTCCTCTACGTCGCCGTCGTGGGCGGGATCGCCTACCGCGGCATCCGCGAGTCGATGTGGGCTAACGTCGCCCTCACGCTCATGGAGGCGGGCGGGCTGCTGCTCGTTATCGCCGTTAGCCTGCGCTTCTGGGGCTCGGCGAACCTCTTGGAGTTTCCGGTGGGGCCCGAGACCGAGGCCGGGCTGCCGCTGGTGTTCCTGGCGCAGGGAATCGTGCTCACCTTCTACGCCTTCATCGGCTTCGAGGACTCGCTCAACGTCGCCGAGGAGTTGAAGAACCCGCGCCGCAACCTGCCGCTGGGGCTAGTGATGGCGCTGGTCCTGACCGTCGTCATCTATATGAGCGTGGCGATCAGCGCCGTCTCGGTTGTGCCGTGGCAGGAGCTGGCGGAAGCCAAGGCGCCGCTGGCCGAGGTCGTGGCGCGGGCGGCGCCGTGGTTTCCGGCGTGGGTGTTCATCGTGATCACCGTGTTCGCAGTCGCCAACACGGGGCTGATCAACTACATCACCGCATCGCGCCTGCTCTACGGCATGGCGCGCGACGGACACCTGCCCCCGGTGCTGTCGAGAGTCCATCCGGTGCGCCGCACCCCGCATGTTGCGATCTGGCTGATCTTCGCGCTGGTCGTGGCGCTCGTCCTGTCGGGCGACATTTCTGAACTCGCCTCGGCGACCGTCCTGCTGTTGCTGCTGGTGTTCCTGGCCGTGAACGGCGCACTGGTCGTTCTGAAAATGCGCCCCGGCGAAGCTCCGGGCGGCTTCGAACTGCCGCTCGCGGTGCCCGCGCTCGGCGCCGTCGTCTGCGTCGCCATGTTCGGGGCCCGCGTCGGGGCGGGCGACTGGCGCGCACCGGCGATTGCCGGCGTTCTGTTGCTCGGCGTGGCCGCACTGTACTTCGTGCTCCGGCTCCGACGCGCCGCGGACACGGACTAGGCGCGGGAATCGAGTCCTAACGGACGGTACTCTGGGCGAATCTGACGCCAGCGCTGGTGACGACGACAAACCGATCAGCGAGCCGGTCCCCGTGTTCTGCCAATAGACGCTCCAACGCTTCGATCTTGCTGGCGCTGCGTTCGTCTTGGAGGCGGAGAAGCACGATGCCTCGGTGGGGCATGCGCTCTCGATGCACTTTCTCGCCGAAGTCCTTGTCATTCGTCAGGAGAATCCAACCTTCCCTGTGCGCCTTCCCGATTAAATCGAGGTCGCTTACGCCACGCGCTCGTCATAGACCGAGAAGACCTCGTGCCCTTGTTCACGAAGCCACTTGGCTACCCTCGGGCCCGTGCATTCATCGACCAGAAAACGCATTGGAGGAATTCGATCACCGCTAAGGGCACCACAACGGTCGGTTCAACGTCCGGCGACACATGCTTCAGGCAGCGTGCCCTCGTGCCTCGCCGGCCGCGAATGGGACGAAGGTCGTGTCCTCCAGCGCCTTTGCGGCGAACAGGATGCAGGCCAGCACATCGTCAGGGGTGAGACCGTCATATTCCGCAACGATGGTCTCTTTGGTCTCGCCGTGTGCCAAGAGGTTCAAAACGAACTCGACGGTCAGCCGAGTACCGGCGATGACCGGTTTCCCGAGCATCACGTCAGGGTCCCGCTGAATGCGTCTCAGCAACTCGGTATCACCCATCGAGCGTCCCTCGGTTTCGTCCCTTCAGGTGGGAACCAAGGCGCATCATAGCGAACCCGTGCAGCGTAGATTGCACCGGCGGCCCGAGGGGCCGGCCCTGCGCAAGCAAGGTCGCAGGAAGCTCGCGTCAATGTTGGCCAGCGCTGGCCTTGTTGACGTAGCTCCAGTTCCAGCGCCAAGCGAGAATGCCGACGACGACGTTGGTGATGGCCGTGGCGATGAAGATGCCGACGTAGCCCCACCAGTAGTTGCCGAGAACCGCGAGAGGTACGCCGATTACCAAGGCCCGAAGGATGGAGATGACGAGTGAGGGCGTCGGCTTGCCAAGCGCGTTGAAGCAGGAGCTTGCCACCTGCGTCATGCCCATGAAGCCGATGCTCAGCGGGATGATGTAGAAAAACGCCACCGAGACCTCCACCACGATCGGGTTGTCGTCGATCATGGCGACGATGGTCTTGCCCACCGACACCATGACGATGAAGGTCACCACGCCCCAGGCGATGGAGAAGCGGTGCGTCATGGAGAGCGCTGCCTTGGCGCGGTCGTAGAGCTTGGCGCCCCAGTTCTGGCCCACGAATGGCTCCACCGAGGACGATGCCGACCACAGGATCATGTGCGCCAGCGTCTCCACCCTCGACGCCACCTGATAGCCGGCCACCACCGCCTCGCCGTGGCCGATCAACATGCGCGTGATGACCAGCATTCCCGCCGGCATCACGAGGCCGCTCGCCACCGCCGGCCCGCCCACGTGCATGATGCGCCGCCACGAATCGAACGCCCCTTCCATCGTCCAGCGCAGCATCCGCGCCCGCACGAGCAGGACGACATAGAGCCCCATGCCCAGCGTGCGCGAGATGACATAGGCCCAGGCCGCGCCGGCAATCCCGAGCGCGGGAATGCCGAACCAGCCGAAGATGAGCGGCGGCCCTAGCAAGATCTGCAAGACCGACCCCGCCGCCATGATGATGCCGGGGCTCTTGGCATTGCCGGTGGCGCGCAGCAGGGTGGAGCCGACGATGGACAGCATGAAGGCCGGAAAGCCCAAGAGATACACCGTCAGATAGCCCACCGTGAGTTCGCGCAGGTCGCCGGTGGCGCCGATCAGCGTCACGATGTCCCGCGCCAGCCAAATGCCAAGCGCACCCAGGACGATGCCCACCGCCAGCGCCAGGATCTGGCTGTGGGTGATGAGCCGCGCCGCGCCTTCTCGATCGCCCGCCCCCATCGTCCGCGCCGTGACGGAGGAGGCGCCGGTACCGATGCCCCCGGCAAAGGCGAACAGCGTAATGGTGACCGGGAACGCCACGCCCATGGCGGCGAGGGCCTGTGTTCCGAGCACGCCGAGATAGATGGCCTCGGCAAACATCGAGGCGTTCATGGCCACCGAGCCGAGTGCCATGTACGAGCCGAGGCGCAACAGGTGGCGGCCCACCGAACCGTCCGTGAAACCGCGCATGGCGCGCATGGCTCCGGTTGGCGTCGGTGGCGTGTCCGCTTCGCTTACGGCTGCTTGGCTCTCGTCGCTGGGAATGTCGGTCATGCGGCCGCCCGCCCGTCGCGCTCGGCGTGGATGAACTCGGCGCCCTTCTCGGCGATCATCACGGTGGGAGCGTTCGTGTTCCCGGATGTAATGCGCGGCATCACCGAGGCGTCGATCACCCGGAGACCAGCCACGCCACTGACGCGCAGGCGGTCGTCCACCACCGCATCGGCGTCGCGTCCCATGCGACAGGTGCCCACCGGGTGGAAGATGGTGGCGCCGAGTTCGCAAGCCGCCTGCTCAAGTTCCTCGTCCGATGCGAGATGTGCGCCCGGCTTCCACTCCTCGGGCCGGAACCGCGCCAGCGCTGGCGCCGCCATGATGCGGCGCGTGAAGCGGAGGCCAGCAAGCGCCACCGCGCGATCCTCCGGTGTCGCAAGGTAGTTGGGGTCGATGGCAGGGGGCCTCGCCGGATCGGCACTGGTCAGGCGCACCGTGCCTCGAGAAGTGGGTTGCAGGTTGCACACCGACGGCGTGATGGCATCAAACCGGTGCAGTGGCTCGCCGAAGCGGTCCAGCGACAGCGGCTGCACGTGCCATTCGAGATTGGCAGCCGCTCGGCCCTCGTCGCTGCGGGCGAACGCGCCGAGCTGCGAGGGCGGCATGGTGAGGGGACCGGTGCGGAACATGGCGTATTCCGCCGCCATCAGCGCCTTGCCGAGGAGGGTGCGGGCGCGACCGTTCAACGTGCGGGTGCCTTGCACCTTGTAGATGGAGCGGATTTGCAGGTGGTCGTGCAGGTTGCTGCCAACGCCTGGGAGGTCGTGTAGCACATCGATGTTGTGCTCGGCCAGATGCGCGGCGGGGCCGATGCCGGAGAGCTGCAACAGGTGCGGCGAACCGATGGCGCCAGCCGCCAGAATCGTCTCGCGTCGCGCCCGCACGGACACGCGCCCGGAGGAGGTTCGCACCACCGCGCCCGAGGCACGCAATCCCGACGCCGAGCGCTCCACGTCGATCCACTCCACCAGCGCATCCGTCATCACCGTGAGGTTGCGTCGCGCCATGGCCGGGCGCAGGAACGCACTCGCGGCACTCACCCGCACGCCCTTGCGCTGGTTCATCTGGAAGTATGCGGTGCCGAAGTTGTCGCCGCGATTGAACTCGGCGATCTTAGGAATGCCGCACTGCTCGGCGGCGTCTCTCCAGGCATCAAGGATCGGCCAGTTGACGCGCCGCTCCTCCACCCGTAGTTCGCCCCCGCCGTTGCCGCCCTTCGACTCCGAGCCTTCGGCTGCGCCGTGGTAGGCATCCGCGCCGTGCTGGTAGTCCTCCGAGCGCCGGAACACGGGCAGCACGTCGTCCCAGCCCCAGCCGCGGTTGCCGAGCTGCGCCCAGTGGTCGTAGTCGCTCGCCTGTCCGCGCATGTAGATCATGGCGTTGATGGACGAGCAGCCGCCGAGCACCTTGCCGCGGGCGTAGCCGATGGCACGGCCGCCGAGGCCGGGCTGCGCCGTGGTCTCAAAGCACCAGTCGGTGCGGGGATTGCCGATGGTGTAGAGGTAGCCCACGGGAATGTCGATCCAGAAATAGTCGTCCTGGCCACCGGCCTCGATCAGCAACACGTTGATGTTGGGGTCTGCCGACAGCCGATTCGCCAGCACGCAGCCGGCGGTGCCGGCGCCGACGATCACATAGTCGCACTCGATCGGACGCGATCCGGTGGGCTCGGAAGGGTCGGCCTCCAACGTATGTCAGGCCGCGTACTCGAAGTACGCATTCGAGACAACGACGCGATCGTCCACCCGGCCCTCGAACACCACCCGGCCCTCACCGTCGTTCCACGCCAGAACCGTGAGCGTGTCGCCCAAGAACACCGGCGCCGAGAAGCGCACCTTGATGCGGCGAAACCGTGCCGGATCGCCACCGGCAAGCTCACGGAGCAGCAACTGGGCGCTGTGCCCGAACGTGCACAGGCCATGCAGGATCACCTCGTCGAAGCCGCCGAAGCGGGCGGCCTCCGGATCGATGTGCAGCGGGTTGTAGTCGCCGGAGAGGCGATAGATGTGCGCCTGGTTGTCCGCCACGACGGCGCTGACGGTGGCGTCCGGCGCACGTTCCGGCACTGCGATCTTCTGCGAAAACGTCTGTCCCACACCCTCGAACGGCTCGATGTCGCCGAGCTTCTCCACACCGCGCCGGAACGAGCCGTTCACCATCCGCACGCACACCTCGCCGTCCTCGCCAAGCACCTCGCTCTCGAACTCGACGAAACCGTTGCCGCGCCCGCGCGGGTGGATGCCGACAACGCGCGAACGAACTTGCACCTCGCCAGCGGGCGGCAGCGGCTTCACGAGTTCCAGATAGCGCTCGGCATCGATGTTGAGCGGCCCCGGCGAGCCCGGCACGAGCGCCGTATCGATGGGTGCCCCAGCCCCACCCCAGCGGATCGGGAAGGTAGGGAACACCGCAAAGTCTGCATTCCCTTCATAGACAAACCGAAGATCCCGCGTGCCGATCCCCACGGCATAGAGCAACACATCACGCTGGTCGTAGCGAATCGTGACGGGCTCTCCCCAAGGCCCCGGCTCTCCACCGGGAAGCGCGCCCAACGCGTCGTACACGGCCATAGGCCGGCTCCTTCACTGCAGACGATAGCGATGAGCGACACGTTGCCGTCCTCAGCCGGGAATTACAACCTGCTTGCTCTTGGGCTCGCACGCCTCGCTGGGCGGGTCGGCGATTTCGTGGCCGCCGACCTCCTGCGAGGCGAGGGCCTCTCTGGACGGAGGGCGTCCCGCCCTCCAGGCGTGCCGAAGGCGCGCACGCAGCGGAGCCGGCCAAGCCCACCGCAGGCAAGCGTTCCCGACGACGCCAACGAGGCGCCAGCCCCGAACAACGCCAGCCTCCGCCAGGAGGCTCCGCCTCCCACCGACGAGGCGTGCAAAAAAGGCAG
>VXSY01000069.1:12906-49773 GCA_009837725.1 Gammaproteobacteria bacterium | reverse complement strand
GCCGCTCTTCGCGCGCTTCGCTGCCGGGGGGGCCGGGCGGGGCGTAGGGGCGACGGGCGTGGGGCACTTCGGCAACAACCTGCTGCCGTTGATCCCGGAACTGATCGAGTTCTTCCACGATCCTGTGGTGCGCGGGGCGCTGGGCAGCGTGCTCGGGCCCGGATACTCCATGCATCCTCACCGGGCCCTGCACCGCAATCCACCCGGCAGCGACGAGCAGGAGTTCCACAAGGACAGCTACTGGGGCTACACACGGCGGGTTCGCAACCATCGGCCTTGGTGGGTGATGGTGATGTACGTCCCGCAGGACACGGAGGTGGTCAAGGGCCCGACTGCGGTGATGGCCGGCAGCCAGCACCTGAACCAGCGGCCCGAAGGCATCTGCACCGAGGTCCCCATTGCCGGAGCGGCCGGCTCGTTCGTGCTGATCCACTACGACATCTGGCATCGGAAGATGAAGAACCAGACGGACTTGAACCGCTACATGTTCAAGTTCGAGTTCACGCGCATGGCGCCGCCACGCAAGACGGAAACCAGCCAGCCGTGGCAGCAGCCGCAACACGCGCCCCCGCTCGACCTCTCGCCGGTCTGGCATGCGAGTTGGGATTGGCTTTCCGGGCAAGCTGGCTGCCGCGTGAACGGCAAGGCTCATGCGGAGGAACTCGCGTCGGACGACGAGGCTACCGGCATCAACGCCGGCTATCGCTTGGCTGCGGCTGGCCAGAAACGAGCCTTGCTCGACGCCCTCGACAGCAATGCCGAACCGCACGAGAACAAGCGTCGTTATTCGGACAACGGCCGCATCTGGCAAGAGGACGCGGCCGTGCGCAATGCCGCGCATGGACTGGTGCAACTCGACGGTGAGGCCCTCCCCGGTTTGATGGATGTAGCCCGGAACGGAACCCCGCGCGGCCGCAAGCACGCGGCGTTTGCCTTGGGTGAGATCGGCTCGGACGTGGCCATCCCAAGCTTGATCGAAGCCCTGGGCGACGACGATGTGCATGTGCGCATCGCCGCCGCGGAGGCGATCGGCATTCTTCCGCCCTCAAGCGACAGCCGGGATGCACTGCTCGGCGCCATGTGCGACAGCGCTTCGGAGGTGCGCTTCGACGCCGCCCTCTCCCTCGTTCGAGCCGCAGCGCAAGCGTCCACGGAACTGATGGCCGGGGCAATCGCGCCACTCGAAGAGGCGCTCTACGACACCAACCGCTACGTCAGCGGCTACGCCGCCGAAGCGCTGGAACGAATTGGCACCGCGGAGGCCCTCGAAGCATTGTTGCCTTTCCTGCGCACGGCCCGTTGGTGCCCCCACACCGACAACCAGCACCCGTTCTGATCGATGTCCGAGCCGGAGAGTGCCGCGAGCGAGTTGGGCCTCGATGGGCGTGTCGCCATCGTCACGGGCGGTGGCGCAAGGGGCTTCGAGATCGGCAATGGCCGCGCTGCGGCGATCCTGCTCGCTCGCGCCGGTGCTGCCGTGGTGGTGGTTGACCGTGACGCCGATGCGAGCCAGCGCACCGTGGAGATGATCGAGGGCGAGGGCGGTTCTGCTGTCCCATTCGCCGCCGATGTCACCGACGAGAGCGCCTGCGAAGCGCTGCGGTCGATGGTGACTGGGGAGCTAGGCCCGCCCCAAGTGCTCGTCAACAACGTCGGCATCGGCGCTGCCGGCACCGTCCTCCAAACCGACCCGGCCGTGTGGGAGCGCGTGATGAACACCAACGTCACGTCGATGTACCTAACCTCCCGCGCCCTCATCCCGGCAATGGCCGAAGCCGGCGGCGCCATCGTCAACATCGGCTCCATCTCCGCCATCCGCCCCAAGGGCAACACCGCCTACTCCACCTCCAAGGGCGCCGTCATCGCCCTCACGCAAGCAATGGCGGTGGATCACGCCGAAGCCGGAATCCGCGTCAACGCCGTGATGCCCGGTCCGGTCTTCACCCCAATGGTGAACGGCCCCAACATGACGCCGCAGGTGCGCGAGCAACGCAAGAACGCCTCCGCCCTACGCATCGAAGGCAGCCCTTGGGACATCGGCCACGCCGTCACCTTCCTCGCCTCGAACCACGCCCGCTACATCACGGGCCAGGCACTGGTGGTGGACGGCGGCGTAACCCTCCGTTCCCCGGAGCGTTAAGGACTACAGCCAAGCTCGACCGTGGAGCGCTGTCTTGCCGGTATGCTTGGCGTGCGACAGGCGTGCAATTTTGCATTTGGAATGCAGAATTGCACGCATGGCAGCAGGTCTGCGATGATCCTCGACAACCCAAGTTCGTCGTCTCGCAGAGTCGAGAACCTTGAACCGTTGCGCCAAATGCCGATCCAAGTCGAGCCCTAGCGCTTTCGCGGTTCGAAGCCTAGGAGCGAACTCCGCGAAGAAGCTCTCGCGGCTACGCAGGTTTGTCGACCTCGTGTCGTCGGGCCGAAGCCCCCGCTTTTTGAGCAGTCGTCCTATAGCAGGCGTGGGTTCTTCCGACACCTTGTTTCCCAGCCCCAAAGGCTTCAGAGTGCCTCGACGTTCGGCCCGAGCTGCGGCCCCCGGATCAACCTCCCAGGCATCGCCCCGGTAGCCTCCCCGCCCTCATAGGTCACCTCCCCAGACTTGATCGTCATCCGATACCCTTGGGCCTTCTGAACCAGCCGCTTGCCGCCGGCGGGAAGGTCGTAAACCATCTCCGGCGGCAGTAGCCGCAGTCCGTCGTAGTCAATCAGATTGAAGTCCGCCCTATACCCTGGCGCAATCACGCCACGGTCCTTCAGCCCATACACGGAAGCCGAGTCCTGCGTGAGTTTGTGCACCACGAATTCGAGCGGCATGCACGGGCCGCGCTTTCGGTCGCGGGTGAAGTAGCTCAGCATGTAGGTCGGAACGCTCGCGTCCACCAGCACGCCGCAGTGGGCGCCGCCGTCGGACAGGCCGAACACGCTCTGGGGATGCTCGATGGAGGCGCGCTGTCCTTCGAGGTCCCCGTCGTAGCGGCCGAACAGCGCCAAGAGCGGCTGGCCGTCGGCGAGGGTGTCCATCATGACCTCGCGTGGGTGGACCCCCCGGGCGCGCGCCACGGCCGCCACGGTGTCGTCGGGGCCGGGCTCGTAGGTGAGTTCGGCGTCCATGACGTATTGGTACTCATGATCGCTGAGGAAGCGCACGGCGTCCGCGTTGGGCGGCAGCATCGGCTCTTCCGAAAGCACCCGGCGACGGAACTCGGGATCCCGCAACATCGCCCGGCGCTCCGCGAGCGGCCGCCCGTGGATCTCCCTATAGGCCGGGAACTGCCGCATGGGATTGATGGTTCCGTCCAGGGTCATCAGGATCGATGCAGGGCGCGCGCCCACTTGCGGGCGCAGTTGATGGCCTTCCGCGTGCAGCTTCTCCGCGAGGTCCCACACCGGCGCGGGACCCGCGGTCATCAGCGGCGTGACGATGCAGCCCGTGGTGCGCGTGATGTGCTCAATCCACGCCAGCTCCTCGGGTTGGTTGAGGCTGTCGGAGACGAACTCCATGGTGCCGAAGTCGAGCCCCTTGAACGCGCTGCCGATGGTCTTCATCTCCTCCGCCGACGCCCGCGTGCCCGGCACCAGGTTGCCCGCACGGTCCACGTGCCCGTAGAAGCGCGAGGTGGAGAACCCAAGTGCCCCCGCCTCGAGCGCCGCGCGGGTCAGCCTACGCATCTCGACCATGTCCTCGGGCGTGGCATCGTCGTAACAGCGTTCGCCCAGGCATAGAGCCTCATGGCCACGTGCGGCACCTGCGTGCCCACGTCGACCGCGTAGGGCGTGTCGATGCCCTCCAGGTATTCGGCGAACGACTCCCAGCCCCAGGGAATGCCGTCGTGCAGCGCGGTGCCGGGGATGTCCTCCACGCTCTCCATGAGTTCCACCAGCCGGTCCTCGGTGCCGGGACGCACGGGAGCGAACCCGACCCCGCAGTTGCCCATGACGATCGAGGTCACGCCGTGCCAGCTCGTCGGCGTGACGTGCTTGTCCCAGCAGACCTGGCCGTCGTAGTGGGTGTGGATGTCGACGAATCCGGGGGTCAGGAGGTCGCCGTTGGCCTCGAGGACGCGCCGCGCCTTGGCCGCGCTGGCTCCCGAGGGTGTGACGTCCGTGACCTTGCCTTCGTCGACTACAACGTCGCCGCTACTCGCAGGAGCGCCTGTGCCGTCCACGATGGTTGCGTTGCGGATGACCAGATCGTTCATGCTCAATCTCCCCCGAGAGCGGTTTTGCAGGGCTGCCATCATAGCCAATGCGGGCGGCAGCAGTTCGCGAAGCGGACTGCCACCGTGGCCGTCAGGGCGCGCTAGGAGGTAAGCGTAGAAACGACGTTTGCGCCGGAGTTGAGAGGGGAGTGACAGGAGGGCTTCGTTCGGAGATTGTGGCGTACAGGCGTTGGGTCGGCGGCCCCCCCTCCGAGAAAAGCGGGGACGCTTTTCTCGACTCCCCTCGAGGGGGGAGTGACGGGGAAGTGCACGCCACGAACTTCGCCGCTGTGCGGGAAAGTCCGACAGGCTGTTAGTGTGCGTAGTTGCCTTCTATCGACCGAGTCGCTTCCTCTTGTGCTGCACGTAGTCCACGAGGATGTACTCGCCTAGCTTGTCCGGTGTCGTGTAGAACACGCGACCGCCGTTGATGCGGGCGATTTGGTCCATGAAGGCTTTGAGGTAGTAGCTGGCGTCCAGCATGAAGGTGTTGATGGCGATGCCTTTTTGGGAGCAGCGCTTCACCGCTCGCATGGTGGCGCGGATGGTGGCGGCGGTTGGCGGGTAGGCGAAGCGGGCCTGGCCGTTTTCGAGGTGAGCGGTGGGTTCGCCGTCCGAGATCATGATGATCTGCTTGGCGCCGGCGGAATGCTTGGCGAGCAGACGTTCAGCCAGCAGCAAGGCGTGTTGCATGTTGGTGCCTAGGACGTACTCGTCCCATTGCAGGAAGGGTAGGTCGTGCGCCTTGAGTTCGCGGGCGTAGGCGGCGAAGCCGATGATGTGGAAGGAGTCCTTGGGGTATTGCGAAGTGATGAGGTTGTGTAGTGCCAGCGCTACCTTCTTCGCCGCCTGGAAGGAACCGCGCAAGGCCATGGACCAAGAGAGATCGACGAGCATCGCCGTGGAGGTGGACGTGATGAGTTCCGAGCGGTGAATCTCGAAGTCGCCCGGTTCAAGCTGCACCGGCGTTGCGGGGCCGTTGCGGTCGATGGCATTGCGCACGGTGCGCGGCAGGTGCAGGTGGAACGGTTCGCCGTATTCCCACGGCTTCGCCTGTTCCTGGGTTTCGCCGAAGGGGCCTTCCTCCGGCACGGCGTGGTTGCCGAGGCTCTGGCGCTTCAGGCGCGCGTAGATTTCGCCGAGCGCCTTCTGGCCGATCATGCGTGAGCCCCTGGGCGTCAGTTCCCAGCGGTTCTCGCCGGTGGGGCGGATGTAGCCGGCTTCCTCGAGTGCCTTCAAAAGCTTCTTCAGTTCGTCGAGGGAGTCTGCCGCTTCGTCGCCCAGGAGTTCCTTGAGCAGGTCCATGTCGATCCGATCCGGATCGCCGCCTCGCTCGGCGGCCTGCACCTGGTTGATGAGTTCGTCAAGCTGGTGCATCTCGTCCATGAGGCGCATGGCGGCTTCGAGGTCGATGTCTTCGGTGCCGCCGAAGTTGTAGCGCTGGCCGCGAGGGTTCAGGAAGTCGAGCGCATTGGCGAGCTGCTGCATCTCGAACTCAAGCTCGGGGTCGTCGAAGCGCCCGGCCATGAGCTGGCTGAGCTGGGAGCGTTGCTCTGGGCTCAGCGAGTTCAGTAGCGATTGCGCCGCCGCCATCTGCTGGCGCATCTGCTCCAGGAGTTCGTCCAAGTCCTTCGGCGGATTTGGGCCGAACATGTCGCCGAACTCGTCCATGAAGCGGTCGAACTCGGGATCGTCGCCGGCGGCGCGTCGCGCCAGCATCTCGTTCAGCGCCCGCAGCATGTCCTTCATGCGCTTGATGTCGCCGTCCGACATGTTCTTCACCATCTGCTCGATGTTGTTGAAGAACGACTGCGCCATGGCCTTGCGGAGCTGGTTCAGAAGCTCAAGGTATTTCTTCTGCGCCTCGGGGTCCAGGAACTCGTACTTCTGCAGGGCATTCATCTTGCCGGCGGGGTCTTCCGGCAGGTTGTCGAGCTCACTGGCGTTCTTTTCGGCGATCTGGCGCAGGAGGTCGTCGGAGAAGCTCTCCGCCTCGCCCGCGTCTTCGCCGGCGGCGTCGGCGCTCTCGTTGCCTTCACCACCTTCGCCGCCGGCCTCGCTGTTCCCACGGCCCTTCCACTCATCGATGCGCGAGCGTTCCATGCCGATGATTTCGTCGAGCTTGCGGCCGATGTCGTCCATCACGCTCGAGAGATCGAACTGCGACAGCCGTTCCTTCTTGCGCTCGCGCAGGGTCTTGAGCATTTCTCGCATGCCTTGCAGGCGGTCGCCGCCGGGGATGTCCATGCCGCGGGAGAAGAGGTTGCGCATGGCCCAGCGCAGGTCGCCGTACTCCATCAGGTCGTCCACCATCGCGCCCAGGGCATCGTCGGCGGAGTGGGCCAGCATCTGGCTGCCGTCCCATTGCGAGAAGCGGTGGCGAGTGACGAATCGGCGCATGGCTCGTTCCCCCTTGCCTTGGCAGGCTTCAGGTGACCTTTGGAGTTCCCGCGCTAGCGAAAAGCCCCAACACGCCCGCAGGGCGCGCCTTCATCCGGTGAAGGTCGCGCGCCCGCCGGCGCTGTATTTGTTCAGCAGCTTGTGCAGGTGCAGGCCTTCGAGCACGAACTCGACGGCGCTCGGCATGGCGGCCGGTTCGGAGACGAGGCCGGACACCACTTCCGCCATGCCTGGAATCGACTCCATCACGGAGTCGTAGGACATCACCGCGGCGCTCTCCCCGGTCTCGACGGAGAGGCCATCGCCGAATGAGAGCACGATGTTCTCGAGGTCGTTCACGTCCATGCGGCGGTCGAACACCGCCTTCACGGAGGCGGTGAGGATGCGCTCGACGATCTTGTCCTCCTGCCCCTCCTCCATCGCCTCGAACTCCACCTTGCCTTGCAGCGAGGGCAGCACGAAAGGGAGGTCCGAGATGCGCGGGATCACGTCGAGCTCGTTCAGGCGCAGGGCGCGGCGGAAGGCGTTGGCGAGCAGCGCCTCGTAATTGGCGACCGACGCCCGCACGGAGACGCCGGAGCGCTGGTTGATGTCCGGAGAAGAACGCGCCTGGCGGGTCATTTCGGCGACGATCTCTTTCATGTAGTCCGGCACGTGGACGCGGTAGTCGCTCATGTCGAGCGACGCCGCCTCCTGTTCCATGATGTCGATCTCCTGGCCGATCTCGTCTGGATAGTGGGTGCGCACCTGAGCGCCGTAGCGATCCTTCAGCGGCGTGATGATGCGACCGCGGTTGGTGTAGTCCTCCGGGTTCGCTGTGGCAATGAGGAACACGTCAAGCGGCAGGCGCACCTTGTGGCCGCGAATCTGCACGTCGCGCTCTTCGAGCACGTTCAGGAGGCCCACCTGGATGCGCTCCGAGAGGTCTGGCAGCTCGTTGATCGCGAAAATGCCACGGTTTACCCGCGGCACGAGGCCGAAGTGGATGGTGAACTCGTCCGAGAGATAGCGACCCTCGGCCACCTTGATCGGGTCCACCTCGCCGATGAGGTCGGCGATGGTGATGTCGGGCGTCGCCAGCTTCTCGCCATAGCGCTCTTCGCGGTGCATCCAGCGGATGGGGGTTGCGTCGCCCTGCTCGGCGACGATGGCACGGCCTTGGGCGGTGATGGGCGCGAACGGGTCTTCGGGAATCTCGGCGCCCTCGATCACGGGCGTGAACTCATCAAGCAGGCTCGTGAGGCTGCGGACGATGCGCGACTTCGCTTGGCCGCGCTCGCCGAGCAGGATGACGTCCTGGCCGCCGAGGATGGCGTTGGTGATCTGCGGCAGCACCGTTTCGTCGTAGCCAACGATGCCGGGGAACAAGGACTCGCCGGCGCGAATCTTGGCGATGAGGTTGCGGCGCATCTCTGCCTTCACCGGCAGCATCTCGAAGCCGGATGCCTTGAGCTTCCCCAAGGTCTTCGCTCTCGCAACTCTGGCTGCCATAGCTCGAATTGTCCTTATGTACGCTTTGCGCTTCGCCGGCACCTTCGCAGAGTGTCGCTCACCGGGCAACCGAAGCGCAAACGCCTGTTTGGCTGCTCACGAGCGGCTCCTGCCCATTCGCGCATCGCTCGGTCCGCCGGAGAAAAGCTCTCCCGAGGCGCGAGATGGGCTGGGGCCGGACCCCGGGCGCAGCGAGGGGTTTGGCGGCGCTTGCGGGGGGTTACACTGTTCAAGGTTCGCAGGCGAGTGTGGGACAAGCATGAGTGAGGAGCGGGTGTATTGCTCGGACCTTTGCCTTGCGTCGGGCGAACCGATGCTGGGTACGGCCGTGCAGGTGGATGTCTGGCTGCTGCTGGAGTACCGCCCGGCCTGGCGTCGCAAGGCCGTGGAGGACAACGACTTGGCCCCGGAGATCCAGGCTTGGCTGCGCGAGCAGGTGGCGGCGTTCGAGGCAACGGGCCGGAAGGTGCGCCCGCAACTGGTTCGCCGACCCGGGCGCGACGACGCTGGCGTCACGGTATTCGTAGCCGAAGAGGGTGGCCTCGGCTGGCGCGAGGTGGAGGATTACCGCGACCTTGCCGGTTTGGATCTGGCCCTGGCCAATTTGGAACCGGTGGCCCAGCCCCATTATTTCGTCTGCACCAACGGCCAGCGCGACCTGTGCTGCGCCCGCTACGGCTTGCCGACATGGACCCGCCTGCAGGAAGCCGTTGGCGAACGCGCTTGGCAGACCACCCACGTCGGCGGCCACCGTTTCGCCCCCAATGTGCTGGTGCTGCCGCAGGGCGCACTCTATGGCCGCGTGACGGAAGATGCCGTGCCTGAGTTTGTGGAAGCCGTAGAGGCCGGCGAGCTAGCCACCGAGTTCCTCCGGGGCCGCAGCATGTGGCCCCCGGAAGCGCAGGCCGCAGAAGCGCTTTTGCAAGGCGCGAGCACGCTGAAAGAGGTACAAGGCGAGGATGTGACATTCGCAACGGTGTCGGGCAATAAAACCGTGCGGGTTAGACGCGCTTCGTCGCCGTGGCAGATGATCCCGAGCTGCGGCGTGACGGAACCCGAGGACGTATTCCCGTTCGTGTCTGCGTAAGGGCATGCGCTGAGGAGTGACCCGCCTCGCGGCGGATTGTTCCGAGGGATGGCCGCCTACGTCTTGGTCGAGTTGGCGCGTACGAAGCGTTCGACCGCCGTGTTGAAGGCTTCCGTGGCGGTCATGTTGACGGCGTGGCCGGCATCCACGTCGACGATTTCGAGATGGGGCATTTGTGCGGCGGCGAAGTCGCGGTTGGGTGCGAAGCGCTTCTCGAACCGGCCGCAAACGAGCAGCGCCGGGCGCGTGTTTGCTCCGAGGTCGGATCGCACCGAGGCAGTCGGCATCATGTGTTCCATGGCCATGGCGATGCCTTCGGGGTCGATGCCTTCGGCGTCGGCAACCAACGCCTCGTAGGTCGCGGGCGGCAAGCGCTTGGCACGGCGAGGATGCACGGCGATGCGGTCCAACGCTTCCCTTCCACCGTCCCGAATCCGCTTGGCGTTCGCCGCTGCCTTCGTTCGCCAGTCCCCAGCCAGGCTTTGCTCGGCGAAGGCAGAAGCCGAGTTCGTGAAGACGTGACCGTAGAGTCGCTGCGGATGCGTGAGCGCATAGCGAATCGTCACCGTGGCGCCGAGCGAATAGCCGCACACGAACCAGCGCTCGACACCGAGGCTCTCGCGAATCGCGTCGATAGATGTCGCATAGCTCCGGGTGTTGTAGAGAGCAGCGTCAGCAGGGCTCGGCGAACGCCCGTGTCCGTAGAGTTCCAGCGTCACCGGCTGGCAGAACGCGGCCAACGCCTCGAGGTTCGGTCCCCACTGCGCCCGACTGGACAGGAAGCCGTGCACGAGGAGCAGATACGGCCCCGTTCCAGGATGCACGTCCCAACGCGGCGCGTCCGCGCCGATGGCTGGCGAGTCCTCGCTGTGGAGCCTTGCCTGCTCCGCCTCCGTCACAGCGCCGCCGCCACCGCGTCGCAGAACATCGTGGTGCTTGCCTCACCGCCCTGATCGGGGGTCAGCGCCGTGCCGTCCGCATAGACCCGCAGCACTGCATCCTCAATGCGCCGCGCCTCGCGCTCGAAGCCCAGATGATCCAGCATCATGGTGGCCGACAGCAGCGCCGCCGTGGGGTTGATGATGTTGCGCCCGGCGATGTCTGGTGCCGTGCCGTGCGCCGGTTCGAAGTAGGCGTAGTCGTCGCCATAGCATCCGCTCGGCGCAAGGCCCAGGCTGCCGAGCAGGCCGCCAGCGGCGTCCGAGAGAATGTCGCCGTAGAGGTTCGGCATCACCACCACGTCGAGTCGCTGCGGCTCGCGGATCAAGCGACAGGCAAAGTCGTCGACGATGAACGACTCGAACTCCACATCGGCGTTGTCTTCAGCCACTTCCTGCGCCACTTCGAGAAAGAAGCCGTCGCTGCCGCGCAGCATGTTGTGCTTGGTCGCGCAGGTCACCTTGGGAGAGCGAGACGGATCCTGCCGCCGTCTGCGGCGGGCGAGGTCGAATGCAAAGCGAACGATGCGCTCGGTGCCGGCGCGGGTGATGGCCTTGATGGCGTAGCGCCCTTCGCCAAGGTCGTGTACCGGGCGGCGGATGGTGCGCCCGGAGAGATTCAGCGGCGCAAGGTCGCCGAGCGGCCCCTCGCAGCCGACATAGAGGTCTTCGAGGTTCTCCCGCACGATGGCAAAGTCGATGCCTTCGGGGTTGGCCAGTGGGCTCGCGCAGCCGGGTAGATGCACGCAAGGGCGGACGTTGGCGAACGTGCCCTTGCCCCAGCGCAGGTACATCAGCGCGGCGCCTGACTTGCCGCTGGTGGAACCGAAGAACGTCGTGTCCGCCCGGTCGATCATCTCCCGTGCCTCGGCCGGGAAGATGTCGCCGGTTGCCGCCTCCGCTGCTTCCCCCACCACCGGATAGACGAACTCAAGCCCGATGTTCAGCGACCCTAAGAACTCCACCACCGGCCGCATCGCCTCCGGTGCCGCATCGTCCCCTTCGATCACCGCAACCGTCTTCAGCACGTATCCCCTCCACAAACCGCCGACAAACGTGCAACTTTGCCCCATCATGGCTCTCGCCGCCACAGTCAACACTCACACGGTTTTCTGCACGGGTGGTCGCGAGTTGCTACGATTGCACCCGCTCAACACCCAAATCCAAGGAAGGAAGAATGACCCCGGAGTTGATCGGCACCATCGCGGTAGGCATTGCAGTGCTCGGCTTCCTTTGGAGCCTGCACCGCGACATGGCGGACTTGCGCGAACGCATGGCCCGCATCGAAGGTCTGTTCGAGGGCTTTACCGGCCGGCAACCAGAAGGCGGTTCCAAGGCATGACGCCTGCGTTTGAGGGCAGGGAGAACGGACATGACACCTGAACTGGGGGCAACAATGGCCTTCGGTGTCGCGATAGTGGCGTACCTCTGGAGCTTGCACCGCGATTTGGTCGGCATCCATCGCGAACTCGCCGGTGTGTCCGAGCGCATGGCCCGATTCGAAGGCCGTTTGGTGGGCTTCGTTCGCCGTCAATAAAGCCTCCGCCTGAGTGCATGGCTCGCCAGGCGTGACGCACACACCGCCCGAGCCGCCTCGGAAAGCGTATGATCGGAAGTTCGCTCTGGCACGCGTGGAGGGGACATGCCTTACGACCTGGTGGTTCGGAACGGGACAGTCGTGGACGGTTCCGGGGCGCCACGCTTTCGTGCGGATGTTGCCGTTTCCGAGGGCAAGATTGCGGCTGTGGGCCGGGTGCCGGAACGCGGGAAGCGCGAACTCGATGCCGACGGGCATGTGGTGACGCCCGGATTCATCGACGGCCACACCCACATGGATGCCCAGATTTTCTGGGATCAACTCGGTTCCTGCTCCTGCTACCACGGCGTCACCAGCGTCGTCATGGGCAACTGCGGCTTCACCATCGCGCCCTGCCGCGAAGAGGATGCCGAGCTCGTCATCCGCAACCTCGAGCGCGCCGAGGACATCTCCCGCGACGCCATGCTCGCCGGCATCAGGTGGTCCTGGGAGACCTTCCCCGAGTTCCTCGACACCCTCGACGCTCTACCCAAGGGCATCAACTACGCCGGCTACATCGGCCATTCGGCGCTGCGCAACTACGTCATGGGCGAGCGCGGCTTCACTGACGCCCCCACGGACGAAGAACTCCAGACCATGTGCGACGCCGTTCAGGAAGCGGTGCGCGCCGGCGCAATGGGCTTCTCCACCTCGCGCACGCCCAACCACGTCACCGCCGACGACCGCCCTGTGGCCAGCCGCGCCGCGAGTTGGGACGAGGTGCGCGCCATCGTCCATGCCATGGGCCGCACAGGCCGCGGCGTCTTCGAGATCGCCCAGGAAAACACCGGGCGCGACCCGGAAGCCATCCGCGCCTACCACGAACGCATCCGCGACCTCGCCGTGGAGTCCGGCGTGCCTCTTACCTGGGGCATGTTCGCCTCCCGCTTCGCGCCGGACCGCTGGCGGCCATTCATGGATCTCCTGGACGAAACGGCCGCAGCCGGCGGGCGCATGTTCGCTCAGGTGCATTCGCGCCCGCTTAACACGTTGCTCTCGTTCAAGACCCAGCTTCCGTTCGACCGCTGGGACACCTGGCGCGACATCCGCGCCTTGCCACTCACGGAACAGCAACGGGCATTGCGCGACCCCGACACCCGGGCCAAGCTCGTGGAAGTGGCGAATGGCCCCGCCCCGGGCGGCAAGATCGTCGGCGTCGAGGCGCGTCCGCCGGACTACGACCATCTTTACATCATGGACGACATGCGCGGCGAGGATCGCCTCCTGCGCGACGTGGCGGCCGAGCGGGGCATGGACCCCGTGGACCTCATGATCGAGCTCAGCCTGCAGAAGAACCTCGGCCAGTTCTTCCGTCAGCCCGCCGCCAACGAGGATCAGGACGCCGTGCTTGAACTCATGCAGCACCCGCGTTCGGTGGTCACGTTCTCCGACTCCGGCGCCCACGTCTCGCAGATCATGGACAGCTCCCTGCAGACCCATGTGCTGGCGCATTGGGTGCGGGAGAAGGAAGCGCTGACGCTGGAGGAGGCGGTGCGGCAGCTCTCCTTCAACAATGCCAGCCACTGGGGCATGTTCGATCGTGGTCTCGTGCGCGAAGGCATGAATGCCGACCTTCTGGTCTTCGACCCGGAAACGGTGGCGCCGGCGATGCCGGAGGTGGTGAACGACCTGCCGGCCGGCGCCAAGAGGCTCAAGCAGGTGGCCAAGGGAATCAAGAACACCATCGTCAACGGCGAGGTGTTCCTGGAAGACAACGAACACACCGGAGCGACTGCGGGACGCCTGTTCCGCGGCATCGCATGAACGTAGGGGAGACGAAACCATGAGCGAAGCAGCGAAACTCCGATCGAGCCTGGGCCATCCCGTCATCGACGCCGACGGCCACTGGCTCGAGTACGCCCCGGTGGTGGGGCCGGCCATGCGCAAGATCGGCGGCGACGCCGCAGTGCGGGCGATGGAGATCAACGGCGAGCGGGTGCGCCGCTCCCTCGGCATGACGCCGGAGGAACGCCGTCGCGAGCACATCGCCCAGGAGTCCTTCTGGGGTGCGCCGACGAAGAACACCCGCGACCGCGCCACCGCCATGATGCCGCGCCTGCTCTACGAGCGCCTCGACGAACTCGGCATCGACTTCAGCATCCTCTTTCCCACCATGGGCCTCGGCCTGCCCCGCGTGAACGACGACGAAGCCCGCCTCGCGGCCTGCAGCGCGTTCAACACCTACCAGGCCGAACTCTTCGAGCCGCTCAAGGACCGCATCACGCCAGCGGCGGTGATTCCCATGCACACGCCGGACGAAGCCATCGCCGAGCTCGAACACGCGAGCGAGCTGGGCCTCAAGGCCGTGATGCTGAACAGCATGATCGACCGCCCCATTGCCAAGGTGGCCGAAGACCGGCCGGACGCTTCAGACCTCGCTACCTGGTACGACATGATCGGCCTCGACAGCGTCCACGACTACGACCCCGTGTGGGAGAAGTGCCGGGAACTCAAGGTCTCTCCCACCTTCCATCGGGGCTCCCGGGGCCGCGCCTTCCGCATGTCGCCTACGAACTTCTGCTACAACCACATCGGCCATTTCGCCGCCGCCTCCGAGGCCGTGTGCAAGGCCATCTTCCTGGGCGGCGTCACCCGCCGGTTCCCGGAGCTCAACTTCGGCTTCCTGGAAGGCGGCGTCGGCTTCGCTTGCCTCCTTTACGCAGACCTCATCGGCCACTGGAACATCCGCAACGGCAAGGCGCTCGAAGACACCAATCCCGCCAACCTCAAACCGGATGTGCTTCTGGAACTGGCGCAGGAGTACGGCCCGCCGGAAATGGTGGAGGCCATTCGTGCCGGCGCGGGGGTGAGCACCAACAACGGGCCGCAGTCCACCGGCGGGATCGACGAGCTTGACGACTACTCCGCCTGCGGCATCGACCAGGCGAGCGACATCAAGGACCTATTCGTCGGCCCCTTCTACTTCGGTTGCGAGGCGGACGACTCGAGCAACGCCTGGGCCTTCAACACCGACTGCAACCCCTTCGACGCCGAGATCAAGACCCTGTTCGGCTCCGACATCGGCCACTTCGACGTGCAGGAAATGGCAGGCGTGCTTCCGGAGGCCTGGGAATTGGTGGAAGACGAACGCATCGACGAGGCCGGCTTCAAGCGGTTCGTGTTCGAAAACCCGGTGCATTTCTTCGGCGGCACCAACGCCAACTTCTTCGATGGAACCCGGGTGGCGCAAGAGGCTGCGGCGGTGCTGGCCGCCTGAGTGGCTGAGCCACCCAAAGGGCCCGTCTGGCGGGGAGAGGGCTGGTTGCACACTCCGAGCCTTGGTTGCTTCGCCTTCGGCGCGAGGAGCGTGATGGGCCCTCGCTTCGAAGCACTTCACACGGCGCCATCCGGTCCGTACGTTGGTAGTGACTCGGCTTCGACGCACATCCATGTTTTATCAACGTGTTACGGGATCTGTTCCACGCAAGGGAACCTGACCAGCCCGTAGTGGATGCCGAAACGCCCTATGCCGGACTCTCCCCGGAAGCCGTGCTCGACGCCATCGACGCGCTCGGCTTTCGCACCGACGGCACGCTGACGGCACTCAACAGCTACGAGAACCGCGTCTATCAGGTGGGCCTCGAAGAGGAGGTGCCCATCATCGCCAAGTTCTACCGCCCCAATCGCTGGTCGAACGAGGCGATCCTCGAAGAGCACGCCTTCACCCACGAGTTGGTGCAGATGGAGTTGCCTTGCGTCGCGCCCATGCTGCGCAGCGAACGCACGCTGTTCGAGCACGACGGCTATCGCTTCGCCCTGTTCCCTCGCCAGGCAGGCCACCCACCCAATGTCGAGGACTTCGACGTGCTCCGGGTTCTGGGCCACGCCTTGGGGCGGATGCACGCCGTGGGCGCGGTGAAGCCGTTCGAGCACCGAGTCGCAATCACGGCAGAGCGGCTCGGCGTCGAGGCCATGCGCGACCTGCTCGAGGGCGATTTCATTCCTGCCGAGATGCGCGACGCGTACGAGGCGGTGGCAAGGCAACTGCTCGAACGCATCGAGCCCGTGATGAAGGGCGCCACAGCGGCGCAGCGCATCCACGGCGACTGCCACCTCGGCAACCTCCTCTGGCGCTACGACGCCCCCAACTTCGTGGATTTCGACGACACGGCGATGGGCCCGGCCATTCAGGACCTATGGATGCTCCTGTCTGGCGAACGCGCCGAACGCAGCGGCCAGCTCTCCGAACTCGCCGAGGCATATGACGAGTTCGCTTCGCTGGACGTGCGCGAGGTGGCCCTCATCGAACCGCTAAGAACCCTGCGCATCATGCACCACGCCGCCTGGATCGGGCGCAGATGGAACGACCCCGCCTTCCCGGTAGCCTTTCCGAGCTTCAACACCTTGCGCTTCTGGTCCGACCATGTGCTGGCGCTGAAGGAGCAGCTAGCGGCGCTGGACGAGCCGCCACTCGCCATTTAGGGAAGGTCGCAATCTGACCGCCAAGGAAGGTCAGGAGGCCGGCGCCTGCACGCGGCGGATTTCCGCCAATTGCCGCGCCTCGGAACGCTCTGCGTGGTAGAGATCCCAGCGTAGCTGAAGGTTCATCCAGAACGAGGGCGAGGTGCCAAAGAACTTGCCCAGCCGCAGAGCCGTGCTGGGAGTCACCCCCCTGCGCTTGCGGACGAGTTCATTGACCCGTTGGTACGGCACGCGAATGCCGGTGGCTAAATCTCTCTGCGTGAGTGACATCGGCTCAAGAAACTCCCGCAGCAGCATCTCGCCGGGATGCGTCGGTTCTCTGTGCGCGGGTATGCGAACCACTGTCTTTGGCTCCCTTCAGCGGTGGTAGTCCAGGATTTCGACCTCGAACGGGCCTTCTTCGGTCCATCGGAAGCAGATTCGATGCTGCTGGTTAATCCGAATGCTGTGCTTTCCCTGCCGGTTTCCGGCCAGCGCCTCTAATCTGTTTCCAGGCGGGACCCGCAGATCCTCCAGGCTCTCGGCGGAGTCCAGCAGGTCGAGCTTTCTGGCCGCCACGGGCCGCAGCGACTGGGGACAGGTGCGTCGCGCCCGCGCGGTGTTGGCGCCATTGAACACGTCCTCTGTGCCCTTGCCTGCGAATGACCTGATCACCCATGACACAATAGCACGGACTCCATGCTACTGCCGACTGATCGGTGGTCGCTTCCCCGACACACAAACCTTTCGTCCCTCATGCGCGAGGGACGATTTCGCACGCCTAGCGCTCGTCCTGGATTGGCTCTTGGACGTCAACGCAATGATCGACCGCGTCGTTGCGGTGGAGGGTTGAGAACGGCTCCTAGAAGATCAGGACGAGGTATCGTGGAGGTGTCTCCGCGTCCATCCTCTGGGGCATGTGCGAAGTTGCCCCGGACCCATGTAGGACGAAAAGTTTGTGTCGGGGACGACTGCCAAGCGTGCAGGCACCGTCTCGACACTCTCCACCTTGCAGGAAGCGGAAGACGCAGAAGACTTGCCGCCCTTGGATGACGGTATTACTCTGGTAGCACCTTCCGTTGCTACCCCACGGTTCATGAAACTCAGCATCAGTCTCCCCGCCGAGGAAGTCGGCTTCTTGGACGCCTACGCGCGGTCTCACGGCATCAAGTCGCGATCGGGCGCAATTCAAGCTGCGCTGCGGCTCTTGCGTACGTCGCAGCTTGCCGACGACTACGCGTCGGCGTGGGCGGAGTGGAGTGAAGAGGACGACCCGTGGCGCAAACCTCGAACGACGGGATGGCACGGTGAAATCCGATGTGCCGCGCAGGGGCGAGATTTGGATGGTGGATCTGGCGAACCCGATAGGCTCGGAGGCGGCATTCGAGCGACCGGCCGTCATCGTCAGCAATAATGCTGCGAACGAAAGCGCATCGGCCACGAGGCGTGGCGTGGTCACAGTCGTACCCATCACCGGCAACGTTCGAAGGGTGTACCCCTTCCAAGTCAGACTCCCGGTCCGATCGTGCGGCCTAGGTCGCGAGTCCAAGGCGCAGGCGGAGCAGATTCGGGCTGTCGCGATCGAACGGTTGCACGACCGGGTCGGACGCGCCCCGCAGCGCACCATGGCAGAGATCGACGCAGCGATGCGCCTGCACCTCGCGCTGTGAAGTCCGGTGGTGTCGAATGGCCGTCGTGAAGGCCCGCCGCCTCGCTTGCTTGCACGGTGTGGCGCGCCAACCCACGCTATCTGACGCGCACGTCATCCCGCCGTGGTCTGGGGCGACAGGCGAGTGCCGTCGGAGAAGCGGCTGAGGCGAAACTCGTGCAGGCCCGAGCCCGATTCCTTGCCGGTAAGGAGGCCCGCAATCGCTTTGCCGGCGCCAGGGCCGATGCCGAAGCCGTGGCCGCTGAAGCCGGTCGCGACATGGAAGCCGCCGAGCCCCTCCACCTCGTCGATCACGGGCACGACGTCGGGTGTCGTTTCGATCATGCCGGCCCAGCTCTCCACCAGGGGGACGCCGGCGAGTTCAGGGAAGGTGGCATCGAGATGCTTGCGGATGTGTTGCAGGGCCTTGGGATTGGGGGTGGGGTTCAGAACTCGCCGCTTCTCGAACGGCGATGGTTGATCGACCGACCAGGTCGTTGGCGTCGCCAACTCCTCGAAGAATGGGCGGCCGACCGACAGCCGCATGCTGCGGGCGTCAGCCAGCAGGGCGCGGCCAAACTGGGCGCCGAAGCGCAGGGTGGACGGTGTGATTGGATGGTCGATGAACGATGACGGGGCAACGGTGTAGCCGCCGTCTTCGCGCCGGCGCAATGCGAGACGACGATCGCTCATGGCGCCCTCGAACACCCGAGGCGCAGGTGCCGTGCGCGCCACCGTGCCGCGCACCCGCAACTGCGGCAGGCGGATGCCGAGGGAGCGGCAGAACATCGAGGTCCATGCGCCGGCCGCGCACAGCACGGTCGAGGTGTCGATTCGGCCGTGTTCGGTGACTGCCGCCGACACCTGCCCCTGCGTGGTCTCGATGCCGCGCACGGCGCATCCAGTGAGAATCGATCCGCCTTCGCGTTCCACGGCGCGCGCCAGGGCGGCGGTCGCCTTGTGTGGTTCCGCGCGGCCGTCGGTGGGTGTGTAGAGCGCGCCTTGCCACGGCCCGGAAGCGCCGGGAACGAGCTGCTGCAGCTCCTTGCGCGCAATGACTCTCGTGCCCGTCTCGAACTCCTCGGCCAACTTCGCCCAGGTGGCGTAGCGGGCAAGCTGGGCATCGCTGTGGGCGAGATAGAGAATGCCGCGTTGGCGGTAGCCAACATCCTCGCCGAGTTCCTCCGCGAGTTGCCGCCAGATGCCGAGCGACTCGACGATCATCGGCAGTTCGCGTGCGTCCCTTCCCTGTTGGCGCACCCAGCCCCAGTTGCGCCCGGACTGCTCGCCGGCGATGTGACCCTTCTCGCACACTGCGACGGACACGCCTTGTTTCGCCAGAAACCACGCGGTGGAGACGCCGATGATGCCGCCGCCGATGACGACCACGTCTGCCTTCGACGGAATCGCAGTGGCAACGCGCAAGTCTTGCGTCCAGGTGCGGGAAACAAGGTCCTTGGGCGCGGCGTCCCGCATCAACCAGGACCGGTCATCGTCTTCAAGCGCACCGGCACGTCGGCGCGTGTCGCGGCGATTGTGCCCATTGCCACGAGTCGTTCAGCGACTCAGGTTCGGTGGTCACCAGCCGACCCCAACCGGAGTGCCGGCGATCCAGACGTGGCCCCACCACAGGGCCACGAATGCGCCTGCTGCCAATGCCGGCGCCAGCCAGCCGATTTCCCTTGCCTTGAGAGACTGGCGCCCCGACAGGATGGCGACGAACGGGAGCAGCGATGTGGCGCTCTGGAACGCAGCCCAGCTCTCGCCGAGCGCATCCTTCCTGCGTCGGTCGATCAGCACCATGCCCCACCCCGAAACGAGGGCCAAGGAACCGAAGAACAGAAGCGAGGGCAGGTCGCCGTTCGCGGCGAGGTGGCTCAGGGACCAAAGCAGGATGCCGCACTGCACCGGATGGCGCGTGATGCGCAGCACGCCACGCGCCGGCACCTCCTTGCCGTCGTCGAGCACGACACCCACCATGGTGGGGTTGGCCTGCAGCAAGCCGCCAATCACCAGCCACAGCGCAACCGGCATCAGCACGAGCGGCACCCAGCGGAGGAGTTCGTAGGTGGGCCACAAGACGCCGGTGGGCGTTGCCGCAACGTAGGCACGGATCAGCAGCACAAGGACGACGATGGACACGACGGAGTACAGCCCCAGATAGCCCTTTTCTCCCACTGCGCCCACCAGGCGCGGGCGCAAGCCGGAACTCGGCACACCCAAGTGCTGCGTCACGAAGAGGGCCGCCCAAAGTGCCAACCATGCAAGCTCATTCATGGCCCTTCTCCCAGACTTTTTCAGTCGATGATCGCCTGCCGTACTGCGTTTTCGAAATCGTACTGCGCGGGGCCGTAGGGCTGCTGCAGCATGATGACGCCGGTGAGTTCCTCCACCGGGTCCGTCCAGGAGCGGGTGCCGAAGGCGCCGCCCCAGCCGAATGCGCCGGCGCTGCGGCGGCTTCCCGCGGCGATGGGGTCGAGAATCACGGAGACGGTGTAGCCATATCCCTGACCCTTGGCCTCTTGCGAGAAGCCGCGGTAGAGGTCGCCAAGATGGTTGCTTCCCATCATCGCAACCGAACGCGGGCTGAGCAGGCGCTGGCCGAAGAGTTCACCGCCGCGCGCCAGCATTTGCTCGAAATGGAGATAGTCCTTCGCTGTGCTTGAAAGGCCATAGGAACCGGAGAAGTAGGTGGTTTCGCCCATCCATCGCGACAGATCGCGGTCCTTGATGACGACGCGGCGCGACTCTTTCGATGCCGGCAGGTTGTAGTGCGTGTCCGTCATCTCCAAGGGATCGAAGATCCGTGTCTGCAGGAACTCGTCGAAGGGCGTTTCGGAGACGATCTCGACGATGCGCGCCACCACGTCGAGACCGGTGCCGCCACTGTAGGCCCAGCGCGAGCCGGGCTGGAAGTCGAGGACCGTGTTGCCGAGGGTCGGGATGTACTCGGCCAGCGTTGTCCGTTCGGCATTGGGCGACACCGCGGAGCCGAGGCCCCCGCTCGCGAGGCCAGAGGTGTGCGTCAACAGGTGCTGGATGGTGATGGGCGTTGCGGCGGGAACCAGGCGGTGCGCGGGCAGGTTCTCCCGGTCCACGCGATAGGGGCTGACGTCCTCGTCCGCCGGTTCCGCCAGCACAGCCACCTGCATGCCCTCGAACTCGGGGATGTACTTCGACACCGGGTCCGTTGGACGCATCAAGCCTTCCTCGATCATCATCATCGCGGCGACGCCGAGAACCGGCTTGGTGGACGACATCATGATGAAGATGGCGTCGTCGGCCATTGGGGTCGCGGCCTCGACATCCATGAGCCCGTGCGCCTTGAAGTGCACCACCTTGCCGCGGCGGGCGACGGCGGTCACCGCGCCCTGGATGTCTCCGGCATCGATGTGACGCTGCATGGCGGCGTCGATCCGCAGCAGCCGCTCCGTGGACATGCCGACGGATTCCGCCTCGGCGACCGGAATCTCGCCGCCCCAGAGTGTCGCCGCCGCCAAGACCCAACATGCGGCTAGCGCCGCCAAACCCCTCGCTGGCGCTCGGGGTCTGGCCCCAGCCCCCGCCTCTCCATGACCTTGCGCCGTCGAATGACGCGTTCGCGCCATTTCGAGGGCGCAAGCTCTTGGTGCCGTTCGCAAACGCATGGCTTCCCTCCCAATGTTGGGGACAGGATTCAGGTGCGGAGGTGCGTTGTCAACGATGGATCGGGCCGGTCGTTGGTTGAGAGGCCCGGTGCGTTGCGCCTTGCACAGAAAACCCTACCCCACGCGCTGTGTGCCGGTAACCAGGGCCTCCTCCAGTTCCCTGTATTCCTCGTCGCCGAGACCAAGCTCGTCCGCGAACACCTCGCGGCTGTGTTGGCCGAACAACGGCGAGTGGCGGACATCGCCCCTTGGCGTGTGAGCGAACACCCACGGCATCAGGGGCATGAGGTGGGTGCCGGATTCGGGATGGGGCACCGGTGTGAGGAAGCCGCGCTGCTCCCACTGCGGATTCGCGTTCGCGTAAATTGGCTTGAAGGACTCGACGCGGGCGGCGTGGACGCCGGCCTCGCCCAGTGCCTCGGCAGTGGCAGCCGCCTCCCGTTCCGCGAGCCATGCGGCCACGATGTCGTCGAGCACCGCTTCGTTCGCCTTGCGGGCTTCGACGGTTGCGAACCTCGGCTCTTGCGCAAGCTCGGGGCGGTTCATGGCCCCCGCGAGGGCGGCGAACTCGGCATCGCTTTCCGTCGCCAGTGCCAGCCACTCGTCATTCGCCGTGCGGTAGATGCCGTGTGGCGCGAAGCGTGGGTGGCGATTGCCTTGCGGGGCGCGAATGTCGCCATTGGCGTCATATTCCAGAATCGCGTCGCCCACCTGCACGGCCACCGCCTCGATCATCGCCGCATCGATGCGCTGGCCAACGCCCGTGCGCTGGCGGTGGTGGATGGAAGCCACGATGGCGGCGGCGAGGTAGTAGCCGCTGATAGGGTCTGGGATGAGCCCGCCCGTATTCATCGGTTCGTCGTCCTCGTAGCCGTGGATGGACGCGAGCCCGGCCATCGGCTCGGTGGTAGCGCCATTGGCCGGGTATTCGGCCAATGGACCCTGGCGGCCATAGCCCGACACCGAAGCGAAGATCATGTCGGGACGCCGCTTGTGCAACGTCTCCAACGTCACGCCCCAGTTTGTCATCACGTGGGGGCTGAAGTTGTCCACCAGCACGTCGAACTTCGGGATCAGGTCCCAGAACATCTCCTTGCCGCGCGGATGGGTCACGTCCAGCGTGATGGCGCGCTTGTTGAGGTTGACGGTGTTGTACATGCCGTTGGTGTTGATGCCGGACTGCTCGAGGTGCGGGTTTCGCACCGCTGGCGGCACCGGAGAGCCGGCGCCTCGCCACACGTCAGGGCGACGAACCGTCTCGATCTGCACCACGTCCGCGCCCAGGAGCGCGAGGATTTCCGTGCAGAAGGTGCCGGCCCATGCTTGGGTAAAGCAGAGCACGCGCACGCCGGCGAGGGGCTGCTTGCGCGGTGCCGGCAGGGCTCCCGGTGGTGCGCCCGTGCGTGCAACCGCAGGCCCAATCGCACTAAGCGCGGGTGCCGGCTTGCCAGCGTCCCACGGTGTTGCCGAGAGCTTGGCCGGCGCCCCGGCGGCGCGCGCCGGCTCGCCGTCCACGGAGGTCTCGACGATGAAGCCGCGCGCGTTCAGTTGCTCACTGTCGCGCAGTTCCCGGGCATCTTGCACCACGCCGGAGATGCAGCGATGGCCGGCGAGGCCGTGGAACAGGTCCCACTTGCCGCGCACGGCGGAGGCTCTAGAGAGGCCGTCGCGCACCGGGCGAGTGTCCTGCTGGTGCCGACCCCATGCCTTCACATAGCGCTCGTCCACGGCGAGGTCGTCGAGCCCCAGGGACTGCAGGGCAGGCGTCCAGCGCTGCCAATCCCCATAGCCATAGTTGATGAGTCCGTCCTTGGCTTTCCACAGCGGTCCAGCACGGCCCTTTTGCCGTGGGCCGTTCGGTCCGAACGCGACGCTTTCGCCGCCGATGAAGATGCCCATCACGGCCCAGGGCGCACAGGTGAGCGCGAGAGCCTCGGTCTCGCTTACATCCACGCGTTCGGCACCGCCGCGCACGAGGGCCGCGGTGGCACCGACGAAACCGGCGACGCCGGCGATGTAGCCGGTCTGGCGCACAGGGAGCTGCAACGGGGGCTCATCCACGCGACCGTTGATGGTGGCCCAACCGACGCGAGCGCAGGCGGTGAGGTGGTTTCCGGGCACGCGGGAGAGCGGACCCTTCAGGCCATGTGCGGTGATGGAAAGATGAACGCCGGGGTGGCCTGTGAGGCATTCGGGCAAGTCCACCGAAGTGGTGATCACGACATCGGCACCGGCGCAAAGCGTGGCGAGGTCGCCTTGGTCCCGCACCAGCACCGAACGCTTGCCAGCGTTGGCATAGGCGTGCAGCAGCGAACGCTCCGGGCCGGGCACGCCTTTGAGAAACGGCGGCTCGCCGCGCAACGCATGACCGTCGGCGGGCTCGCCGAGAATCACCTCCGCCCCGAAACCGGCAAAGAGCCGTGCGGCCCAGGCGCCCGACAACCGGCCCGACAAATCGACCACACGAACCCCGGCTAGCGCTCCCACGGTTTATACGCACCCCATAGACAAAGGGCGCGATTGTAAGGGCTTCGCGGCTGCGCCCCCTTTTTTGGCCCACGGGCTCCCCAAGGAACAGATTTCGTAACACCTTGATAAAGCGAGGATGTGCCTCGGAGCGGAGTCAACACCAACGTGCCGGCCGGATGGCGCAGTGAGAGGCGCATCGGAGCGAGGGCCCGTCACGCTCCTCGCGCCGAAGGCGAAGCAGCCAAGGGTCCGCAGGTGCAACCAGCCCTCACCCCGCGAGACAGGCCCCTTGGGTGGCGGGGCAGGCCGCCAGTCCTTGTCCGTGGGCGACCCGGAGCCTCGGGTTGAGACTTGGATCGGCAAGTCGGATTAAGGGCGGGTTGTCCGCCAGTGTGGTGGGCTTACTCGCGACCGTCGGCTGCCATGGGCACGATGTACGGCCCCTCCGGGATCACTGCCACTGCCTTGTCGCCGCTTGCGGCAACGCTTGCCCGAACCGCGGTTGCGACGCATTCGACGTGCTCCACTCCTGTCAGGGCGCGGTCGTCGGCGTCGAGGTTGGAGTGCAGCAGCACACGGGCGCGACGCTGGGACTTGACCTGCATCTCGGTCTGCCACTCGTCGATGTCGGCAAGGGACTTGGCCATGATGGCGGTAAGGAAATCGCCCGCCCCGGATTCGATCAGCCGGGCTTGCGAGGCGCGGAAGGCGTTCGAGCCGAGCCCCTCGCCGCAATCAGAGGCGACGATCAGGGTCGCGCCTTGCTCGACGACTTCCAGGGGCGTCACCATGCCCTTGACGGTCTGGTAATAGGTCTGGTCCAGCGGATAGCCGGCCGATGTCGTGACCACGGTGCGGAACCGGCGCGGCAACTCCACCGTGCAATAGCCGTGCACGAAATCCACCGCAGCCTGATGGCTTTCGTCAATCGCGCCGAAGTTCGCCAGCGAGAGCCGCCGCTCGTCGTCGATCACCGTGTTGAGCGCATACACTTCGCCCACCATGCGGACGATTTCGAGCTGCTCCTCGTGCAGGGGATTGCCGTCGAGATTGCAGGAAGTCGCCGCCACGTCTTCCATGAAGCGAGCGCTGTGGAATGTGCGAATGGTGCGCTCGCCGGCGACGCCCGGTGCGATCACCTTGCGCCCGCCGGAGTAGCCGGCCATGAAGTGCGGCTCCACGAGACCGGTGGCGATGCGCAGGTCAGCCGCGACGAATCGCCGGTCGAGTTCCACCGGCGTGTGGCGAGTTGGCGTGAATCCGAGATCGACATGCGCCTCGGCGTCACGGGCGAAGTGGTTCTCCACCCGCGCATGGGCGAATACCCAAGGGTCGCCGATGACCGCTTCGAGCTCCTCGCCCTCGTTCGGCCGGTGCAGGCCCGTGGCCACCAGCACGACGATGTCCTGCTTCGCAAGCCCAGCGTCGCGCAGCGTTTCGATGATCGGGCGCAGGAAGAGGTGGTTCGGCACGGGCCGGGTCACGTCGCAGACGAGGATGCAGGCGGAGCGGCGCCCACGGGCAAGCTCGGCCAGTGGTGCCGCACCAATGGGCGAATGCAGCGCGCGGTACACGGCAGCATCGGTGTCCGCGGCCAGCGGCATGGGGGGCTTCCGCACCACCGTTACGTCAAGGTCGCCCGGAAGCTCCAGTTCCAGCCCGGTGCGCCCAAAAAGCAGTTCAATCCGCATTGGCTGAGATTATCCATGAATCCTCGCCGTGACGACGGTGGACAATGGGGATCCGGGAGGGGAGAGGACGCAAGCCGATGGCATCCACAGACGCGCCGCGGCGTGGCGCCGTGAAGTTCGTGCTGCTGCACCACACCGCCTGCACCGACGGCGGCTTCCACTACTGCGTCTCGAGCGAGGGTGCCGTGGTGCCCATGCTTGCGGAGGGTCTGCGTGGGCAGCACCCGAGCAGCGTCGCGGTGGCGGTGGCAGGGGACTTCGACGAGGCGCTGCCGTCCGAGGCGCAACTCGCGGCACTCAGAGACCTGCTGCTCCGGCTCAAGCGCCGCTACCCGGCCGTGGAACTTGGCGCCCATCGGCAGGTGCGCGGCGGCCGTCGGACCACCTGCCCAGGCCGACGCTTTCCCATGAAGGAGCTGGCGGTCTGGTGGCGCGACGAAATGCCGCGGATGCGCGACGCGGCGTTTGCACGGGAGTTTGAGGAGCAGTATTCGAAGATATAGGTCACACGGGAGGGCCTGCGCGCGCTCCTTGCACAGACACTCTGGGCAGAGATCCCTGGCGCACTCCAACCGCCCCGACACCTCAATAATGCGGCGGACGCTCGTCCTTCGGCATTTGCGGTGCGTCGTCGCCCGCATCGGCCCGCTGCACCTGCTCTGCCACGACCTTGAGCGACGCTTCTAACCGGTCGATGCGCTGCTGTTGCCGCACAAGCGCCTCGCTGAGCTCGCGGATGGTTTCCTCCTGAAAGGAAAAGCGGGATTCCAGATCGATCAGGCGATGTTCGGTGTCGTCCAAAGGCAAGTCATCCGCGCCAATGGCGTGGGTCCACGTCCGTGAGCCCAAACATCTGCCAGCGGTTGTCGCTGCCGTTGTCGTCCACGCTGAGGCCGCTGCCGGGGTGCGACTCCAGGGCATGGCGGATGCCCCAGCGGGAGATGCCCTGCACGCCCTCCATGGACTCCATCTCGTCGAACGAGTAGAAGCCGGCGGCGGCGGTCTCGTCGCCGTCGCTCGCCGGTTCGCCGCTCACGTAGTCGAGCCGGCAGACGACGTAGATGTTCGTGCTCGGGCCAACGATCATGTGCCGGAATCCCACCACGTCGCGGAAGCGCGCCTCCACGGCTGCCTCCTCGCGCACTTCCCGCTCGACCGCGGTGGTGAGCAGCTCATCGTGTTCCGCGTAGCCGCCGGGGAGCTGCCAGCTGCCGGCGTAAGGCGGCTGGCCCCGCTGGATGAGCAGCGCGCGGGTCACGCCGCCGTCCTCGCGCAGGACAACGCCGGCGCAGCCGATGGAGAAGTCGCCAAAGAAAACGAAGCCGCAGTCGCGATCCGGGCAGGCCTGGCGGTCGCGGCCGCCGTCATGGCGCACGACGAGTTGGGTTGCGCAGCGAGGGCAGTAGGAGATGCGCGGCATGGGCGCCTCGGGTTCTGGCCGAAGGCGGGAAGTGTACGCTTGTGGTGATGTTCCATGAGGCTGACCAACGATGCGCCTGCATGTGATCGACGGCACGTACGAACTCTTCCGCGCGCACTACTCCCGGCGTCCCACCCGGATCGCGCCGGACGGTATGGACGTCAAGGGCACGCTGGGGGTCGTCTCTTCCCTGCTCGGACTGCTGGCCGATCCGGAAGAGGCTGTCACGCACATCGCCGTCGCCTTTGACAGTCCCATCGAGTCGTTCCGCAACGATCTCTTCGATGGCTACAAGACCGGCGCCGGCATGGATCCGGCCTTGGTTGCGCAGATGGATCTGGTGGAAGAGGCAACCGCCGCCCTCGGCATCGTGGTGTGGTCCATGGACGCCCACGAGGCGGACGATGCCCTCGGCACCGCGGCCCACCGCTGGGGTGACGGCGTCGATCAGGTTCGCATCATGACGCCGGACAAGGACCTGGGACAGGTTGTCGTCGGCAATCGCATCGTCCAGGTGGACCGGATGCGGCGCAAGGTGATTGACGCCGACGGCGTTCGACAGAAGAACGGCGTTGATCCCGAATGCATCCCGGATTGGCTCGCGCTCGTGGGCGACACCGCCGACGGCATTCCGGGCGTCCCAGGCTTTGGCGCCAAGACCGCAGCAACCCTGCTGAACCGTTTCCGCACCATAGACGCGATCCCCCGCTCAGCGTTCGATTGGCCGGCGGCGGTGCGCGGCGCACCTCGCCTCGCCAAGGCTCTGAACGAACACCGGGAGGCGGCGGCGCTATACCGCCGCCTGGCAACGCTCGATTGCGACGTACCGCTCCCGGAGCGACTTGTGGACCTCGAGTGGCAAGGCGCGGACCGCGAAGCGTTCGAACGCCTCACCGAACGCCTCGGCGGCATTGCCATGCAGCCGCAGCGGTGGCGGTGAAACCTTCAGAAACGACCGCGTCGTCGGCGGGGTGGAATTGGCTAGCGTGAAGTCTGCGCGGCCCTAAGCGCGGCCTGGGCGGCAGCAAGTCGGGCCGCTGGCACGCGCCCCGGGGAGCAGCTCACGTAGTCGAGGCCCGCCCGGTGGCAGAAGTCGATGGACGCAGCGTCGCCGCCGTGCTCGCCGCAGATGCCGAGCTTGAGGTCCGGGCGTTCGCCGGTGCCGAGGCGCACGGCTTCGGTGACGAGCCGGCCGACGCCAGCCTCGTCGAGGCTCGCAAACGGATTGCCGGCGTAGATCTCCTTCTCCACATAGCTGTCGAAGAACTGCCCCATGTCGTCGCGGGAGAGGCCGAGGGTCATCTGCGTCAGGTCGTTGGTGCCGAAGCTGAAGAACTCCGCCACCCGCGCGATCTCGTCGGCGGTGATGGCGGCGCGAGGCACCTCGATCATCGTGCCGACGGAATAGTCGACCTCGCGACCCGCGTCTGCCATCACCTCCTCGGCGACGCGTCGCACGATCGCCGTCTGGTCCGCCAGTTCCTCGGCGAAGCCCACCAGCGGCACCATGATCTCTGGTGCAACGGCCACCGCATCGGCGCCCGACGAGGCGGCGATGGCGGCTTCGAATATGGCGCGTGCCTGCATCTCGGTGATCTCGGGATAGAGGATGCCCAAGCGGCAGCCCCGGCAGCCGAGCATGGGATTCTCCTCGGTGAGGGCGCGAGTGCGCTCGGCGATGTAGTCGATGGAAAGACCGAGCTTCTCGGCCAGGGCGTGACGGACGCGCTCGTCGGCCGGCAGGAACTCGTGCAGCGGCGGGTCCAGCAGGCGAATGGTCACCGGGCGCCCGGCCATGGTGCGGAACAGCGCCGTGAAGTCCTGGCGCTGGAACGGCAGCAGGCCGGCGAGGGCGTCGCGGCGCTGCGTCTCGTCGGCGGCGAGGATCATCTGCCGCATGGTGTCGATGCGCTCGCCGCCGAAGAACATGTGCTCGGTGCGGCACAGGCCAATCCCTTCGGCACCGTACTCGATGGCCTGTCGCGCCATCTGCGGCGTGTCAGCGTTGGTGCGCACGCGCAATCGACGGCACTCGTCGGCCCAGTCCATCACCGTGCGGTAACGCGCAAATGCTGCACTGCCGGCCGCCTCGCGACGACCGGACAGCACACGCCGCACTTCCGAGTCGGTGCTGGCGATGGCACCGGCATAGATGGCACCGGTGGCGCCATCCACCGAGATTACGTCGCCTTCCTCCACCACGACATCACCCACCGTGAGCGCGCGCTCGGCGTAGTCGATGCGAATGGAAGTGGCCCCGCATACACAGACCTTACCGAGCTGCCGCGCCACCAAGGCCGCGTGCGACGACACGCCACCTCGGGTGGTGACGATCCCGTCGGCGTGCAGCATTCCCCGAAGATCCTCGGGACTCGTCTCGACGCGACACAAAATGACGTGGTTGCCTGCCCGTGCCTGCCGCTGCGCTTCGTCCGAAGTGAACACGACATGCCCGCTTGCAGCGCCGGGGCCGGCCGGCAGACCGGCGGCAATCTGCGTCGCATTGCCCAGCGCCTCGGGATCGAACACCGGCACGAGCAGAGCGTCCATGGCATCTGCGGGAATCTTTAGCAGAGCCGTGGCGCGGTCGATGAGCCCTTCGTCGTGCATCTCGACGCCGATGCGCACGGCGGCGGGACCCGTGCGCTTGCCGTTGCGCGTCTGCAAGACATAGAGACGGCCAGATTCCACGGTGAACTCGAAATCCTGCATGTCGTGCAAGCGCTGCTCCAGCGTCTGCCGCACTTCGTCGAGTTCGCGGTGAATCGCCGGCACTTCATTCGCCATCTCCGCAATCGGCCGCGGCGTGCGCGCGCCGGACACCACGTCCTCCCCCTGGGCGCGCACGAGGTATTCCCCGTACAGGGTCTTCTCGCCGGTGGCCGGGTCCCGCGTGAAGGCGACGCCGGTGGCACTCGCATCGTCGAGATTGCCGAACACCATCGCCTGCACCGTCACCGCCGTGCCCCAGTCGCGGGGAATGCGGTAACGCTGGCGATAGAGCACGGCCCGCTCGTTCATCCAAGACCGGAACACGGCCCGGATCGCGCCCCATAGCTGCGCCTGTGGTTGCTGCGGGAACGGCTCGCCGGTGCGCGCTTCGATCAGGTCGCGAAATCGTGACGCAACCTGCATGAGCGCTTCGGCATCCAAGTCGCCGTCGCTCTGGACCGCCGCCATGCGTCTCGCCGCCGCGAGCACGTCCTCAAACGGATCCGGCAGGTGCGCCGAGGAAGCCCGGACGCCCAGCACGACGCCGCCGTACATTTGCAGGAAACGCCGGTAGCAGTCCCATGCGAAACGGGCGTCTGAAGTGCGCTCGGCCAAGGCCTGCACCGTGGCGTCGTTGAGCCCCAGATTGAGGATGGTGTCCATCATGCCGGGCATGGACTCCCGCGCTCCGGAGCGCACGGACAGGAGCAGGGGGTTGCCGGCATCGCCGAAGCAGCGCCCTTGCTGCTCCTCCACCTCGGCAAGCGCGACCTCGACCTCGTCGAGAAGCCCGCCGGGCAGGTCCCCGTCGTGCGCGTGAAAGTGGTTGCAGGCTTCCGCGGCAATCGTGAAGCCCGGCGGTACCGGCAAGCCGATGCGCGACATCTCCGCGAGGTTCGCACCCTTGCCGCCGAGCACATCCCGCATGTCCGCATGGCCATCGGTGCGCCGCCCAAAGGCGAACACAAGCGGGCTCTTACCGGTGACTTTGCTCATCAAACCAGCATACAGGCGCATTGCGCAGAGGGAGTGTCGGCTATGGCAGTGCAGTCACGCCAGGAACGCCGGCAAACGCTCGATCGAATGTGACGATCTGTTCGATTCCCCGCGACAGCATCACTGCAAGGTGCAGACAATCTCGTGCCGAGAGACCTGGATGCGCAAGGGCGTGGCGCACGGCGGCACCAACGTCGTCGCGTGTGATGTCGAATACGCGGACCGTCAGATCGTCAAGAAGTGCGAAGGCATGGCTGCTGGCATCGCGGCGATCAATGGCGACGTACCGGTGCAGGATCTCCTGATACACCTCAGCGCTCGTCACATACTCCTCCTCGGGATTGCCCCGGAGGAACTCCACCATGCGCTCCCGATTTGGATGCGGTGCACCGATGAGGTACATGGGAACGTTGGAGTCAACGAAGATCACGACCGCGCTCGATGTCTGCCAGCATGTCCCCGATATCCGCGGTCGGATAGTTGTGGGTAAGAGCCCGTTCCACCGCATTCAGGCGACGCAACGCCCCTTCGGACAAGCTTGCGCTCGCGCCCCGTGCGTGGAGCGGTTCGCCCGCCAATCCTGCTTCGACTTCCAGCTCCTCGGTTCGCCGGCGCAGCAAGGCCTGCAACTCCGTCGTCATCTTCCGGTTCGTGGCGCTGCAAGCCGTCTTGAAGCGGGTATGCAGGCTCTCGGGCAGATTGAGGCTTAGTCTCTTGACAGGCTCGGCAGGCGTCCCGCGCCAGTGCGAGTCCCTTTCCTCGTCATGCGGCTTGCGCACCGGTCCTCCTCGGTCACTCCAACAGTGGTGGCAGTGAGGACTAGCGTAGCCATTCCGCCGTGAACGGTGCAATGCCCGTCAAGACGCACTGTCGACCCACAAGGCACTATCCAAGGACCTCGTACAGTTCTGGGCAAGAGAGCAGCAAAGACAGGAACTCGCCCAACGACAAGGCACCAGTGTGGTGACACCCTTCAACGAAGGGACGTTCCACAACACGGAGTCGCCGGCGTCGCAGGGACCTGCCGGGGGCACGGCCGCGCCACCTCGGCCCTTCGTACTCGAACCGGGACCACCACCATGTCCTTCCCTGCGCCCGATCTCGCAAGGACAGGATTACCGCATCAGGAAACCGCCAAACACGCATTTCCACGTCACCCTGGCGGAGCTTGACGGGCGCGGGCGTGCCTTCGAGAAACTCACGGAATGCGCCAACTCGCGTGAACGCATCGATGTCACTCGTCTCGCACTCCCAAAACTCGCGCATGACATTGAGCGCCTCCGTTCGACTGAGCTTCAGCAGTTCGTGGCCACGCCCATCGACCTCGGCAAAGCACTTTTTCTTCAGCTTTAGGTGTAAGAGGCCCGCTGGGCCATCAGGCCGATCGAACCGAAGGACAAGAGCGTCACCGCTCCTGACGCCTTCATAGTAATCGCGAGCCCAAAGGAGGTCCGCCACACAAAGACCAAGCACTCGGCCGGCGTGCTGGATCTGGTCGAGAGAGTTGAGCTCGACGAGCTTGGCGTTCCGTGCGATTACCCACGTATTCCGCTCTGCGTGTCGCTCGCGCTCTCGCCGACGGTGGCCAACCTTGTTTACGCGCCCGATGAAACGGCTCGCGGCTAGTGCGAGGTCCTCAAAGCACAGCTTCGTCACCGAGCGCACCAGTTCCTTGGCGCGGCTGCGAATGTTGGCGTCCGGGTGATCGTCGGCGTAACGGGCGGCGCGAGTTAGCTGCTTGACCGTCGTTTCGGCGTGCCGCTTTACGTGAGACCTGACGCCGCGGTGGTCCCGATTCTCCGGTAGCCGGAAGTAACGCTCGAGCCGCTCGGGCAGCGCCGTCCTAACCAAGCCCTTTGCGGTTGGGTGAATTGACGACGCGCCTTGGAGCGCTTGCTCGAAGTCGCGCATGAGATCTGCGAGCGGTGTCTTCATTGGTGGGCTTCCTTCCCGGTTGCGAGTTGCCTCGGGAACTTTAACGTAAAAAGCTAAAAATGTAAATGTGGTTTTGAGCTTTTATGTTCGTTTTGGTCCCGCAGAACGTGGTTTTGGAAGTGGGTGAGGGTTGCCGGTGGTGTCGATACGGTGCTTGACTTCTATCGGACACGACCAATGAGCGGAGCGAATCGATGACAAAGGCGATGATCGGTTTCTTCTTGGGCGGCGTGCTTGGCATCGTTGCCGGTGCTGGCGGGATGCTGCTGGCGTTTCCGTTCCTGTTTCCGCCAGCGGCCGTGAACGAGACCGTGGCGGCGATGGCAGGGCGCGAGGTCGAGCCGTTGGTCGATGCGCGCTTTCGGGAGGGTGTGTCGGGACAGGACGCGGCGCATTGGGGGCGTGGGGGCTTGCGCGCGTTCCGTGCCGACGACGGCAATGTGCTGATCGAGTTGCAGGCGGACTTCGAGGTGGGGCCGGGGCCGAATTTCTGGGTTTACCTGAACGCCCGCGGCGGGATCGACGATGAGGCGGACTTCGAAGCGGACGGTGGGCGCCACCGGCTTGCCAAGCTCAAGAGCTTCACCGGTTCGCAGGTCTATGCCGCATCCGCAGCGGACTTCGACAGCACGCGCGCCATCACCATCTGGTGCGAGAGCTTCGGGCAGTACATCGCCTCGGCGGACGTCGGGGAGCTTTGACTGGACCTTGGTCAAGTTCGGTGATGGGCGCACCAGGAGACCCGAGCAGGGCCGCTTCAGTTCACCCGTGTCTGCGCCTGCTGACCGAGTTCCACCAGCTTCAGCGCACCGCCGGCGTTGTCCAGGCGCGTGATGGAGCCGTTGTCCGGGGCAAAGGTGATGAGGTCTTCGGCATTCGTGGCGGCTCCCACCAGTACGTTGATGGCGATGAAGTGGCTGAATGCGACGGCGTTCGTTTCTTGCGCGAGCGCCCAGGCGACCATGGCCTGGCGCCACTCGAGAAGAGACGGCTCGAGATCGGTCCACTTGCCGCGCATCACGGCGCGCAGCCAGGCGGCGCGTTCTTTGAGGTCGGTCGTCGGCGAGGGGATCTCGGCGATGCGCTCTTCCACAGTCGGCTCGACCTCCCACATGGCGACGAGTGGCGTCGCGGTTTCCCGCGTGCGCGCCAGCGGGCTCGTGAACACGGGCACCGCCTGAGGCACCATTCGCGCCAGTTCCCGAGCGGCCTTGATGGACTGCTCCCGGCCGACATCATCGAGCCCAGGGTCGCGGTGTGCACCGAACCCGGCTGCCGCCCTGCCATGTCGCACCATGTAGATCGTGGCCACATCTCCTCCCGCTTGTTGCCTGCCAAAAGCCGTACAATGCGGCGTTTTGCCCCGCCGACGCCACTCAATGAACGTCCACGACTCGACCCTTTCCCCGGACATGCTGCCCGACTCCACCGTGAATGTGCGGGAGTCCTTCGGCTTGGACCAAGACCTGACCGTGCCGTCTTTCCGCCGGCGCACGGAGCATGTGCCCGAAATCGACGACGACTACCGCTTCGATCCGGACACGACGCTCGCCATCCTTGCCGGCTTCGCCCACAACCGCCGGGTGATGATCCAGGGCTATCACGGCACCGGCAAGTCCACCCACATCGAGCAGGTCGCGGCGCGGCTCAACTGGCCCTGCATCCGTGTCAATCTCGACAGCCACATCAGCCGCATTGATCTGGTCGGCAAGGACGCCATCGTCATCGAGGACGGCCAGCAGGTCACCACCTTCCGCGAAGGCATCCTGCCGTGGGCGCTCCAGCACCCGACCGCGCTGGTATTCGACGAATACGACGCGGGGCGCCCCGATGTCATGTTCGTCATCCAGCGCGTGTTGGAGGTGGAGGGCAAGCTGACGCTCTTGGACCAGAACCGCATCGTCACCCCGCACGCAGCGTTTCGCCTTTTCTCCACGACGAACACCGTCGGCCTCGGCGACACCACCGGTCTCTACCACGGCACGCAGCAGATCAACCAGGGGCAGATGGACCGCTGGAACATCGTCACCACGCTCAACTACCTGCCGCACGACATGGAAGTCGACATCGTCTACGGCAAGGCCAAGGCGTGGCAGGACCACGACGAAGGCCGTCGCATGATTGCGTCGATGGTGGCGGTGGCAGACCTCACCCGCAAGGGCTTCATCAACGGCGACATCTCGGTCGTCATGTCGCCGCGCACCGTGCTCACCTGGGCCGAGAACGCCGACATCTTCAACGACGTCGGCTTTGGCTTCCGGGTGTCGTTCCTGAACAAGTGCGACGAACTCGAACGCCCCATCGTCGCCGAGTACTACCAGCGCTGCCTCGGAGAGGACCTTGGCGACGCCACGCGCGGCATCACCCTGAAGTCGTGAACCTTGGGGCATGATCCAGCCATGAGCGACGACGACCTGCCCATCGAGACCTACAAGCGCGCCACCACCGCCACCATGCGCGCGCTGGCCGAGAACGACGAGCTCGATGTTTCCTTCGGCAAGGGCAATCCGTCTGCGCGCGGCAACAATATCCACGTGCCGCTGCCGCGCGTGGGTTGCTCCGAAGCGGAACTCAACGCCATCCGAGGCGTAGGCGACGAGTTCGCCCTGAAGCTGCGCTATCACGACGAAGGCGTGCATCGGCAGAACGCACCGAAGGCGGGGCCCGCTCAAGAGATGTTCCAGTGGGTGGAGGACGCGCGCATCGCCTCCATTGGCTCCATGCGCATGGAGGGGGTTGCGCAGAACCTCGAAGCCTCTCTGGAGGCGCTCTGCCAGCAGGCCAACTTCGACACCGTGACGGCGGAGACGGAAGCACCGCTCAGCATCGCGGTCGGTCTCATCGTCCGCCAGCAGCTCACGGGCCGCCCGTTGCCGCCTTCCGCCGAGAACGTGGTGCGTTTCTGGCGCGACTACGTGGACGAGCGCGCTGGCGAGCACATCGCGGCCCTCAGGGACGTGGTCGCCGATCAAGGCGGCTTCGCTCGTCGCTGCCGCTCGCTCATGTCCGAACTCGGCTTTGCCGCCGAGTTCGAGGATCAGCCCGAGCTCGGCGACAACGACCAAGACATGGAAACCATGGACGAGGACGCCGAACCGGAGGCCGAGTTCGCCCCCGAAGACGTGATGCTCGACGAGGACTCGCTCGGCGAGGAGGACGGCGAGGGGGAGTCCACCACGGTGGAAATGGACGCCGACATGGACATGACCGAGCTCGGCGCGGAAACCGATCCCGAGGAGGCCCCCGACTTCGCTCCGGACGAACACGGGCGCATTCGCGTGGACGCCAACTACGAGCCGTTCACCGTCGAGTTCGACGAGGTGGTGAAGGCCGAGGAACTCTGCGAACCGGACGAACTGGCCCGCCTTCGCAGCCTGCTCGACCAGCAGCTCATCCCGCTGCAATACGCCACCTCAAAGCTCGCCAACCGGCTCCAGCGCCGCCTGCTCGCGAAACAAAACCGCTCCTGGCACTTCGATCTCGACGAGGGAATCCTCGACACGTCGCGCCTGCCGCAGGTGGTGATCGATCCCATGAACCCGCTCGCCTTCAAGCAGGAGAAGGAGACCAAGTTCCGCGACACCGTGGTGACGATGCTGATCGACAGCTCCGGCTCCATGCGCGGCCGCTCCATCACCATCGCGGCGGTGTGCGCCGACATCCTGGGCCGCACCCTCGAACGCTGCTCCGTGCGCGTCGAAATCCTCGGCTTTACCACCCGCGCCTGGCGCGGCGGACAGTCCCGCGAGGAGTGGATCAACGCCGGCAAGCCAGCCAACCCGGGCCGCCTGAACGACCTTCGGCACATCGTCTACAAGGCCGCCGACGACACCTGGCGTCGCGCCCGTCGCAACCTGGGCCTCATGATGCGCGAGGAACTCCTGAAGGAGAACATCGACGGCGAAGCCCTCATCTGGGCGCACAACCGCCTCGTCACGCGGGCGGAAGAACGCCGCGTGCTCATGGTGATCTCCGACGGCCTGCCCGTGGACAACTCGACTCTGCTCGTGAACCCCTCGAGCTACCTCGAAGCCCACCTCAAGTACGCCATCGACCAAATCGAAAACCGCTCCCCGGTGGAACTCATCGCCATCGGCATCGGCCACGACGTAACCCACCACTACAAACGCGCGGTTACGATCACCGACGCCGAACAACTCGGCGGCGCAATGACGGAGCAACTCGCGGCGCTATTCGAGATTCAGGGTAAGAAACCGGCTGGACGCCGAAGTGGATGACATGGACGGTTTG
>VXSY01000069.1:0-12896 GCA_009837725.1 Gammaproteobacteria bacterium | reverse complement strand
CCGCCGCGGTGGTCGCGCCGCGCATTGCCGGCAGTGTCGAAACGACCCGCCGGGGCAGCGCGAACCGATGTCTCCCCGGCTAGAAAGGCGCTTCCTGTCCTGTCAGCAATTCCTCGTAGATCGACGCTGTTTCCGTGTCGAAGCAAACGAAGCGCACACTTCGGATTGGGGAGCCCCGGGCCGCGAGCACGGTCTGCACGGCGACCTCGGCGGCGGCCCTAGGCGGATAGCCGTACACGCCTGTCGAGATGGCTGGGAAGGCGAGGCTGCGGCAGCGGATTTCGGCGGCGACTTCCAGACAGCGCCGGTAGCACGAAGCGAGCAGTTCGGCTTCGTTCTGGTCGCCGCCGCGCCACACCGGCCCCACGGTGTGGATCACGTGGCGGGCTGGCAGGTTGTAGCCTTTCGTGACCTTGGCGTCTCCCGTGGAACAGCCGTTCAGCAGGCGACACTCGGCGAGGAGGCCAGGGCCAGCCGCCCGGTGGATGGCGCCATCGACACCGCCGCCGCCGAGCAGCGACGTGTTTGCGGCATTGACGATGGCGTCAACGCGCTCGCGAACGATGTCGCCTCTAACCGCTTCGATCATCACTGCCGACGATGCTACGTGACCCGACCTCTCTTCGGTGCACAAAGGCGCGAGTGGATGCCCGCAACGTGTGAGGGCGGGATGCTCTGTGCCCAAGGCGGCTCAACCCGAGGCTCCTAGGCCGAGTTAAGTGCGGAAGCGCGCCTTTGACGTACGGCCGCACAACACCGGAGCGAGAACTGCCGCCTGACGCCACTGCGGCGCCAGCCCTGCCGTACATTATCGAACGCGCCGCCGGGCACCGGATCGTCATGGTCAATGAGCGGCATCATGTCTCCACCGATCGGCTGCTGACCCTTGATCTGCTCGGTCCCCTGTACGAGCAGGGCTTTCGGTATCTGGCGCTCGAGGCGCTTTGGGCGGGGGAGGAGGGCTTGGGCGAACGCGGCTATCCCATACGGGAGACGGGGGCTACATCAACGATGTTGTCTTCGCGGAGCTTGTGCGGGAAGCGATCGCCCTCGGCTATGAGGTTGTGCCGTACGAGGCGCAGGGCGAGCAATACCACGCGACCGAGACCATGAACGAACAGCAGGCGCGCGATTACTGGCAGGCTCAGAATCTACTCGCCGCCACGCTGCAGAAGGATGCGGACGCCAAGGTGCTCGTTCACTGCGGATACGCCCACCTTCAGGAAACGGCGTCTACCCGCTGGACACCGATGGCGTACTACCTACACCAGGCTACGGGCCTCGACCCGCTGACGGTGGACCAGACCGCGTTTGCGGAGCGCGGCATCGAACAGGCGGAACACGGATGGCGACAAGGTTCCGAGGCACGCGGCCTGATCGAAGATCGCCCGTTGGTGCTGCTTGATGCCGCTGGCGACCTGCTGCGCCGGGAACAAGACAACGTGGACATCCGGGTTGTGAATCCGCGCACGCAATACGTCAATGGGCGCCCTGTCTGGATGCGAATGGGCGGTCGTCGAGTGGCGGTCGCAATCGATACACCGGAATGCGTCAGCGAAGCCGGCGTCATCTCGGCGTTCGATGCCGACTGGGAGGAGCGCGCGGTGCCGTACGACCGCGTGGAGGTGATGGCGGCAAAGATGGACATGTACCTGCCTCCGGACACTGAAATGGAGCTTCGCGGCTTCCGGCTCGACGGCAGTCTCGTTTTCCGGCGGGCGTTGACGACGCCCTAGGCTTTGGGCGCGAGGCACCCTCCTGTCGGCGGCCGGGCCGCTATGGGAACGGCCACACATGCCGCCCGCGACCTGCAATGTCGGGAGGAGCCTCCGGCGGACCAGAAAATCAGAGGGGATGATTCTGGATGAAGTGGCGTAGCTCTTCGGCTACGCGCTCGCGCGCTTCGAGCTGGATCATGTGGGCGACGTCTTGGACCTCGACGGACCGGCTTCCGCACACGGAGGCAGCCAGATGTGCCGCTGTGGCGCGACTTCGGGGCTCATCCAAGGTGCCAATCATTACGAGGACCGGAATGGTCAGTTCCCCAAGGCGGTCCGCCGCCTGAGGTTCCAGCGGCCGCGGCAGACCTTCCTCGTTTTCTGCCTGATACGTCGAGAGGACATCTCCCTTGACGCGGTTTCGGAGGTTGCGGTCCAGCCGCGTGGTCGGCTGCCCCCAACCATCCACCCAAACCTGCGTCTCGAGTTCGGCGAGCTCTGCCCACTTCTTCTCGTCCCAGAGCCGGTCCATTTCGCTCCAGGGCACGCTGTCTTCTTCGGGGTCGAGGTCGGGTTGAAAGCCGCCGATGCCGCCGGCAACACTCGTGAGCGTGGCGACGCAAGCCGGGCGTGCCAACGCGAGATCGAGCGCCACCTTGCCTCCGATGGACTGGCCGACAACGTGGGCGCGATCGACGCCGAGGTGGCCCAAGAGTGCGGCGATGTCCGCCCAATAGGCGAACTCGACATGCTCGGTCGTGCTGCGGCCGAAGCCGCGCAGGTCAGAGCGGATGACGCGGTAGCTGGCGGCGAGCGCCCGCGCCTGGAAATCCCACATGCGCAGGCTTCCGAGCCCGCCGTGGATGAGCACCAGCGCATCTCCTGCCCCTTCGACCTCGTAGTAGAGATTGCCGCCGTCAACAGCGAGGAATCCTGTTGCGCTTGGGTGTCCGGCGTTGGCCACGGCAGTCGGGGTTTCCGCCGTACCGGCGTTCCCCCGCCTCAGCCGATGACCTCGAACTGGTGGATGGTGGGGCGGCCGGCCATGAGGCCGGCGAATTTGGCGCCGGCGGCCTTGAAATGGTCGCTTTGGCCGTGGGCGGCGAGGGCATCGGCGTCGTCGTAGAGTTCCATCACGGCGTAGCCTTCGTCGTCCTTGACGAGGGTGTAGAGCTTGTTGCCCGGTTCGTTGGCGCGCACCTGGGCGGCGAGGCCCAGCATCACTTCCTCGAACTCGGATTCCTTGCCGGCGGCGACGTTCAGGCGGGCGAGCAGTGCGATCATGTACGGGTCCCTTGAGATTTGTGAGCGGCGGCAGCATACCCCGGCCATGCATCGGAACAAACTACAAGCCTTGCTCGCGGACTACGCGAGCCGCTTCCCGGACGAGGATTCGGCGCGGTTCGCGCGTTTCGTGGCGCGGCAGCCTCGCTGCTTCGAGCGGGATTGCTTCGACGACGGCCACGTCACCGGTTCGGCATTGGTGCTGAACCTGGGTCGCGATGCGGCCTTGATGACCCATCACGCCAAGCTCGGGCGCTGGCTACAGCTCGGCGGGCATTGCGACGGTGACCCCGATGCGCTCGCGGTGGCTTGCCGCGAAGCGGAGGAGGAGTCCGGCCTGGCAGTGACGCCGCTGTCGGCGGTGCCGCTCGACATCGACGTCCACACAATTCCGGCGCGCGGGTCCGAGCCGCTCCATTTCCATTACGACGTTCGTTTTCTGTTGCAGGTGCGGGGTTCGGAGGAGTTCGTCGCGACGGCGGAGTCGCTGTCTCTGGCCTGGGTTCCGCTCGACAAGATGACGTCGTACACGGATGAAGAGTCGGTGCTGCGTTTGGTGCGCAAGTTCCGGCAATCGATCGGTATTCCGAACGCCTGACTCGCGCCGGGTGTTTCCAGACGGGCGATGGCCGTCAGCGACTGACGTGCCAGTTACGGCATGCCCCAGGCAAGGTCCGTCGTGATCCGCGCCGTGCCGCGGCCGGCCATGGCGCGGCGGCCGTTCATGGGGTAGAGGAACCAACGGCCGTTGTCGTTGCGGCGCATCAGGGTGTCGGTGCGGCCGTCGCCGTTGAAGTCGCCGGTGGCGGCGAGTTGCCAGGCGAGATTGCGGGTGAGATTGGCGCCGCCTCGGCCGGCGGTGTAGCGGCGGCCGTTCATCGGGTAGAAGTACCAGCGGCCGTCGCGATGGCGCAGGAGCACGTCGGCGCGACCGTTGCGGTTGAAGTCGGCGATGGCGGCCACTTGCCAGGCGAGGTTGCGCGTGAGCGGCGCACTGCCTTGGGCATCCGCGTCGACGGCACGACCATCCATCGGGTAGTAGTGCCATGCGCCGCTGCCGGTGTGGCGGAGCAGCACGTCCGCCGTGCCGTCACCGGCGAAGTCGCCCGTGCCGGCCAGGCGCCAGTGGAGGTTGCGCGGCAGGTCGGCAGGCCCGGCCGCGTCCTCTACGACGCTGCCTCCACATATGGGGTAGTAATGCCAGCGGCCATCGGGGTGGCGCATCAGCAGGTCGTCCGTGCCGTCGCCATTGAAGTCGCCGAGCGCTCGCACCTGCCAGGAGGCATCGGTGGGAAGTCCGCTCACGATGCTGTCGCCGGTTTGCAGGCGTCCGTCCATCGCGTGATAGGCCCAGCGGCCATCGGTGTGCCGGAGGAGCACGTCGTCGCGCCCGTCCGCATCGAAGTCGCCGATGGCCACGAACGCCCAATCGAAGCTCCGCGGCAGGTTCGCGGCGCCACTATCGTCGGCAATCGTGTGGCGCCCGTTCATCGGATAGTAGTGCCAGCGCCCATCTATGTGGCGCAGCAGCAGGTCGGCCTTGCCGTCGTCGTTGAAGTCCCCGGTCCCCATGAAGTCGAGGTCGTAGCGTGGGTCGGCCTCGTTCGACACGAGCCTGCGGATGCGACCGTCGCCCTTGGTGAGGAGATACAGCTCGCCATGGGCATCGACGCTGAGACGTGCATCCACGCGCCGGGTGTCGTTGTACGTATTCGGATAGCCGGAGACATCCACCAACTCGCGCTCCACGCCGTCGAAAGCGAGCCGGACCTCCTTGATGGGCGCGGGATCTCCGGGGACCACCCCGTCGGCATCGAAGGCGAGGATGCGCCCGCGCACGAACTCGGTGAACACATACTTGCCGACGAGGGCGGGGATGGATACGCCTCGATAGACATGCCCACCGCCGATGGCAAAGCCCTCGTCGTGGTCGTACTGCGCCACCGGATAGGCGAAGGGTTCGGGGTCGGTGGCGGGCCGTTCATACACGGGCCCCAAGCGGCGACCCACCGCGTGACCGGTGGCGAAAGTGCCTTCCCGCAGCCGCCAGCCGTAGTTGGCGCCGGCGACGCCAAGGTTGATCTCCTCGATCTGGTCCTGGCCGATGTCGGAGATGAACATGCGGGCGTCAAAGGTGTCCCAAGAGAACTGCTGCGGGTGGCGCAGGCCCCAAGCCCAGATCTCCGGCGCCGCGCCTTCCACCGCCACGAGGGGATTGTCGGCGGGAATCCCATAGCTTGCGCCGCCGTCGGTCGCGAGCGGATCGATGCGGACGATGGCGCCGAGCGGCTCTGCCAGCCCCTGGCCGTAGTCGCGCGGGTCGTGGGCACTGCCGCCGTCGCCGAAGCCGATGTAGAGGAGGCCGTAATCGGCGTCTCCCGGACGCGCCGTGGGATGGAAGGCCAAGGCCCCGACATTGTGATTGCCAGCGAACTGCCCCACACGCAGCAGCACTCTCGATGTGCCAGAGAAACCCCAGGCGGACGGACTCGTCGTCGTCCACTCCCGCACGACACTCTCCTGCACGTTGGCCGACGCCTCCAGATAGTCGGCAGTTCCGCTCGCGGGCGTCGCGCTGTAGGCGGTATAGAGCTTGCCGTAGCCGGGGAGGCCCTCCTGCGCGAACTCCGGGTGGAAGGCGAAGCCCATGAAGCCCGCTTCGTTGGGGAAGGCGGCGTTGCTGAAGTTGACCCCCTCTTCCCTGAGGTCGAGATACACCCGGGGCGCACGGCCATCGATGTTTGTGAGATAGAGGATGCCCCGGGTGTCGTTGAAGGCGAGACGCCCGTTTGCGCCTGGCAGTTGCCGGAGCACCTGAATGCGCGCATAGGCATTGTTGGTGGCAGCGGGTCGCACCGGGTCGGTCGTCCGCGGTGCCCTGGCGAGCGGCACCGCCGCAAGCACGATCTCGCCCTTCTCGATGGGTTCGGGAATCGGGTCGCTGATCGCCTCCTGCGCGTTCGCCGCGCCAGTCACGACCAGCAGTGCGGCCAGCGAGAGCGTACCGGCCAGCCAGCGCAGGGAAGCCACGGCGAGCGTCAGGCAGCCGCGTCGTAGAGGTGGCAAGCCACCTGCCGATGCCCGTGCCCTTCGTCGGCCACGGGAATGAGCTCCGGTGCCTCGGTGCGACACCGGTCCATCACCTTCGGGCAGCGATTGGCGAAGCGACAGCCGGGGGGTACGTTCACCGGCGAGGGGATCTCGCCTCGGATTGCGGTGGAAGGGCGCGAACGCTCGCTCACGGGGTCCGGCTCAGGGTTGGAGCCGATGAGCAACTCGGTGTAGGGATGCTTGGGCGCGAAGAAGACCCGGTTGGCCGCGCCAAGCTCTACCAGCGAGCCGAGGTACATCACCGCCATGCGATCCGAGACATATCGCACCATCGACAGGTCGTGAGCGATGAACAGCATGGTGAGGCCGAGCGAAGCCTTGAGTTCCCCGAGCAGGTTCACCACCTGCGCCTGCACGGAAACGTCGAGCGCCGAGATCGGCTCGTCGCAGACCACGAACTCCGGTTCCAGGACCAAGGCCCTGGCGATGCCGATGCGCTGCCGCTGACCGCCCGAGAACTCGTGTGGATAGCGCGACATGTGATCCGGCGACAAGCCCACCCGCACCAGCCACGAAGCTACGGTGTCGCGCGCCTCGGCTCCGCGCAGGTCGCTGTGCAGGCGCAGCCCCTCGCCGACGATCTCGCCCACGGTCATGCGCGGATTCAGCGACGAATACGGGTCCTGAAAGATCATCTGCATGTCGCGGGCGTAGCGGCGAAAGTCCACCGGGCGGTAGCGATCCGGCATCCTCTGGCCCTGGTAGATGACCTCGCCGGCGGTCTTGTCGTGGAGGCCAATCAGCGTCTTGCCGAGGGTGGACTTGCCGGAACCGCTCTCGCCGACCAGGCCCACGATCTCGCGTGGGGCGATGGCAAGGGACACATCGTCCACGGCATGCACCACCTCGCCACGGCCGATCCGGAAATGCCGCGTGAGGCCGCGCATCTCCACCAGCGGCGTCTCGGCTGCGGCTTCACTCACCCTTGTGTACCCCCTCGGCGGCGATGTCGCAGTCCTCGTGGTGGAGCCAGCAGCGCGACTCGTGGTCGTAGGCATCCGCTGCCGCTGCCCGGATGCCATACACCGGCGGCGGCCCCTGACACGCCTCCATCGCGAACGGGCACCGCGCCGCGTAGCCGCAGCCCTCCGGCGGCGCGAACAGATCCGGTGGGCTGCCGTCGATGGGCTGCAAATCCTGCTCGCCTTCGCTCTGATTGGTGGGCATCGCCGCCTTGAGCCCCAAGGTGTAGGGGTGGGCGCTGCGGTAGAACACGTCGTCCACCGAGCCCCGTTCCACCACCTGCCCGGCGTACATCACCAGCACCTCGTCCGCCATACGTGCGACGACGCCGAGGTCGTGGGTGATGAGCGCAATGGCCATGCCGTTTTCGCGCTGCAAGTCCACCATGAGATCGAGGATTTGCGCCTGGATGGTGACGTCGAGGGCCGTGGTGGGTTCGTCGGCGATGAGCACCGACGGCTCGCAGGAAAGCGCCATCGCGATCATGGCGCGCTGCAACATGCCGCCGGAAAACTCGAACGGATACTGCTCGGCGCGCTTGGCCGGTTCCGGAATGCGCGTCATCTCCAGAAGTTCCACCGCCCTTGCGTGCGCGGTGCGGCGCTTCATGCCGGCATGAACCTGCAGCGGTTCGGCGATCTGGTCGCCAATGGTCATGGTGGGGTTGAGCGAGGTCATCGGGTCCTGAAAGATCATGCCGATCTCGCGCCCCCGCACCTCCTTGCCGTCGATCCTGCCGCCGCCAAGGATGTCGTGCCCTCGGAGCGTAGCGCCGCCACGCACGATGCGCCCCGGCGGCATCGGGATGAGTCCGGTGAAGCTCTGCACGGTTACCGATTTGCCGCAGCCCGACTCGCCGACGATGGCCAGCGTCTGGCCCTCGTCGAGGCGAAAGTCCACCCCTCGCACGGCATGCACGGTGCCGCCGTAGGTGTCGAACTCGACGTGCAGGTCGCTGACTTCCAGAAGCGCCATCGTTCGCCTGCTCCCGCCTACTCCGTGGATCGCATGCGCGCGTCGAGGGCGTCGCGCAGGCCGTCGCCCAAGAGGTTGAACGCGAGCACGGTGATGCTGATGAAGAGTGCCGGAGCGATCAGCTCGTGCGGCGTCGTCAGCATGGTCTTCAGTCCCTCGTTGCACATGCTGCCCCAGGAAGGCGTCGGCGGCGCCACCCCCATGCCGATGAACGACAGGAATGCCTCGGTGAAGATGGCGCTCGGCACGGCGAAGGTGAGGGTGACGAGGATCACGCCCATGGTGTTCGGAATCATGTGCCGCATGACGAGCCAGACGCTGCGGGCGCCGAGCAGGCGCGCCGCGCCGACATAGCCCTCCTCGCGGATTTGCAGGATCTGGCCGCGCACAAGGCGGGCGGTGGCGGGCCAGCTCAAAAGCACCATCGCCACCAGCATGGGCGCGATGCCGCTGTCGCCGGACTCGACGCCAAAGAGGATGCGGAACAGGATCATGAAGAGCAGGAACGGCAGGGCGACGACGAAGTCGGCGAAACGCATGAGGAGCTGATCCACCCTTCCGCCAGCGAAGCCCGCCGCAGCGCCGTAGAGGATGCCGAAGGCGACATAGACGAACGAGGCGACGATGCCGATAAAGAGCGACACGCGGGCGCCGTGCATCAGCCGGGCAAGCATGTCGCGGCCGAGATAGTCGGTGCCGAGGGGATGGAAGGCGAGTTCCACCGAGTCGCCGGGAGCGAGCTCGAGGGCGTCGTCCGCAAGCCCCTTGACTACCGCCTCCTCGGCGGTGATGACGCGCTTCACGTCCACCGACAGCGTGATGTAGTTGGAAGACTCCGCCCCCCAGGCGTCGAGCGGCAGCACGGAATAGAAGTAGCGCCGCGGCTCGAGGTCAAGACGGTCTTCAAAGCCCGTTTCGGCGGGGTTGAGGATTTCGCCAACGGGCAGCCCCAAGGCGTGGTCTGGGGCCGGGTCGTAGAGATTGCGATAGACGCGCCAGCCGGAGGCGCCGCGCGCGGTTCGGTTGGGTTGCCACGACAGGCGAACGGCTTGGGTGGTGGCCTCGCCGACCGCGACGAGTTCTGCTGGCGCCAGCAGGCGATCGGCCGCGACGGATGTATCCGGCAGTGGGCCTAGAGTGTTGTACACGCCGGCCCACGGCTCGAACGCCGTGGCGACGGTGGCGGCGGAAGCCGGGCCCAGCGGCTTGCTGATTTGGTCGAGGTCCTGATCGTCTGGATCGACCCGCCAGACGAACGGGCCAAACACCGTGAACAGGAGCAGGCCCACCACGATCCACAGCGAGATCAGCGCCCGCCGGTTCGCTTTCAGCCGCCGCCATGCATCTTGCCAATACGACAGCGACGGGCGCGAGATGACCTGCGCCTCGGTGGCCGAGGTGGGCACCGGCGCGAACGAGGGCACGCCGGTCCCGGTGGTCATGTCCGCTTCGCTCATTCGCGTCGCCTCATTCCAGCCGTCTCATTCCAACCGGACACGGGGATCGACGAAGCCATAGATGATGTCCACCACGATCACCATGAACACCAAGAATGCGCCGTAGAACACCGTCGTGCCCATGATTACGGTGTAGTCGGATTGCTGCACCGCCTGCACGAAGTAGCGGCCGAGGCCGGGAATGGCGAACACGAGCTCCACCACGAAACCGCCCGTCGTGATGGCGGCGATGGACGGGCCCAGCACCGTCACCACTGGCAGGATCGCGTTGCGCAGCTGGTGCTTGCGGAAGATTCGATTGGCCGGCAGCCCCTTGGCGCGGGCGGTGCGGAGGAAGTCCGCGTTGGCGATCTCCAGCATGGACGAGCGCATGAGGCGCGTGAGGAAGGCCATGGTGCCGAGGCCCAGCACCAGCGCTGGCACGATCATGTGCGAGACGGTGCCCCAGCCACCCACGGGGAACAGCGTGAAGCCGAGGGCGGCGTTGAGGTTGACGACGCCTAACTGACCGAGCCCCGCGAACACGAAACCCGGCACGGATATGCCGAGGATCACCAGCAGCATGATGACGATATCTGGCAGTCGGTTGCGGTAGAGCGCGGTGAGGGCACCCCAGAGGATGCCGCCGAGTGCCGCGAAGGCGATGGCGAGGATGCCCAAGGCCGCAGATATGCGGAAGTGCTCAGCGATGATGTCGTTCACCTCGCGGTTCTGCTGGGTGAAGGAGATGCCGAAGTCGCCTTGAGCCATGTTGGCGAGATAGATGAAATACTGCTCCATCAAGGGCTTGTCGAGGCCATAGCGAGCTTCGAGGTTGGCCCGAATCTCTGCCGAGACGGCCTTGTCGCTCTGCAGCGGATCGCCCGGCACGTTGTGCATGGCGAAGAAGGTGGCGGTGGCGATGAACCAGACCGTGATGACACCTTGCACGAGTCGACGGAGGATGTAGCGTCCCATCAGGCGCGCACCTCAATCGCGGCAAGTATCGACGAGAGGGGCGCACCCATCGACGCGTTGCCGCTTGAGAATGAGGGGCCTTGGAGGGAAGGCATCCTGCCTTCCCTGCGCGCCGATGGGCGCGCCTTCCAAGCGCCCGCGACGAGGCAGGCGCGCTGACGCACGCCAGGGAAGGCAGGATGCCTTCCCTCCGAAGGCCCTTCCTTACCCACCTGCGTGCCCTTCCGCTTCCGCCGACGGATGTTCCGTAGCTGCCAGATCGCTCGGCTGGCCCGGCGCTTCGATCCAGGCATGCGTGAAATCTGGATCGGTGCCGACGGCGCGCCGCACCACTCCCTTGAGCTGCGGATTGGCCACGTAAACGCTGCCGCGCTCGTAGTTGACCAGCACCACCGCGTCCTCGTGCAGGATGCGCTGCACTTCGGCCATGGCGTCCATGCGCACCTTTGGGTCCATGCTCGAGCGAGCGGTATCCACCGCGGCATCGAGTTCGGCGTTGGCGTAGCGGCCGCGGTTGTTCTCGTTCCAGGAGGCGAAAAGGTCGCCGAAGGTCATGGGATCGTCGTAGTCGGGGCCCCACCCGGCCATGACGATGTCAAACTCGCCGGAGGTCATCTTGGCGAGGCGCTGCTTGAAGATCTGTCGGTCGATCTTGATGTCGAGGCCGAGCCGGCGCTTGAACACGTTCTGGTAGTACTCGCTTTGCTTGTTGGCGCTGTCGGAGTCGCCGGTGAGCATCACCAGTGACGGCATCTCGGTGAGGCCGAGTTGCTCCTTGGCAAGTTCCAGATGGCGTCGCGCCTCCGCTTCGTTGACGCGCGTGGTGGGGGCCGGGTATTCCTGCCGGAAGTAGCCGCGCACGCCCTTGAGCCAGACCGGGAAGAGGGATGCGCCGGGCAGATTCCCCGGCACCTTGATGACTTTGTACACGAGCTCCGCCGGATCGTTTACGAGCTGCATCGCGCGGCGCAGGTGCCAGTTGCGGGTGAGGCGGCCTTCGCGGTAGTTGAACTCCATGAAGAACACCGAGCCGTCGGTGAAGCGGCGAATGTTCCAGCGGTTTTGCAGGGCATCGCGGAGGTTCTCCGAGTTCAGCCCCGTCATGGCGATCTTGCCATCCTTGTAGAAGTTGAGAGAGGCGTTGGCGTCGGAGGTGATGTAGGCGTAGTCGATGGCGTTCAGGCGAATGGCATCGGCGTTCCAGTAGCGCTGGTTCTTCTCCAGCCGCACCGATGCGCCGTGCACCCAGCGGGCGATGGTGAAGGGGCCGTTGTAGAGGAGGTCCTCGGCATCGGCGGCGTAGCGGCCTTCGCGGGAACGATAGAACGCCTCGTTGATGGGAAAGTAGGTGGGGAAGGCGAGCAGCTTGGCGAAGTACGGCACCGGCCGTTCGAGTTCCACCACCAGGGTTCGGTCGCCCTCGGCGCGGGCCGCTAGCGCGGAGGGCGGCAGTTGGCCGCGGTTGATGGCCTCGCCGTTCTTCAAGGGGTACAGGATGAAGGCGTACTGCGAGGCATTGGCGGGATCGAGCGCCTTTTGCCAGGCGAAGATGAAATCGTGTGCCGTGACCGGTTCGCCGTTGCTCCACACCGCATCGGCACGGAGTCGGAAGCTGGCGGACGTTTCCCCAATCTCCCAGATCTCGGCAACGCCGGGCACGAGCCGGTTGCGGGCGTCGTAGCGCAAGAGCCCTTCCATGACGTGCCCAAGGATGCGACCACTCACTTGATCGGTGGTGCGCGTGGCATCGAGCTGCGGCGGCTCCTCGGACAAGGCAAGCGTGACCGTGCTCGTAGCCGCATCGACCCCATCGGCCGCACCACTCCCGGTCCACAGCGACAGCACCGCCAGCAACGCGCCGAGCCCGACTACGCCGGCGAGCCCCAATCCAAGAAGCTGCAACAGCGCCCCGCGATCCAGCGGTGCCCGTGTACCACCAACGACCCCTTCTGCCAACAGTCCAGCCCTCACGGCTTTCCTGCCCCAAGCCTATCAGGCCAGCACACCGTTCGGCGATGGCCCTTGCGAGAGTCCGAGCGCCAGCAAATCTCGCACACGACCGTAGGGCACGAATCCGGCTGTCCAACTCACGCGAGGGCCCGCTCGGTCATGTGCCGACTTCACCTGCCGCCCGTCGCAGCCGGTGGACTGCCACCGCGTCAATGCCCTCGTCGTGCGCCCAACGCTCAAGCGTTGGCCAGTCTATGTGCTGTCGCTCGGCTACCCAAACCGCCTGATCCCATGATTGCTCGTCCTTCCAATGTTTATAGGCGGCCAAGCGATCCATGATGATGTGCGTTGGCGTGACGATCCGCAGCGGACCATATGGCGTGTGTAGCATCGGGACATCCCGGTGGTCCACGACGGTGTCGCCGAATGCTAGGGAAGCTCTGAACAAAGTCTGCCTCGTGGGATAATGGGATGGTGCCAT
>VXSY01000238.1 GCA_009837725.1 Gammaproteobacteria bacterium | reverse complement strand
GCGTCGGCAGTTCGCTGGCGCGAACTGCTGGCCTTCGTGCTCGCGTTCGCTCGCACCTACGGCTAGCAACCTGTCGCGCTTCGCCGCTGGCGCGGCAAAGTCCGACAGGCTGCTAGCGCATGAAGAAGGCCACGCGAAGAAGGGCGACGCGTGCGTCGCCCCTACGGCCCGGGACATGACCGACACCTTCCGGTAGGGGCGACGCATGCGTCGTCCTGTCCGGCAGCGGGTGCATCGCCGCCAAAGTCCGACAGGCTGCTAGATGCTGCGAACGGCGTCGAGGTACTCCCCGGCGGCGCGCAAGTGGTCTTCCACCGTGGCGTTCCCGGCGTTGTGCGTCGCGATGGCGAGGTGCGTGCAGCCGAGGTTCTGCCAGCGTGAGGCGTGGTTCTGCCAGCGTTCTGGTGTGCCGCCGCGGTACTGTGCCTGCGCTTGAATGCCGAAGCCTTCCCACGGCAGGCCAACGGCTTCCCGATGCTCCTTGATCGTCGCCAGCGCCTCTGCCGACGCGTCGTTGGGGCCGCCGAGCGGCACCCAGCCATCACCCAGGCGGGCGCAGCGTCGGAGCAACGCCGGAGCGATGCCGCCGAACCAGATGGGAACGCTCTCGGTGGGTCGCGGCAGGATGCTCGCGCGAGTGACGGTGTGGTGCTTGCCGTCGAAGGTGAGACTGTCTTCCCGCCAGAGCTGACGCATGAGTTCCACCTGTTCACTTTGGCGGGCGCCGCGGCCGGCAAACGGCACGCTGAGCGCCTCGTACTCCACCTCGTTCCAGCCCGTGCCGATGCCGAGGCGGAAGCGATTGCCGGAGAGGATCGCGAGCTCCGCCGCCTGCTTCGCCACCAACGCCGTCTGCCGCTGCGGCAGGATCAACACCGCGGTCATGAAGGTGATGGTGTTCGTCACCGCCGCCATGAAGGAGAACACCGAGAACGGTTCGTGGAAGGCGACATCCTTGTCGTAGGGGCCGCGAAAGCCGCCGGGGCGGTCTGGATCCGCGCCGAGCACGTGGTCGTAGATGAGCATGTGGCCCATGCCAAGAGCCTCCGCCCCCTGCGCCCATGCCTTGATGGCGCCGGGGTCCGTGCCGATTTCGTTGTGCGGAAAGACGATGCCGATTTCCATGGAGCTTTAGGTCCTTGGGTTTGCCAGCGCGCAAGGTAACACCGCCCGCATCGGTCAGAGATTCTTCGGGGCGACCTGCCATAATCGTGGCGTGGGCGATTCCTCTGAGGGCATTGATCGGGCTGGCGCGTATCCCGCCGTGCGTGCGCTCGAGGCGTGGGTGCGGGAACGCATCGGATGTGAAGCAAGCTTCGCGCCTCTACCGGTGGAAGCCAGCACGCGGCAGTTCTTTCGGGTGGTGGCGGATGGCGACACCTGCGTCGCCATGCACTCGCCGCCAGCGAGCGAGAACAACGCCCAGTTCGTACGGCTGTCAGGAATCTTCCGCGCTGCCGGGCTGCCTGTGCCGGCGATCCTGCACCAAGACGCTGAGCGAGGTTTCTTCCTTGTCACCGACGTCGGAGACCGCGATTTCGCCTCGGTGTACGCGAGCGAACCCGAGGCTCCGCTGCACGCTGCCATCGAGGCGCTGGTGCGGCTGCAACGGGTGCAGAGCCGTTACATCCCGCCCTACACCAACCGTCGCTTCGACGACGAACTCGGCATCTTCGCCAAGTGGTTCGTTGGCAAGCTCCTTGGCATGGTGCCGGATGCGACGTTCCACGCCGCAAAACCGGTCTTGATCGACGCCATCGCAGCCATGCCCACCTGCGTCGTGCATCGCGACTACCACTGCCGCAATCTGCTCTGGAGCGAGGGCCGCCTCGGCATCGTGGACTTCCAGGATGCGCTGACGGGCCCCGTCACTTACGACATCGCCTCGTTGCTGCGCGACTGCTACCACACCTTCAGCGAGGTGGAAGTGACGCGCTGGCGACGGCACTTTCGGGTTCGTTCCGGGCTTGCCGTGGAGGAGGCGGCATTCGCCCGCGCCTTCGACTTCACCGCCATCCAGCGCCAACTCAAGGCCATCGGCATCTTCGTGCGGCTGCACTATCGCCTGGGGCGAGGGAGCCATCTGGCGGACGTGCTGCCGGTGCTGCGCCGGGTGATCGCCCTCTGCCGAAGCTACGAGGAACTTCACGAGCTCGCCGCCTGGCTCGAAGGCATGGTCCACGTTGCCGAGCCCAAGCTGCGGGCGATTGCCCAGCCGTGAAGGCCATGATCCTCGCCGCCGGCCGCGGCACCCGTCTTGCGCCGCTCACCGAAGCGATGCCGAAGCCCATGATCCCCATCGCCAGCGAACCGTTGATCGTGCACCAACTGCGCTGGCTGCACCGCGCTGGCATTCGCGACGTGGTCATCAACCTGCACCACCTAGGCGAGCAGATCCAGAGTCACATCGGCCGCGGCGGCGACTTTGGCGTGCGCGTGCAATACAGCGTCGAGGAGGAGCTGCTCGAAACCGGAGGCGGCATTCGCAAGGCGTTGCCGATGCTCGGGCCCGAACCGTTCCTCGTGCTGAACGGCGACGTTTGGACCAACTTTCCTTTCCGCACCCTCTGCGACGTTGCGCCGGATCTCGCCCACCTCGTGCTGACGCCGACGCCGGCGGGGCAGGCGGGGGACTTTCGGCTCGATGGCGACAGCGTGCGTCGCGACGCCGACGGTTCCGACACGCACGATCTGACGTTTTGTGGCATCGCGGTCCTGCACGATGCCATCTTCAACGATGCGCCGAGCGGGCCCTTCTCGATGCGCGATCTGTACTTCCGTGCCGCCGCCAAAGGCCGGTTGCAGGGCGAGCGTTTCGACGGCCTTTGGGTGGACATCGGCACCCACGACCAACTGCGCCGCGTTCGCCGCATCAATCTATAGGCCGCGAGTTCACCCCTCCGAGATCGGCGTCCTGCCCTTCTGTGTGGGGACGGTCTCGTGAATAATCCGCATTGAGCCGCCGGAGTTATCCATGGCCGAAATCGCCCCCTCCATTCTCGCTGCCGACTTTGCCCGGCTTGGCGCCGAGGTCGAAGATGTGCTGGCCGCCGGCGCAGACCTCATTCACTTCGACGTGATGGACAACCACTACGTGCCGAATCTCAGCGTCGGCCCGCTGGTGCTGTCGGCCCTCCGCCGCCACGGCATCGAGGCGCCCATCGACGTGCATCTGATGGTGAAGCCGGTGGACCGCATCATTGGTGAATTCATCGAGGCCGGAGCCTGTGCGGTGGCCATCCACCCGGAGGCGACCGAGCACCCGCACCGATCCTTGGCACTCATCCGCGACGGCGGCGCCGAGGCAGGTCTCGCGCTCAATCCCGGCACGCCGATCGGTGTGCTCGAGCCGCTCCTCGGCAGCATCGACTACGTGCTGATGATGTCCGTCAACCCCGGCTTCGGCGGCCAGTCGTTCCTGCCGGGCAGCTTGGAACGCACTCGTGCGGTGCGGCGTCTGCTTGACGAAAGCGGCCGCTCGAATGTCGGCGTTGCCATCGACGGCGGCATCAAGGTGGACAACATCGGCAAGGCCGCCGCCGCCGGCGCCGACACGTTCATCGCCGGCTCGGCGATCTTCGGCGTCCCCGAGCAGGCGCGGAGCCGCCGCGACGACTATCGCCGCGTAGTCGCCGCCATGCGCGACGAGATCGGTCGCCATGTCGAAGCCGGTCCGACAGGGTGCTAGGAGGCTGCGCCGTAGGAACGGCGCTGGCTCCTAGCCGTAGCTGCGAGCGAACGCGAGCACGAAGGCCAGCAGTTCGCGCAGCGAACTGCCGACGCGCCCGCAAGGGCGCGCTAGCGCGCTCTACGAGCGCGTCGGCAGTTGCTTCGCAACTGCTGGCCTACGGGTTCTGGTGGCGCTGACGTGGCCGACAATCGCCCTGCCGCGTATCTGTTCGACCTTGATGGCACGCTGGTCGATACGGCCCCGGACATCCACGTGGCGCTCAACCATGCCCTCTCCGGCGCCGGCATTGCGCCGGTCAGCGAGGCGCTCACTCGGCACTGGGTCGGCCACGGCGTTCGAGCCATGCTCACGGCCGCGTTCGAGCATCATGACCTGCCCGCTCAGGACTCCCGCTTCGAGGAATCGGTAGCAGCTTTGTCGGCACACTACGAAGCGCACGTCGCGGACCGGTCGCGACCCTATCCGAAGGTGGTCTCGACCCTCGAGAAGCTCGCAGAGCGTGCGCCGCTGGCGGTGGTCACCAACAAGCTCTCGCGGTTCACCCTGCCGTTGCTGGAAGCGCTGGATCTCCGCCGCCATTTCGCCGCCGTCATCAGCCACGACAACTCTCCAAAGCCAAAGCCGGCCCCAGAGCCTGCCTTCCTCGCCTGCGAGCGCCTCGAATGCACTCCATCCGAGGCCCTGTTCGTTGGTGATTCGGCGACGGACGTTGCCTGCGCCCGTGCCGCCGGCTGCCCGGTGGTGGTCTATCGGCACGGCTACAACCACGGCATCGATCCGGAATCCCTCGGTGCAGATGCCGTGTTCGACAGCTTCGACGAACTGCTGGCCGCATAGGAGCTCTGCCCCAGGGCCTTGCTGCTAGACTCCTCCACGTTTCCGCGATCTGCGGACACATCGGGGGAGGAGAGCATGGCAAGACGATTGGTTCCGTGGCTGGCTGGTGTCGTAGCGCTGGCAGGCCCCTTCGTCGGCGCCGCGGAGGAGGTCACGCCGCCGCATGTCTTCCAGGCCGCGCGACAGATGGCGGCGGACGTCGACGCGCTGCGCAATTACATGGGGAGGCCGGAGGTGACTGCCGCCGGCTGGGTGGTGGACTATGCGGAACCCCGCCATGTGTACTACCAGGCGCAGACGCTGGCACGCAAGGTCAATCGTCTCGTGCAGCAGATCAACGGAGCGGAGACGGCCCTGCCCGAACCGCCGATTGGGGAGATACTGCCGGCTCACGTGCTCGGGCTAGTGCGAGGCGCGCACGAGGCCATCAACGGCGTGCAGCAGGAGGTTGGTGCTCCCGTGGCAGGTGTTGAAGTCCGTTTCGACGCCGATCGGGCGCCCCGCGACGTGCTGCGCGAAATCGTCCAGATCAATCGGCAAATCAATCTCTTGCTGGACACCCCCATCCGACCGGAGGATGTGTACGGGCGGATCGAACTCGCCGCCGCGTATGTCGCCGGGAAACTCACGGATGATCCGGCTGAGCCCGTGTACGGCACGTTGCCTCCGTTTGAGACGGGCAAGCGGCCGGTGGACGTGTATCGACGCGTCCTCACCTGCCTCGGCATCGCCCAGCGGATTGGCGAAAGCCGTGGCATCCGGGTGCTGGACCTGAACACGCGACGTGAGGAGCGCCGCCGCGACATCGCGCCCTCGGACGTGTATCACCTCGCCACCACCTTGCTTGCGGAACTCGCGCACCTCACCTTGGAGCTCGACGCGCACGACGTCGATCTGCCGCCAATCGAGCGACCCGCGTACATCTTCCCGTCCCACGTCTTCCGCATGGCAGGGATGCTCGAGGACGAACTCAATCGGCTGGAGGCGAGCCTGTAGGGGACGGGCCTGCGCGCCCTTGCGGGCGCGTTGGCAGTTCGCTTGCGCGAACTGCTGCGCATGGGCGAGTTCCGTCCTTACGGACGCGTCGTCGTCTATCGCGAGGAGGCTTTTGGCGGCAGGAGCGTTGCGCTTCTTTGCAACACCGACCTCGGCAATCCCAAAGCCTCCTTGAGCGCCACGTCTCGGTCCCATGCGTTGTCGATCTTGCCGATGGAACGGGCGCGGCCGATGCCCACATGGCGAATGTGGTACCAAGGCGACACCAGCGGAAAGAACTGCAGTGGCCAGTCGCTGCCGTACACGAGCCGCTCCGCAAGGCCCGGAATGCCAAGCGCTCGCCTGAGATAGCCCAGGCGGTTGATCTGCGTCAGGCTCGATACGTCGGCGTAGAGGTTGGGGTAGCTCGCGAACATCGCCACCAAGCGGTCGAAGTTCCCCGCTCCGTCCGTGCGACCCGTGGCCGCGATGTGTGCAGCGATGACGGTCACGCCGGTTTCGAGGGGCAGCCGCAGTCGGTCGGGGTCTCCGAGTTCATCCTGCGCAGACTCGAAGGACCGTTCCGCGCCGGTGTGGCTGAGGAGCGGCATTCCGAGTTCCGCCATGCGCTTGTAGAAGGGCACGATCGATTCGTCGCCGGGGTCCATGTGCATTATGTTGGGCAGCCACTTCACCAACACCGCGCCGTTCTCGTGCGCCCACTCCAGGCGTTCTATCGCGTCGGGCCGATAGGGGTTCACGCTCGCGCCAAACAATAGGTTGTCGTACTTCGCGGTCTCCCGGGCGACCAGTTCGTTCGGCACGAAAACCTGCGTGGCCTCGCGGTCGATCTTGCCGCCGGGGCCCATCACGCCGTCCATCGCCAGCACCACCGCCTTGTCGATGCGCGCGGACCGCTCGATCCGCTCGCTGATGCGCCCGATCAGCAGCGCATCTCCGTGCGTCTCGATTTCCTCCAGCGAGACCCCAAACGCCGCGAGGTAGATGCGGAACTTCCAGCTCTCCCGCATCTCCCGATTGATGAAGGCGCCACTGTCGCCAGCACCGATCCCGGCGGTATGGACGTGCAAGTCGACGATGGGCTGCGCGGCAGGCGACCCGCCGCCGACGATGGCCCCGACGGCGACGAGCCGGGAAGCCAGACGCCAAAGACTCACGGCACGGCCGACGGTTCCACCATCAGCCACATGGCGATGATGCCGGCCACCACGGC
>VXSY01000133.1:36865-50245 GCA_009837725.1 Gammaproteobacteria bacterium | reverse complement strand
CGATCTCCGGCGGGCCGATCCCGAGCAGCGACGAGGCGGTGCGGCCCGTGTGGCCACTTTCGACAGTGTCGCCCTGGTCATCCTCTTCGACATTCTTGGTCAGACGATAACGGTCGTTCACGGCACCGTCGTTGCGGATGAAGTGGGCGTCCATCTGGTCGCCTCGGAAATCGAGCACAACAGACCCTTCGATGTTCTCCCAATAGACCATGATCGGATGTCTGCTCAAACCGCCCTGGTTCTTGGACGAACTGCCTACCACCGAGTAGATCGAGCCTTGGTTCGCTCCGGGGTCCTTTCTGTAGCCGCCGCTCGCCGGCCCCCCCCTCGTGATGTCCTTGCCGTGGACTCCCCGCCGATACAGCGCGGACACTCCGTAGTGTCCGTCGATCAAGACCGACCGTTCATAGGAGTGGCTGTGCCCGGTGAGGTTCAGGTCCGCACCGTAATGCTCCAGCATCGGCACGAACCGCTCGCGCATGTGCCGCATGGTGCTTTCGCTCGGGCTGTCGGAGTCGTGCGAGCCCTTGGAGTAGGGGGGGTGGTGCCAATAGCTGACGATGAAATCCTGGGTGGTGGCGGCAAGGTCTTCGCACAGCCAGTTGTACATGGCGCCGCCGCTGCCGTCGCCGGGACAGATGTTGGTGTCGGGATTGTTGGGCGCCTCCCGGCTGGTGTCGTGGGAGTCGAGAGCGACGAAGTGGACGTTGCCGTAGTCGTAGGAGTAGTACGCCTCGGTTCCGCTGGCAATGCCTCCGGCTTCGCCCGCCTTGGGCAAGGTGAAGGCTTCGTAGTAGGGGCCGGTTTGGGTGGGGGAGTCGGACGCACCGAACTCGTGGTTGCCGGGCACAGGCCAGAGGACATGGTTGCGCAAGACCTTGGCGAAGGGCTCGAACAAGCCTCGGGTCGTCTCGCGGTCGGTGGCGTTGACGTAGGCGTTGTCGCCAAGCATCAGCACGATGTCGGCCAGCCTCTCGCCGTTGGCTGCCGCCCAGTCAAGGTATTCGTTCATGACGGCGGCGGCTTCGACGCAACCGTCCTGGGAGGCGGAGCACTCGCCCGAGTCGCCGATTACCCAGACCCGCAGCGGTTCCCATGAACCGACTCTCGGCGAGGTCTTGAAGAAATGGTCGGCGTCATTGCCGGCAAACGTCGCGTCCGCATTGCCGATTTCGTAGAAGTATTTGGTGCTGCTGTCGAGGCCCGTGATCAGTACCTCGTGTTCGCGGGTCGGCTCTTCGCTTCCGATCCTTGTGTTGAGACTGCCGACCCTCCTTCCGTAGGAGAGCTTCGTATCGGTGGGTCCGTCGGTGCGCCAGCGCACGATCATCGACGACGGCGTGCCCAATTGCAGGTACGGCCCCCGCACCACCGACACCTCGTCGGACTCGGCGCGCTTGTCCAAGCGGAGGTCAAAGCTCACATCGGAACTGCCGGGGTTGTTTTGGTGGACTTCCACCGCCAACACGTTGCGACCGCTCGTCAGCGAGTCGGCCGGCACCGAGTACTCGTGCAGGCCATCCCCGTCGTCGGTGGCGATCAATGCACGGGTCTGGTAGCCGACTGTGCCCGAAGGCATGTTCGACCTGACGATTTCGGTGCCGTTCAGGTAGGACGACGGCACCGTCGTCGCGTCGGAGATTCACTTCGAGGGCGACGGCTCCGCTGCTGTCTGCGGTGAAGCTATGCCGGAAGTAAAAGGTGATCGCGCCGCTGTCGATGACGGTTGCCTCGTCGCCGTCGCCGAAGCCGAGTTCGGCCGGTCCGGATTGCCAGCCGGCATCGTCGAAGTCGGGCTCCCGCCAGGCGGTGCCCTGATCACTGCCGTCGTCCAAGTACCGCCACGTTGCGCCGAGCGGGATGAGTTCTTCGGCATGGGCGAAGGTGGACGCGAATGCCATGATGGTCGCGGCGACCAGCAAGGCGGGCCGCGAGAACCTGCGTGGATGTCGGGGTAAAGAGCCGGCTGCCCGGTAACTCATGGTGCGATTTCGCTGTTCAGATGGTTTTCCAGATGGGTGGCGATGCTCTCTCCGAGCGAGACCATCGCCGGGGACGATCGAACGCGGAGCGGAAGCGATTGGTGGGCCGCCCGCGCCAGCCGGAAGGCTTCGAGGGCGTCTTGCTCTCGGCCGGTGGAAGCGAGAATCCTGCCCTTGTACGCAAGCCAGCGTTCCTTGCGCGGCGCGTCGGCGAGCACTTCGTCGATGCGACCCAACGCACCCGCATGATTGCCGCGCTCGAGTTCGATTTCGATCGCGAGTCTCTGCAAGGTGACGAGCGGGCCGAGCGACGCCATGGCATCGTCGAGGCCACGGATGGCCAAGCCCTGAAACTCGGCCCCGGCCGCCCGATAGGCCCTCGCCCGAGCGATGTAGAGGTCCGGTGCCGGTGTCGGATGCGTGCCGATAGCCAGGGAGTATTCGTCGCCGGCCTCGCGGTGGCGCCCTTGCCGGATCAGAGTTTCGGCGAGAGCGGTGTGCGCCGATGGACTCTCCGGCACCGAATCGACGTAGCGTCGCAGCGAGGTTTCCGCATCGCCGTATTTGCCCCAGTCGAAGTGGGTCAGGCCCCGCAGGTAGTGGACTTGGAGGTCGTCGGGCGAAAGTGCCAGCACGCGGTCGAGATCGACCAGTGATTCTTCGTAGTGGCCGAGCCGGCGGAGCGCCTCGGCACGTTCGAGACGCAAGCGAAGCGAATCGGGATCGGCCTCAATCTTCGCATCGACGCGGGCCAGATGCTCGTGCCGGTCACCGTGACCCCAGCTCGCCTGGGCAAAGACCGTGGCCCAGAGCAACCCCACCGCGCCCCTAAAGGCCCATCGGAGCCGAATCCTCGAAGCACCCCTTGTCGTAGCGAAGCGCATGGACGAGAATCCTACACGACCCAAGCGCCCAGCCGCAGAGAGCGGCACTTCGCCGGCTTGCCTTCGTTCTCGGTAGACCCATCGTCCTCGGAGGGGTGCCCACATGCCGCATCGTTACCCTCCTTTTTGCCATTCTTCGGCCTTGAGGCGCGTCAACTGCCTTCCAGACAACCGGCATGCGCACCAACGTTCGCCTCACCACGCCCCGTATCCCTCACTTCACTCTCTCGCGGCCGCCTCGCACATCTCGCGGCACGCTGCTATTGTTTTGTGCGGAGTTCGGCAGGATTTCTTGTGGAGTATTGGGGGGAGACTCATGAACATGCTGAGCAAAAGGGACGCGAAGTACGGCTTCGGCCAACTGACCGACCTGGCCCGCGCCGAACCGGTGTCGGTCGTCAAGCGTGGACGGCCGGTTGTGGTAGTGATCACGGCGGACGACGAGCCGCTCAAGAGTATTGAGACTGACCACGCCATTCTCTGGTCGAACACCGACGGAGAAGCGCAATGATGGAGCCGGCCATCCGCGACGATATCCTTCCGTTCAATCGCGGCTTGGAAGCCAGCCTCCCGTTGCGTCGGCACTCGGCTTCGGGCAACCCGGGTCGTTCGCCAAACGCCAAGGCGAGCGTACCTTCTCGATGGTGATGACCACCCCCGAACGCGAGCTCGAACAGGCGCTAGTCGAGAAGCTGCGGGACCTCAAGTATGAGTATCGCTCCGACATACGCGACCGAGCCACACTCGAAGCCAACTTCCGGCGAAAGTTCGAAGCCCTCAACCGAGTCAAGCTCACGGACGGCGAGTTCCAGCGGCTCCTTGACGAGATCGTCAAACCCGACGTGTATGAAGCGGCACGGTCCCTCCGCAACCGGGAGTCGTTCTCCCGGGACGACGGCACGCCGCTCAACTACACACTCGTCAACATCAAGGACTGGTGCAAGAACCACTTCGAGGTTGTCAACCAGCTTCGCATGAACACGGAATACAGCCATCACCGCTACGATGTCATGCTGCTGATCAACGGTGTCCCCGTTGCCCAGATCGAGTTGAAGTCGCTCGGGATCAGCCCCCGCCGGGCGATGGAGCAGATCGTCGAGTACAAGAACGACCCCGGCAACGGGTACACCCGCTCGTTGCTCTGCTTCGTGCAACTCTTCATCGTCAGCAACCGCGCGGACACTTGGTACTTTGCCAACAACAACGCACGGCACTTTACCTTCGACGCAGAAGAGCAATTCCTTCCGGTTTACCAGTTCGCCGACAAGGACAACGCTAGGATCACCCACCTTGACGAGTTCGCCGACCGATTCCTAGCCAAATGCGCGCTTGGCGAGACCATCAGCAAGTACATGGTCCTCATCGCGACCGAGCAGAAACTGCTGATGATGCGTCCGTACCAGGTTTATGCGGTGAAGGCCATTGTCGATTGCATCGAGCAGAACTGCGGCAACGGCTACGTCTGGCACACTACCGGTTCGGGCAAGACGCTCACCTCATTCAAGGCCTCGACGCTACTCAAGACGGACGAGAGTATCCATAAATGCCTGTTTGTCGTGGACCGCAAAGACCTCGACCGCCAAACTCGCGAAGAGTTCAATCGCTTCCAAGAGAACTGCGTTGAGGAAAACACCAACACCGCGGCGCTCGTTCGCCGCCTCGAGTCCGACGACTACGCGGACAAGGTCATAGTCACGACCATCCAGAAGCTCGGCCTGGCGCTCGACGAGAATGGCGGGCGCAACCAACAGAACCCCGCGCGGCGGCGGTCCACGTTCAAGCGGCGGCTTGAGCATCTCCGGAACAAGCGGATGGTGTTCATCTTCGACGAGTGCCACCGCTCGCAGTTCGGCGAAAATCACCGGGCCATCAGGGAGTTTTTCCCGAACGCGCAGCTCTTCGGCTTTACCGGCACGCCGATCTTCGAGGACAACGCGACCACCAAGAAGATCGAAGGGGACACCGCCACCCTGCGGACCACCGAGGACCTGTTCGATAGGCAACTCCACGCCTACACCATCACCAACGCCATCGAAGATCGCAACGTCCTGCGCTTTCACGTCGATTACTACAAGCCCGGGGACGCCCCGGTATCCAAGCCGGGCCAAGCGCTCACCAAGCAGGCTGTTGCCCAGGCCATCCTCGAGAAGCACGACGCCGCGACGGGAGACCGGTGCTTTAACGCGCTGCTCGCCACCGCCTCCATCAACGATGCCATCGAGTACCACGAGGTTTTCAAGAAGCTGCAAGCCGAGCGGCAGACCGCGGACCCGGAGTTCTCGCCACTCAAGGTCGCGGCCGTGTTCTCGCCGCCGGCGGAGGGCAACAAGGACGTGCAGCAGATCCAGGAGGACCTGCCGCAGGAGAAGGAGGACAACCGGCACGACCCCGAGGGTAAGAAGGCCGCGCTCAAGGCCATCATCGGCGATTACAACCAGCGCTACGGCGCCAACCATGACATCTATAACTTCGACCTCTACTACCAGGACATCCAGCAGCGCATCAAGGACCAGCAGTTCCCCAACCACGATTTGCCGCGAAAGGGCGCAGAGAAGATCGACCTGACCATAGTTGTCGATATGCTTTTGACCGGTTTCGATGCCAAGCACGTCAACACCCTCTATGTCGATAAGAACCTCAAACATCATGGCCTGATCCAGGCCTTCTCCCGTACCAACCGCGTCCTCAACCAGACCAAGCCTTACGGCCACATCCTCGACTTCCGCCAACAACAGGACAGCGTGGACGCGGCCATTGCGCTATTCTCCGGAGCACAGCCCGACCAAGCCCGCGGGATCTGGCTCGTGGACGAAGCGCCGGTCACGATTGGGCGCTTCAGGCAGGCCATCGCTGACCTCGATGAGTTCATGCAGTCGCAGGGGCTGGAAGCGAAGCCCGAGCACGTCAACAACCTGATGGGCGATCACGCTCGGGTCCAGTTCGTCAAGCAGTTCAAGGAGGTACAGCGCCTCCAGACCCAGCTCGACCAGTACACGGACCTAACCGGCGAGCAGCGAGAGGAGATCGAGCAGACTCTCCCGAAGGACGATCTTCGGGCCTTCCGCGGCGCTTACCTAGAAACCGCACAGCGGCTCAAGGAACAGCGGGGTAGGCCGGGCGAAGGTGGCAAGCCCCCCAACGCCGATATAGACGAGCTCGACTTCGAGCTCGTCCTTTTCTCCTCCGCTCTGATCGATTACGACTACATCATGACGCTGATCGCTCGTTACTCCAGCCAGGATCCCAGGAGGGTCGAGATCACCCGCGAGCGACTGATCGGGTTGATTTGGTCCGACGCCAGTTTCCTGGGCGTACGCGAGGACATTGCCGAGTATGTGCATTCCATCGAGGCAGGCGAGGGACTCGACGAAACCGAAGTTCGATCGGGTTACCTGCGCTTCAGGGCCGAGAAGCAGGCGCAAGAAATCGACGACCTCGCCGGCGCCCACGGCCTGACGAAAGAGTCGCTTTCCGCCTTCGTCGACGACATTCTCCAGCGCATGATCTTCGATGGCGAGCAGCTCACCGACCTGATGGCACCGCTGGGCTTAGGCTGGCGCGAACGCCGCGAGCGGGAACTCGCGCTGATGGCCGATCTCGTTCCGGTGCTGAAGAAGCGGGCGGAGGGCCGGGACATTTCGGGGCTCAACGCCTACGAGCAGGCGAGTGCACGATGACCGCCGCCAAACAATCGTGCTTGTTGCCGAAGCTGCGCTTTGCCGAATTCCTTGACGAGCCACCGTGGGAGCGCCTACCCCTCAGGAAGTTGGCCAAGCGGATCATCCAGCGGAACTTTCGCGGTGCAAACCTGAAAGCCCTGACGAACTCCGCAGAACATGGTGTGGTCGATCAACGGGAGTACTTCGATAAAGGCATCGCCACGAACACCGACAACTATTTCATCGTGGAAGCCGGCGACTACGTCTACAATCCTCGCAGTTCGGCCATCGCGCCAGTCGGACCCATCTCCAAGAACGAGATTGGAACAGGCGTCGTTTCCCCGATCTATACGGTGTTTCGTTTTCGAAGCGACGACAATGGCTTTTTCGCTCACTACTTCAGGTCCTCCCACTGGCACGGCTATATGCGGCGCGTTTCCAACACCGGCGCTCGCCATGATCGCTTGTCCATCACAAACGACGACCTGATGCGAATGCCAATTCCGACGCCGATGCTGCGTGAGCAGCGAAAGATCGCAGACTGCTTAGACTCGCTGGACGACCTGATCACTGCGGAGGGCCGGAAGATCGACGCCCTGCGGAAACACAAGCAGGGACTGATGCAGCAGCTCTTTCCCAAGCCCGGCGAAAAAGTCCCGCGGATGCGGTTTCCGGAGTTTCGGCATGCGGCGGAATGGGAGACGAAAGTTCTGGGGACTCAGGGCAGTTTCCTTTCTTCACTCACCGGCAAGACCGCCAAAGACTTCGATACCGGCGACGCTACTTTCGTCCCCTACATGAACGTGTTCTCAAATGCATTCACCAACACGGCTGACCTACGCTCAGTCAATGTTGCGGACCACGAGTCGCAAAGAGCTGTTGCCAAAGGCGACGTGTTCTTCACCGTCTCCTCGGAAACACCAGAAGAAGCTGGGATGTCGAGCGTGTTACTCGAAGAAATCCGCAATTGTTATTTGAACTCGTTCTGCACGCTATTTCGGTTTGACGAAGGAAAATCACCAGATCCCTCTTTCCTGGGACACCTGCTTCGTTCAGCGCCGGCCAGAGAACACCTCTCGCGTGGGGCACAAGGCGCGACGCGCTACAACATCTCCCGCGCGGTATTCCGCAACCTGCCTATTCTGATTCCTTCGGTTCACGAACAGCAGCGCATCGCGCACTGCCTTGGCTCCCTGGACGATATGGTCACCGCGGAGAGTCGGAAGCTCGAAGCCATGAGGCAGCATAAGAAGGGGCTGATGCAGCAGCTATTTCCAAGTCTGGAGGCCGCATGACGTCCATCGAGAGCATTGCGTCTGAGTTAGTCCAAGACACTACGAGCATTCAGTTGCTGTTTGGTTTCAACTCAGTTGGGAAAACCCGATTGTCAGTCGCGTACAAGGACCTAACGAAAAACGCAGACGGGTCACATTCGGGCATCTACTACAACGCGTACAGCGAGGACCTCTTCGTCTGGAACAATGACATAGAGAACGCTGAGGCAAACATGCGACTCACCGTCCTCCGGAGCAGTCTCAGCAGGCTCCACGCCGACCTCAACGAACTGGATGTACGCGCGAAACTGGAACCGTACAGACCGAGCTACGATTTCCGCTTCGTCATGCATCCTGATGCGGAGAGCGGAATCGAGTCGATTTCGTTTTTCCCATCGGGCACGCAGCCTGGTGACGTTCCATCGATGAAGATCTCTCGTGGCGAGGAGCGGATCTTCGTGTGGTGCTTCTTTCTGGCGATGATGGAAGTCGAAGGGTGGGCAGACGTTCAGCCCCGCCATATATTCATCGACGATCCAGTCTCAAGCCTCGACGACCACAACATCTTCGTAACCGCATCGACGCTACACGATCTGATCGAAGAGCATTTCGAAGAACGGAAGATTATCATTGCCACCCATCACGTCGGGTTGTTTTCCATCATGTTCGATTGGTTGACGAAGGGCGAAAAGAGCACTAAGTACAAGCAGAAAACGAAGGCGAGGATCCTGGGCGAGAAACACGGCGAAGTGTCGCTGGAGACCCACAAGAGCGACGTGTTTCTCTATCACCTCCGTCTACTTCAAGTGCTCAAGCAAGCTCAGCAAGGGAACGATGTCCGTGCATATCACCTGGCCCTTCTCCGCCAAGTGCTGGAGAGCGTGTCGTCGTTCCTAGGAGTCGGTAGGATTGGCCATGCACTAGATACCATCGGCCTAAAGGACCCAGAGGAGAACGCCCGAATCGTGAACGCGCTGGCGCACAAGAATGTGTACTACTATGAGTCCGACTATCTCGTACCGGAAAATTTGGCGCTGTTTGGTGATATTCTCGAGAAACTGGACGCGCACTACGCGTTCGTTACCCATACTGGCTAACCCATGACAGGGAACGAACAAAAGCAGCTTGGCGTAACGCTCTGGGCGATCGCGGACCAGCTCCGCGGCGCAATGAACGCGGACGACTTCCGCGACTACATGCTCGCGTTCCTGTTCCTGCGCTACCTCTCGGACAACTACGAACGAGCCGCGAGGAAGGAGCTCGGTCGCGACTACCAGGGACGCAGTGACGGGCGTTCACCCCTTGCTGCTTGGTACGAGCAGAACCCTGCTGATGAGTTGGCCTTCGAGAAACAGATGCGCCTCAAGGCGCATTACGTCATCCGCCCGGAGCATCTCTGGAGCGAAATAGCCCACATGGCCCGCACCCAAGACGGCGAGCTTCTCACCACGCTCCAGGCGGGCTTCAAGTACATCGAGAACGAGTCCTTCCAGAGCACGTTTTCGGGACTGTTTTCGGAGATCAATCTCGGCTCCGATAAGCTCGGCAAGACCTACGAGGACCGCAACGCTAAGCTCTGCACGATCATCACCAAGCTTGCCGAGGGCCTCGCGGAGTTCTCCACGGACAGCGATGCCTTGGGCGATGCCTACGAGTACCTGATCGGCCAGTTCGCCGCCGGTTCGGGCAAGAAGGCCGGCGAGTTCTACACGCCGCAACGGGTCTCGGACGTCCTTTCCAAGATCGTCACGCTCGACAGTCAGGAACCGAAAACCGGCAAGCGCGCGCACCTGACCAGTGTCATGGACTTCGCCTGTGGCTCGGGCTCGCTGCTGCTCAACGTGCGCAATCGGATGGGCCCTCATGGGATCGGCAGGATCTACGGGCAGGAGAAGAACATCACCACCTACAACCTCGCGCGGATGAACATGCTGCTGCACGGCGTGAAGGATTCGGAGTTCGAGATCTTTCACGGCGATACGCTCACCAACGACTGGGACTTGCTCCGCGAGACCAACCCGGCCAGGAAACGCCAGTTCGACGCCGTAGTCGCCAATCCGCCCTTCAGTTACCGCTGGACCCCGAACGAGGCCTTGGGCGAGGACATGCGCTTCAAGAATTACGGGCTGGCCCCGAAGTCCGCGGCGGATTTCTCATTCCTGCTCCACGGCTTCCACTACCTCAAGGACGAGGGCGTAATGGCGATCGTCCTGCCCCACGGCGTGCTGTTTCGGGGCGGTGCCGAGGGGAAGATCCGCCGCAAGCTGCTTGAAGACGGGCACATCGACACCGTCATCGGCCTGCCGGCCAACCTGTTTTACTCGACCGGCATTCCAGTGTGCATTCTGGTGCTGAAGAAGTGCAAGAAGCCCAACGACGTACTGCTAATCAACGCCTCCGAACACTTCGAGAAGGGTAAACGCCAGAACTTCCTGTCCGACGAGCACATCGCGAAGATCGTCGACACCTACCGGGAGCGCCCAGAGCGGATAGCGCGGTACGCCCGGTGCGTAGAAATGGACGAGATCAAGGATAACGACTTCAACCTGAACATCTCCCGCTATGTCAGCACAGCCAAGCCGGAGGTCGAGATCGACCTGTCGGCAACGCACACCGATTTGGTCGAGTTCGACAAACAGATCAGTGAATCGACGGCAAAGCACAACGCGTTTCTACGAGAACTTGGCGTATCCCCATTGCCAGCACCCGATTGATCCGAGGTGAGGAGTGCGAGCGGGCTCCGCCGGCCCGGGCACGTTTCCCGAAAGGAGAATCGTCTATTCGCAACCTATTCCGACTACGAACCCCATCCCCCGGCCACGGGCCGCCTGTTCGCCGAGGTCGGCGCCATTGCCGACCCAATCGCCTTCTCCGGACCCAAGAACACAGGCCCATTGCGAGTTGCATGAAGCTGTCGGACTTGCCAACACGTCCTTCAACACCCCGCTCGCCTGTTGGGGATATGCTTGACGCTTGAGCCATTTCACGTACGAGTCCGCATATGTCCGATCGTCGCTCCAAGGTTCCCCATACCGTCTTTCCCGCCACCCTTGCCGAGCAGGAAGCCGCATTGGCGGGCAATCCGCTGCTCAAGCGAATGCTGCGGGCGCGGGAAGGGTATGCAGGTGACCGGCATCGGCCGATTTACCACTACGTAAATCCCGAAGCGATGCTGAACGACCCCAACGGGCTGTGTTTCTGGCAGGGGCGGTGGCATCTTTTCTATCAGGCATATCCGCCGGAGGACACGCGCCAGCATTGGGGGCACGCCGTCAGCGACGACCTCATCCATTGGCGCGACCTGCCCTACTGCATCTATCCCGACCCAGAGGATCGCTGCTTCTCCGGCGCGACGCTGGTGGAGGAGGATCGGGTGATCGCCATGTATCACGGCACCCAGGCCGGCAACATGGTGGCGACCTCCTCGGACCCGCTGCTCCTCAACTGGACCAAGGTCGGCAACGCACCGGTGATTCCGATTGAGGCACCGGACGGTGGCACCCTACCCTACCGCGTGTTCGATCCCTGCATCTGGAAGCAGGGGGGCTTCTACTACTCGCTCTCCGCTGGCCAGACGCCAAGCGGGCCGGGCGGCAAGCCGGTGGCCGCGGACTTCCTGCTGCGCTCAACGGACCTCGCGCACTGGGAGTACCTGCATCCGTTCGTCGAAGACGACCACTACACGCTCGTGGGTGACGACGGCGCTTGCCCGTATTTCTGGCCCATCGGCGAGCGCCACATCCTGCTGTTCTACAGCCACATGAGCGGTGGCCAGTACCTCATCGGCGACTACGACACGGAGCGGCAGAAGCTCAAGGTGACGGCTGGCGGCAAGTTCAACATGGGGCCGTCGGGGCCGTCGGGCGTCCACGCCCCTTCGGCGACCCCCGATGGCGAAGACGTGATCGTCATCTTCAACATGAACCCCGGCAAGCCGACGGCCGGCTGGAACCAGATCATGACGCTGCCGAGGCGGCTGTCGCTCGACGAGTACGGCGAGCTCGCGATGCGCCCGGTGGAAGGCGTGCAGGCGCTTCGGGGCGAACAAACATCGCTTGGCGGGCGAACCATCGACGCCAACCGAGATGAGATGCTGCCAGGCCTCGGCGGCGACGCCGTGGAAATCCGCGCCACCATCGCTCCAAGCTCCGCCAGCATGGTGGCGCTCGACGTCCTGGTCTCCCCGGGGCGGGAGGAGTTCACCCGCATCGCCTTCTACCGCGACCGCGGCTATGCCGACAACGTGCTCCGGGAACGACCGAGAGGCAGCCTGGTGACCCTCGACACCTCCTGCTCCTCCACCGCCTCGGACGTGCGTGCCCGCGCTCCGGAAACGGCACATTTGCGGCTGGCACAGGACGAGCCCCTCGAACTCACCGTGTTCGTGGATCGGAGCGTAGTCGAGGTTTTCGTCAATGATCGGCAGTGCGTGGCGGCCCGTGTCTATCCTGACCGCGAAGACAGCACCGGCTTGAGCCTCCGCTCCCAAGGTTCGCCAACCGAGCTCAAGTCCTTGGAGGTGTGGCAAATGCAATCCATCTACGATGCCGGCTGACGCCGCCACGCCGTCGTCGATTCCGGAGACAAGCAATGAGCGAAAGGAAAGCCATGCAGCGCATGATCATCGACTGCGACCCCGGCCACGACGACGCCATTGCGCTGATTCTGGCGCACCGCCATGCGGACGTGGTGGGCATCACTACTGTGGCCGGTAACGCGCCGCTTGAGGCGACCGCAGCCAATGCACTCGCTGTCACCGCCGTGCTCGGCGTGGACACGCCAGTAGTTGCCGGCGCCGACACGTCGCTGCTCGGCGTAGCCAGGGACGCCCGCGTCGTGCATGGCGAATCCGGCCTCGGCGGCGTCGCCTTGCCGGGCCACGACCGGGCGTTGGCCGAAGGTCACGCCGTGGACTTCCTGCTCGAAGCGAGTGACCGCGACACGTGGATCGTCGCCATCGGCCCCCTCACCAACGTCGCGCTTGCCATAGCCCGCGACCCAACTTGGCCAAAGCGCATCGCCGGCATCTCGATCATGGGCGGCAGCACCGACAACGGCAACGTCACGGCCACAGCCGAGTTCAGCATCTACGCCGATCCAGAAGCAGCCGCGCGCGTCTTCCGCAGCGACACGCGACTCATCATGTGCGGCCTCAACCTCACCCACCAACTATCCGTGGACGATGCGGTTCTGGGCCGCGTGCGGCAGATCGACACGCCCGCCGGCAAGCTCGCAACCGAGTCCTTCACGTTCCTCCTGGATCGGCTCGACTCGCTCACAGGTACCCGTCGAGCCTCCCTGCACGATCCATGCGCCGTGCTCGCCGTAACCCACCCCGAACTCCTAGACACCGAGTCGTGCGCGGTCACGGTGGAACTCGCCGGCGAACTCACCCGTGGCATGACGGTGGTGGACAGGCGCTCTCGCTCCGGCATTGAGCCCAATGTGGAGGTGGGAGTTGGCCTGGCTTCCGAGGCGGCAATGGCGCTGGTCGAGGACGCCTTGGCGGGGAAGTAGAGCCCTCGCATGGAACCAATTGCGTAACGCATTGATGGTTTCAGGATTTGACTCGAAGCGAGGG
>VXSY01000133.1:0-36765 GCA_009837725.1 Gammaproteobacteria bacterium | reverse complement strand
CGAGGGGCGCCTCGGCTTGTTCCTTGCACGTCGGCGACCCGGTGTCCTCGGTGGGTTGCGCTTGCGGCACCCGGTCGGGGCACAGTAGAGTCCAAGCATTCGGAGGGGAGAAACGCTCATGCGATACGAACTCAGCGTCAACGGGCAGACGGTCGCGGTAGACGTCGCGCCGGACACGCCGATGTTGTGGGTGCTGCGGGATCATCTCGATCTCACCGGCACCAAGTACGGCTGCGGCGGCGGCTATTGCGGTGCCTGCACGATCTACGTCGACGGCAACATCGCCCGTTCGTGCCAGACGCCGGTTTCGACGGTTGCCGACCAGGCCATCTCGACCATCGAGGCGCTGCACGAGAACCACCCCAAGCTGGTTGAGGTCTGGGAGGCAAACAACGTGCCGCAGTGCGGCTACTGCCAGTCGGGCCAACTCATGGCGGCGGCGGCCCTGCTCGAGGGCAACGACAGTCCAAGCGATGCCGACATCGACGCCGCCATGATCGGCAACATTTGCCGCTGCGGCACCTACGCGCGCATCCGCGCCGCCATCCACGAGGTCGCAGCCTACGACGCCACAGCTACCGGCAGTGAGGAGGACGCAGCATGAACATCGCCAACGTTTCCCGGCGCGACTTCCTCAAGGGGTCGGGCGTCTTTGTCCTGGGTGCCGCCCTGCCGACACGCGCCAACCTGCCGGACGGCAGCGTCACCGCGGCCTTCGAGCCGAACCTCTTCGTCGCCCTCGACACCGATGGAACGGTTACCGTCACCTCGCACCGCTCGGAGATGGGCCAGGGCATCCGCACGGCAATCGCCCAGGTGGTGGCAGACGAGCTCGATGCCGACTGGAGCCGCGTCAAGCTCGCGCAGGCACCTGGCGACGCCAAGTACGGCGACCAGAACACCGACGGCTCGCGCAGCATCCTGATGAACTACGACCGACTGCGCGACGCTGGTGCAGCGGCAAGGTTGATGCTGCGCCAGGCCGCGGCGGCCAAATGGGGCGTTGCACTTGACGAAGTGAGCGCCGAGAACCACAAGGTTGCCCATGCCGGCAGCGGCCAAAGCGCCGACTACGGCGAACTCGCCGCCGATGCTGCCGCGCTCCCCGTGCCCGAGAAGGTCTCGCGCAAGTCCGAGGCCGAACATCGGTTCATCGGCAAGCCGGTGGTGCATGTGGACAACGGCGACATCGCCCGCGGCAAGGGCAACTACGGCGCCGACGTGAAGCTGCCGAACATGGCCACCGCCGTCATCGTGCGCTGTCCGTGGCTTGGTGGCGGCGTTGCCAAGGTCGCGGACCCAGAACCGCGTGCAGGCCTGATTGGGCTTGAGGTCATTGATCCAGCACCGCCGGCCGGGCCGATGTTCGCGCCTTGGGGAGGAGTCGCGGTTCTTGCCGAAGACACCTGGACGGCGCTCAGCGTCGCCCGTGAACTCGACATCGAATGGACGGCCAGCCCGAACCAGAGCTTCGGCAGCGAGCCGCTGACGGCGGAACTCAGGCGCATGCTCGAGTCGCCCGGCCAGACGCTGTTCGACATCGGCAACGTGGACGCTGCCTTCGACTCGGACGGGCAGGAACTTTCGGCGGTGTACGAAACGCCATTCCTGGGCCACATGCCGATGGAGCCGCCAGCCGCGGTCGCCAGCGTCGAGGACGGCAAGTGTCAGGTGTTTGCGTCCGTGCAGGACCCGCAATCGACGCGAGGCCTTGTGTCGCAGTATCTGTCCATGCCGCTCGAGAACGTGGACATCCGCGTCACCCTGCTCGGCGGTGCCTTCGGGCGCAAGTCGAAGCCGGACTTCGTGCTCGAGGCCGTGGAACTGTCGAAGCGGCTGAAGCGGCCCGTGCGCGTGCAGTGGACCCGCGAAGACGACGTCCGCCACGACTACTACCACGCGGCCAGTGCGCAGTTCCACCGTGCCATGGTGGACGAGAAGGGACACCCCACCGCCTGGCTGCAACGCACGGCGTTCCCGTCCATCACCACCGTCTTCTCGGGCCAGGCGCTGATGCCGGCGGAGTGGGAGCTGGAGATGGGCTTCACCAACCTGCCCTATCGGGTCAGCAACCAGCGCATGGAGTCGGCCGGCATCCGCCCCGGCGTGCGTGTCGGCTGGATGCGCTCGGTGTGCAACATCTTCCACAGCTTCTCCGCCAACGTCTTCGCCGACGAAATGGCTGCCCTCGGCGGCCGCGACGCCATCGAGCACCGCCTCGAAATGCTCGCCGAAGGCGGCGAGATGGAGGTGCCCGGAATGCAGCCGCCGCCTGGACACGCGATGGACATCGGCCGGCTGCGCCACGTGATCGAGAAGGTGCGGGAACTGTCCGACTGGGATCGGGAGCGCCCGGAAGGCACGGGCCTCGGCTTTGCCGTGCATCACAGCTTCCGCTCCTACGTAGCGGTGGTGCTCGAAGCCCGCATGGAGGCCGGTCGACCGAAAGTGACCAATTCCTATGTCGCCCTAGACTGCGGCACCCACGTCAATCCCGACACCTGCGCCGCGCAGATGGAGGGCGCCGTGGTGTTCGGCCTGTCGCTCGCGCTCCACGGCGAGATCACCATGAAGGACGGCATGGTGGAACAGAGCAACTTCCACGACTACCCGATGCTGCGGATGAACGAGGCGCCGCCGACGAAGGTGCATGTGGTGCCGTCCGGTGGCCGGCTTCCCGCCGGCGTTGGCGAACCCGGCGTGCCACCGGTGGCGCCGGCGCTCTCCAATGCCTTGTTCGCCGCAACGGGAACGCGATATCGCTCGCTGCCGATTCGCATGGCTTGAGCCTATGATCAAGCTGCGCCCCATCGAGAGGGAGGACATCTCGCCCTCCCTCGAAGTGCGCGCGGGTGTCGGGATGGCCGCCGGGAGAGCACTTCAGATCGAGATTCGCGCATTTGGACAAACGCGCCATGCGCGGTGGAGGGCGAGACGCCCTCCCTCCAAGGACACGACCTCGATTGACGGCACACCCATCCGGTGGGGACGGTACCGAGGGCAGCGAGGCGACCGAAAATCGCAGTTTCGTGCCGGATACACACGCCCTGCCGCACAGTGGAGGGCGGGACGCCCTCCCTCCGAGGACGACCTCGGTTGACGCAGCACGCTGTCCGGTGGGCCTCCGGAGGGAGGGCATCTTGCCCTCCACCGCGCCGCAAGGCGCGTTCCTCTTGGAAGGACGCGATCTTGATTGACTGGCGCGGCGGTGCTGTGAGCTTGTTGGTTGCGGTAGCGGCTTGCCTTGCAGGTTGCCAGGACCAGCCTGATCCGCGCTTTCAGGCGCCGCTTGTTTCCGGGGTCATCACGTTGCCGATGACCGCGACGCAACGGTTCGAGGAGCGTCTGTCCGCCACCGGCTTCGTTGCAGCGTTGCGTGGCGGCGAGAATGCGGGCATCACGTTCAGCACCATTGCTGCCGCCGGTGACGACGGGGACGGTGCCGGCAGCGCCGACATCGTGCTCGCGCAGCTTGCCGCCCGGAGTTTCGATCCACGCATCATGGGGCCCGGCGTTGCCCCGGTCGACGCCTTGACGGGCAGCGGGCAAACCCTCGTGCTCGGCAGCGGCTTCGTTTCGGTGTTCGATCCCGTCTCGCCCCTGGGCCTTCTCCAAGTGCAGGGCGAAGTGCTGAGCGAAATCACGCCGCATGGCTACACCCGCGTGCTCGGCGTGCGCGACGGCGGCGAACGCGACGTCGCCATCGTTGGCCGCAACGACTATCACCAAGGCATGTTCGAGTCCGCGATTCAGGTGGGCCCGGGCATCGTCGAGGGCGGGCTCCTCGACATCTCGCCGCGAGAGCGCAAGCTGCCCACCTTCGTGCGCGCCTTCGTCGCCTCCTGCAGCGATCGCTGGATCGTCGGCGTCACACAGATCCCCATGCACTTGATCGATGTGGGCGAACGCCTGCTCGCATTCTTCGCCGCCGAAGAGCTTGCTTGCGATGAGGTGGTGAACCTCTCCGGCGACCGCGAGGCGCTGCTTGCCGTGATGAGCGAAGACCGCCGCAGCATCGCTTACTTCGGCAACCCCGCCCTGCCGCGCGCATCGCTCTTGGCGTTTGCGGCAACCACACCCTAAAGGCCCGTCATCAAGGAATACCGCATGGACATCGGCATCTGCGTCGCTTCCCACGTCAAGGACATCGACTACATCGTTCGCGCCGAGGAACTCGGCTATTCCCACGCCTGGCTCGCCGACAGCCAGATGCTCTGGTCGGACTGCTACGCGGCCCTGGCGCTGGCGGCGGTGCGCACGAAGTCGATCCATCTCGGCACGGGAGTGGCCATCACCGGCACGCGGCCGGCGCCGAACAACGCCTCCGGCATCGCCACCATCAACGCGCTGGCACCGGGGCGCACCTTCTTCGGCGTTGGCAGTGGCAACACCGCCATGCGGGTGATGGGATTCCCGCCGCAGCGCATCCGCGAATTTGACGCCTACCTCGAAACCCTCGCGCCGCTGCTCTGCGGGGAGGAAGCGATGTTCCGGCGGGGCGGCGAAGAACGCCCCATCCGCCACATCATGCCCGACGACGGCTTCGTCAACTTCGAGGACCGCATCCCGCTCTACGTATCCGGCTTCGGCCCCAAGTCGCTCGGGCTCGCCGGCAGGCACGGCGACGGCGCGGTGCTCGCCATGCCGGCCAATCGCGCCGTCATGCTCAACATCTGGCGCATGATCGAGGACGGCGCCCGCAACGCCGGACGCGAGATCAACCGCGACGCCTACTACACCACGGGTCTCACCACGATGGTGGTGCTGGACCCGGGCGAAGCGGTGGATTCCCCCCGCGTCAAGGCGGAATGCGGGGCGATGGCTATGGCCGGAGTCCACTTCGCCTACGACCAGTTCCGCAACTTCGGCCGCCAGCCTTCCGGCGCCCTCGCCGGCATCTGGGACGACTACCGCGCCATGATCGAGAGCCATCCCGAGGACCGCCGCCACCAGCGCATCCACGCCGGCCACAACTGCTGGGTGCTGCCGGAAGAGGAACGGTTCCTGACCCCGGAGGTGCTGCAAGCGTCATCCATGATCGGCACCCGCGAAGCCCTCGCCGAACGCCTGCTGGAGCTCGCGGAAGTGGGCCTCGACCAGGTGATGATCCTGCCGAACTTCGACACACGCTTCGACGTGCTAGAACGCGTGGGCTGCGAAGTGTTGCCAGTGGTGGCTTAAGGCGAGGGGTTGTCAGTCTGCGCCTAGGAGGGCAGCGCGCATTGCGTCGCGGGTTGCGGTTGCGTGCGCCATCACGCGGTTTGCCGTCTCGTCGTCGAAGCCAAGTTCCGCCATGATTTCGGCGGTGTCGGCGCCGAGCGCAGGGGGCGGGGACGGATGCGGCGTCGGCGTTCTGCTGAAGTGCATGAGGGTGCCGACGGTTGGGGTGGTGCCGCTAACCGGCAAGTCCAGATCGACGACGTAGTCGTTGGCCACGTTCTGCGGGTCGGTGGGAATGTCGCCATGGCCGCGCACGCGCTCCCAGATGATCTCCGGCTGGGTGGCGAAGAAGGCTTCCCACTCGCGCCACGGCTTGCTCGCGAAGGCGTCCCGCATGAGGGCGCGAATCTCGGCCACGCCGTCGTCCGCGCCCGTCACGCCGATGCGCTTGCCGGGCGTGTTCCACTCCTCCATGAGGATGGTTTCGGGGCGATCCGCAAAGATCCAGAACTCGCTCCAGGCATCGTCCGTCATGGCCGCCACGAACAGCACATCGACGCCATCTTGGGACGTGTACATGCCATAGGGCGCCTTGATGTTGGGGTGATGTCCGCCTTCCCGGGACAGCGGCGTGCCGGTGAGGAACGAGTGCTGTAGCTCCCACATCTGCAGCCAAAGCTGTGCCCCGAGCGAGGAGGTCCGCACCACCTGGCCGCGGCCGTTCCCGGCCCGAGCTGCGAGCGCCGTGACGCAAGCGAGGGCGAGCTGCATGGCGCCGGCGTGGTCGGCAATGGCCGCGCCCGGCGGCGTTGCGGTCTCGCCGGGCTGACCGGTCATGCTGGCGATTCCGCCGCGGGCTTGGGCCGCGCCGTCGAGCATGGCCTTGGCGGCGTCCGGGCCGTGCGGCCCGAAACCGTTGACGTGGCCCACCACCAGGTTCGGATAGCGCTCGGAGAGGGCGTCTGGGTCCAGCGTCATCCGGCCGAGGGCCTCGGCGCGGTAGTTGCTGATAAAGACATCGGCCGTGGCGAGCAGGGCATGCATCACATCGGCGCCCGGCGCGACGTGCAAGTCGAGCACCAACGAGCGCTTGCCCTTGTTCATGGCGATGAACTGCGAGGTATAGGCATCCGCCGGCAGCTTGTTGTTGACGCCCCGGTGGTAGCGACTGGCATCGCCCATGGGCGGTTCCACCTTGATGACATCCGCGCCCATGTTGGCAAAGTGCAACCCGACCGCTGGCCCCTGAATGGCCGTGGCGAGCTCCACCACACGCAGATCGGCAAGCGGTCCCGGCATCTCATCCCCCCAAATCGGCAACGTCAGGTGAGTGTACGACTCACCGGACTCATCGCCCAATCTTGGGCTTGCCGGTTGCCGCGTCGGCACGCATCCTTGCGGCTTCCTGCAACCAAGGCGAACCCATGATCCTCACCACCACCCAGAACATCGAAGGCAAGGCCATCCGCAACTACCACGGCATCGTCACCGGCGAGGCCATCGTCGGCGCCAACATCTTCCGCGATTTCTTCGCCGGCATCCGTGACATCGTCGGCGGCCGCTCCGCCTCCTACGAGAAGGAGTTGCAGAAAGCGCGCCAGATTGCGCTCGAAGAGATGGAATACGCGGCGCAGGACTTGGGCGGCAATGCCGTGGTCGGCGTGGACCTCGACTACGAGGTGGTGGGACAGGGCGGCAGCATGCTCATGGTCACAGCCAGCGGAACGGCCGTAACGGCTGCCTAAGGGGCTCGTGCGCGTTACGGGGCGCTCGATGGCGCGGTTTCGTCCTTCGGATCGAGCCGCACGAAATGCCGCGGCGGAAAGCCGGTGAGGATTCGGAAGACGACCCCGGTGGGGTTGTCCGCAGCCACCCTCACCTCCTCCTCGCCGGCGACGGCGACGGCGGTGTGAGGTTGCCCGACGGGATCCTCGCCGCGTCGGATCGTGACCTCTGGATTGGCCAGCACATGGCCATACCAAGCCCGCGGCCAGTGGTTCACCGCCACATAGGCCTTGCCGTCACTTTCGAGCTCGGACAGCACGCGATCGTGAGGATTCCCGTCGGCGTCCGTGGTGGTGATGACCAGAGTGCCCGGACCTTGGGGCTGGAAGTAGCCCAGCAGGCTCTCGAACACGGTCACGAGCAGCACATACACCAGCGCCACGATGCCGAGGATTTTCGCGATTCTCATCCCTTCCTCCCAGCGGCCTTTCGGGCTTGCCGCGCTATCAGCCTGTCGGACTGTCCGCGCCAGCGGCTAAGTCCAGCATGCTGGCAGCCGTAGCTGCGAGCGAATGCGAGCACGAAGGCCAGCAGTTCGCGCCCGCGACGAAGCGCGCAGCGATTGACGGCCACATTCTGCACCATCCGAGCGGCGTGAGCGAAGCGAAATCACTTGCGCTCGATGACCGGGCGCGAGGCTCCCCGCCGAGCAGCCCTGCCGGACCGTGCTGGCTGCTACACTGACGGCGAGGCTGCGCTTACCGCGCAGCACCGTTCACCCAAAACCTGCCATTTGTGGAGGCAAACCCATGCCCGTTTCGCTGTACGACGCCAGTGTCGGCACCTATCTTCAAATCCTGAGTTCCGTGGAAGGCGTCCTCGACAAGGGGCGCGAGCATTGCGAGGCGAACGGCATCGATCTCGGCGAAGTGGTCGAGATGCGGCTGATCGACGACATGCTGCCATTCCGCTTCCAACTCATCTCCGTGACCCACCACTCGCTCGGCGCGATTCAGGGCGTCGAGGCTGGCGTCTTCAGCCCGCCCACCATGAACGACCTCGACTACGGCGGTTTGCGCGACATGGTGGCGGATGCCCGCAAGGCACTGGCCGATTACTCGGCGGACACGGTGAACGCCCTCGCCGGCAAGGAGATGGAGTTCCGCATGGGCAGCCGCGCCATGCCTTTCGTGGCGGAGGACTTTCTGTTGACGTTCTCCCTGCCCAACTTCTACTTCCACGCCACCACCACCTACGACATGCTGCGCATGAAGGGCACGCCCATTGGCAAAGGCGACTTCCTGGGGCGGATGCGGCTGAAGCGGTAAGCAAGGCGCACGGTTCCTCTGGCCGAAGGCCGTTCTGCGTGCCGCCGAGAGACCGCGCTAGGAGGCTGCGCCGTAGGAAACGGCGCTGGCTCCTAGCCGGAGGGTGAGCGCAAGCGAACCCGTAGGCCAGCAGTTGCGAAGCAACTGCCAACGCGCTCGTAGAGCACGCTAGCGCCAGCGCAGGGTTGCCGAAAGGGTGTGCGAGCGGTATTCGCCGGCGGTGCGGTCGATGGGGATGGCGAGGTCGCGGCGGGTTCCATCTGCTCGATAGCGGACGATGTCGATGTCTCCGAGGTCGGTCTCGACATTGCCGCCGTCGGTGTAGCGGTAGGCGAAGTCCAGTTCCCAAGGGCCCTTGAGGGGGATGGCGACGCCGGTCGTGAGCGAGAACGTGGCTTCTCGGTCGCTGCCGGAAGGGAGTGCCGTGAGAGCGATTTCGCCATTCGGGCCCTGGCGCAAGGCGGGAAACCGCTGCACGAAGTCCGTGAGGCGGTAACCGGTGGCGCCGTAGCCGCCGCCGACATAGAGGCGTGAAGCCGGGCCAGCACCGCCGAAGCGCCACGAGAACACATCCCACGTTGCCGTCAGCAGCAAACGACGGACAGAAAGCTCCGCCGCAGATGGCTGTTCGTCGCCAGAGCGCAGGTAGTTGGCATTGCCGCGGAAGTCGACGCCCGGCGTTGCCGCAAGTTCCAAGCCGGCACGAAGGCGCGGCAGGGGCCGATAGCCGACGCCAAGGCGCAGTTCCGGGCCGCGGTCGTATCTCCCATCCGTGAACCGAGCCGGGCCACCATAGAGCACGGGCAGTTCGGTGGCATCAGCCGCTTGCACATCCTGAAATCGCGTCGATTCCACCGACAGGACGCCAGCGCCTACCTCGAAAGAAACCCGCTCAACGGCACTCGCCCAACCCGCAAGCAGCACGGCGGCTGCACGGGCCATCCCCCGCCCGAAGCGGGCCGTGGCCGCCCCGACGCTCAATACAACGACTCGCGATCGTCGCGCCGCCGGCGAGCCCGTTCGGTGAGTTCTTCGTCGATCGTGATGGCGAACACCCCGGCCGGGCCCACGATCTTCTGCACCATCAACCGCTCCACCTCGCGTCGCTCGCGCTCGGTCACGCCGTGGTACGCCGCACTCGCCAAGAACGCCTTGTACGTGGCGCTGGTGTCCATGAACGGCACGATGAAGCCGGGGATGATGGCCTGAATCTGGGCGCCGCGCTTGTTGTCGGTGAAGTTCATGCCGGCGCGGTGCCATGTCCTTGCGTCGTAGAGGATGATGGTGCCGGCCGGCGCCTCGATCAGATCGGACTCCGGACCGCTGTACGGCAAATCGAACTTGGCCCGATGCCCCTTGCGGTAGGTGTGTCGCGAAATGCCCCATTCCTCCGGCGGCGGCGCGGCGGTGGCGTGGCTGCCGAGCTTGAACAGGGTGCCGCCGTTCGTGCGCGTGAAGTCAGAGACACAGACATTGCGCTGCATGCCGAGCACCAGGTCACCGGATGGCAGCGGCACGCGGTCGCCGGTGCCCCAGAGATACGGAAAGTCGGTGTGCCAGCCCTGCACCTCGCGCTCGCCATCGTCCTTGGTCAGCGCCGTGATGCCCGGCGCGTGGCCGAGCCGGATGTCGTTCGTGTGCATGTACTGGCGTGTGAGCCAAAGCGAGACCGGCTCGGCGGTCATCTTCGCCACCGCAGGATGCTGCACCAGCGGCGTCTCGCGCACCGGGGTGCGGCCTTCGTAGGCGTCCACGCAGCCGACCTGCTGCAAGCCGTCCACCACGTCCGGTTCGAGAATGCAGGTGAGCGCCACCCAGCCTTGTTCGCGCAGGATGCGCAGGGATTCCGAAGGCAGTTGCGCAGGGCCATGACCAACCGTGAAATCGGCTGCTTCACCGAGCGAGCCGTCTGCACCAACGCCGGCACCGCCCAATGTCAGCCGGCAAGCGCTGTGGACCTCCTTCGCCGACGCAGCGAGCTCAAGGCCGGTCACTGCATGGACGAAACCGTCACCTTCGACATCCCAAAGAGCGGCGTCGTCCACATGCTCCTGCAGGTGCAGGGTCTCGCCATCGGATGCCAGCCAATCGCCCTCGGAGGTGTAGAGATAGCTGTAGTGATGCGCCGGCCGCTCGAACGTAGTGACCCGAGGATTGAACTCCCCCGCCGGCTGATGCCGAGACTCAAGCGCTGCACTCGCCGTCGCCATGTTCCCCTCACTCCTCCTTCGCATCCGCATGAGGTGCCTTGGCCGACACCGCCTCCGGCACCACCGAGCGAGTATAGCGGCGCGGCCCGGCTTTGGAGTTCGGCCCGCCGAGGACGCCGGAGCGCCGACGCAGGGAACAGGCCGCGGGGCTCCTCGGAGGGAAGGCATCCTGCCTTCCCTGGCGCGCACCAGCGCGCGCGTTTCCTTGGCAGATGGAAAAGCGCCTGTCGGCGCTTTAGGGAAGGCAGGATGCCTTCCCTCCGAGGGCCCTCGCTTCGAGTCAAATCTTCGAATCATCAACGTGTTGCTCGATTTGTCCCATAGGAGGAAGCGCGACATCCCCAAGTCTGCCCCACATACCGGAACATTCCGCATCAAAATGCGTCAAATTAGTGCATAGTCGCGGCCGGCAGAGCAGGTGCGGGAAAGGGTCGAACTGCCGTCCGACTAGGCGTGTACTTGCTCCGTGGTCTCACAAATCGAGCGGCCCGCCTCCGGCAACCGGCCGCAGAGGTTCCAAAAATGTCGAATCGTGCCTCGCTGCTTTCGCTTCGCATCATCTCCTCGGCGTCTCTCGCCCTCTTTTCGCCACCGCTCCTTGCGGCCGAGGAGAGCCGCCAGATCGAAGAAATCACCGTCACGGCAGAACGGAAAGAAGCCTCCATCCAAGACACGTCCATCTCGATCACCGCCTTTACGGAGGAAATGATCGACGACTTCGGAATCCGCAATCAGTCAGACCTGCAGAATCTGGTGCCCGCCACCACGATCCAGCCCTACGACTCCGCCATCCGCGGCGTTGGGCGCAACTTCCGCAACCTGGGCGGCGACCCTGGTGTCGCCACCTACATGAACGGGGTCTATTCCGAAGACCTCTACACCGCCACCATCGGCTCGTTCTGGGACATGGATCGCATCGAGGTGCTGCGCGGGCCGCAGGGCACCCTGTATGGCCGCAACGCCGTCGGCGGCGCCATGAACTTCATCTACCGCAAGCCCACCGACGAGTTCGAGCTCTTGGGCCGAACCGTGCTCGGCACCTACGGCACCCGCGACCTCTATGGCGCCATCTCCGGGCCGCTGGTGGAGGACGTGCTCACCTCCCGGCTCACCGTGTCTTCCCGCCAGCACGACGGCTGGGTGGAGGAACGCGGCGATGGCCCCGATCTCGACAGCGGTGACGAAACCAACGTCGCGCTGCAGTTCGAGTGGCGCATCAACGACGCCATGACGCTGAACGTGCGCAGCAACAAGGCCGACGTGGACCGCGTCTTCGGCGGCGCCGACGGCGGCGGCCTGATCGTGCTGGTGGGCGAGAACAACATCATTCCCGGCGGGGATGGCCTACGCAATTACACCGTGCAGGCACACGGCATCCGCGCCGTGGACGCCAGCGTCGTCAATCCGCTCGATTCGGCGTTCCTCGATCCGCGCATGCCGGTGCTGCGCTACACAAACCCAACCACCGGTGCGGAACTGCTCGCACAGCGCATCCGCCCCGGCATCGACCCGTCCGGCGGCTCCGGGTTCCCCAACCACGGTCGCGACGTGACGCTGGACCCCGCCGAATGCGTGTTCCTCGACCGCGAAGACATCAAGGGCGCGGACCTATGCGCCTACACCAACGGCCTCAACTCCGAAATCTTCGACCAGCAAGGCAATCAGGCGGAGTTCGAGTGGGCCTTGAACGACACCACGACCTTCAAGTACATCTTCGGCTACAACGACCTCATCTACCATCGCATCACCGACGACGACTCCACCGCAAGCGTAACTGACGACCGCTCCTTCTACGTCAACCACGAGGCGGAGTACGTCTCGCAGGAGCTCCAGCTCTTCTGGGACCTGACGCCCGAACTCTCCTTCACCTCCGGGGTCTTCTTCTACGAGGCCACCATCGACCAGCGCTACGACTTCTACAGCTCAACCGGCTCGCCGCAGTTCACCGACCCAAACTGGGGCATGGACGGCATTCTCGCCGCGGCAGCCCCGGGCGCGGTTCCCGGCGATCCGCCGCTGATGTTCCTCGCGGGGCTCCCCACCCCGGTGCATTCCTACACGGCGCGCGAACTGGCGCAGGCGGCCGGCTACGAGGAAGGCGTCTTTACCGGCGCCGTCGGCACCTGGCTCGGCGACGCCACCCTCGGCTCCGTGAAGCACGGCATCGAAACCACCGGCAGCGACCTGCATGGCAACAACAAGACCGAGCGGGAAGCGTTCGCCATCTACACCCAGGGCGTGTGGGACATGAGCGAGAACCTCTCCCTCACCGCCGGCGTGCGCTATGCCTACGACGACGTCATGGGCAGCGAGGACTACGTGCAGTACTCCGAGACCATGGGCGTGCTCAACGCCCTAGGCATTCCGCTCGGCGTCGCCAACGTGCTGCGCGGCGCGCTTGATCCGGCGACCCTGCAACCCACGGGGCTCGTCGAGCCATGGCTTGGCGGAACGCCCATCACCTTCGGCGCCCATCGGCATCTGGCGCGGCGCGACGAGAAGACCACGCTGCGGCTGAATCTCGACTACGCCACCGACGAGCGCTCGAAGATCTACGCCAACGTCACCACGGGCTACCGCTCGGGCGGCTTCAACCTCACCTTCTTCAGCCAGACGCCCACCTACGAGCCGGAGGAACTCATCGCCTACGAGCTCGGCTACAAGGGACAGTTCCAAAACCGCACCTTGCAGCTCAATGGCTCGGTGTATCTGTATGACTACGACGCGATTCACACCCGCACCGAGGAGGCCTGCCCGCCCCAACTTGGGCTCGACAGCCTCTCGAGCGTGTGCGCCATCGGCGTCTCGTCCACGACGTCGGTGGAGGCAGCCCCCGGCGCGAGGGTGACCGGGCTTGAGTTCGAAGTGCTCTGGCTGCCGACGGCGGAGCTCACCTTCGGCGGCAACTTCAGCCTCACGAACTCGGAGTACACCGAGTCGTTCGTCATCATCGACGGCGCAGACCCGACGGTGCCGCAGGTGCTCTACAACCTTGCCAACAACGCCGACCGCTCCCGCGACATCAAGGGCAACCAACTCCTGCAAGTGCCGGAGAACAAGGCCAGCGTCTTCGCCAGCTACCGCTTCGATCTAGGCGCATCCGGCGCCGTCGAGGCACTCGCGAGCTGGGCCTACATTTCGGACGTGTACTTCGCCGCCTACGAATCCGAACTCGACAAGGCCCCGGCCTACGATCGCCTCGACTTGCGCGCCACGTGGACCAGCCCGTCGACCGAATGGACCGTGACCGGCTTCGTCCACAACGTCTTCGACAAGATCGGCATCCGCCAAATCCTCCGCCACGGCGCCGTGGACGGCTACCGCCGCACCGCCCAAGTGTCGGAGCCAAGACTGGTGGGCGTGGAGGTCTCCTACAGCCTGAGGCCATGACGGGCGTTCGAGGCGGGTCAATTGGGGGAGGTGCCCTGCCCTCCCCCAACGGGCGTACGGAGAGAGGCCCATTGCCGCTGCCCGCTTGCCGCCGATGGGGCAAAGCGACAGACTAGGCGGCATCGGCGATCGCGGGAGGCGAACATGCAGATTGAGTCGCTCGGGCACGTTGTCATCAAGGTGCGGGACATCGAGCGTGCCGAGGCGTTCTACCACGGCGTGCTGGGCCTGCCCATCGTCGCTCGCAGCGACCAGATGCCCATGACCTTCTTTTCGCTCGGCAATCATCACGACTTCGCGGTGCTCGGCTTAGGAGACGATGCCGAAGAGGCGCCACGCAAGGCGGCCGGGCTCGCCCATGTGGCGTTCAAGATCGGTGAATCGCTCGATGAACTCAAGGAAGCGAAGCGGCACCTGGACGACGCCGGCATCAAGTGCGCCCCGGTGGATCACGAGGTCACGCAGTCGCTGTACTTTGCGGACCCCGACGGCAACCAAGTAGAGCTCTACGTGGACACTTCGGACGTCTGGAAGGAAGAGCCGCAGCGAGTGGCGCAGGGCACGAAGCTCGAACTCTAGCTCAACACGGGCGGGGACAAGCCCCGCCCCTACGAGGCCCTCGGAAGCGCTGACGGGGCGTCAGTTCCCGGTACGCCAATCTGCCACGGCCTCCGAGAATCGGCGGGCGAGTTCCCGGTTCGTCTCCAGGCGGCTGTCGCCCCAGTAGCCGGCTTGGTAAGGCGGGCCCCACATGGGCTGGGCGTCCCAGTGGCAGTTGATGTACGCGAGGGCGCGGATGGTGCGCCGGTGTTCGTGCAGGAAGCGGAAGAGCGGCGCATACCAAGCGTGCCAGATCTCCTCCTCGCTAAGCATTCGCTCGCCGTCGCCGGCCGTGCCGTCCCACAGCGGCCCGGTGAATCGACGGGTGAGGCGCCTAAGGTCATAGCCCTGCGGCGCCGCCTCCGCCACCATCACCGGCTTGCCCGACGTCTCGGCAAGCGCCAGCACTTCCTGCGCGAGCTGCCTCGCGGTCGGCGGCTTGGCACCGGTTGCGGGCTGTTCGTCGGGGTGCAGAAACCAGGAGAAGGCGAGCCAGTCGACGTAGTCGTCGCCGGGATACCAAGCGCGGATGTCATCGTGCTCGCCGTCGAGAATGTCGTCGAGTGGCGACGCGGATGCCTGCCAGACAAACTGCACACCCTCGGCGTGAGCCCCGAAGCGAAGGCGATCGACGATGTAGCGGAACACGCGCCTGAAGCGATCCGCGTCTTCGTAGCCGGCGTTCCAGGCGCCGTCGAATTCATAGCCGATGCGCAGAAGCACCTGCCCCGGAACCTCGGCGAAGAGGTGGCCAAGGTGGTCGATCTCGGCGTCGTAGGTGCCCGCCAAGACGGCGTCGATAGCGCCCGAACGTGCCGCTTCCGTCAGGTCGAGCCCCACGGCCAAGTCCTTCGCGCCGAACGCGGTGGCGGTGCGGTGGGCGTTGACGGGGCCCGCGCCCCAAGAATGCTCCAAGTCCACCGGCTCGCCGCGCTCGTTGAGGCCAAGGCCGCCGAAGCCATCCGCCTTCGAGCGCAGGTTGTAGAGCGAGAGGTAAGCGGTCAGGCCATCGGGCGCCGGACAGCAGCCGCTCGCGAGGTAGCCGCGAATGGCATCCAGGTCCTGCCCGATGAAGAGCAGGCGAGGTTCGTCACCGGCCACGACGGTCGGCGACATTGCCAAGAGAAGCGCCACAACCCGGCAGCGACGCATGCATCGCCCGACACGCCAACTCCCGTGCTTGATGCACCCGGAGATGACGCCACGAGTCGCCCCTGACCGACGCGTCAATCGCCCCCCGCTCCCTGCGCGCCCTACCGGGCGCGTTGGCAGTTCGCTACGCGAACTGCTGGCCTTCGTGCTCGCATTCGCTCGCAACTACGGCTGGGAGGTAAGCGCCGTCTTCTACGGCGCTTACCTCCCAGCCCCGTAGAATGCCCGAAGACTCCCGCACGAGGTAGCCGCGAGCATGTCGATGCACATCTGGAAATCCTGGCGAGGCACCTTCGCGATGGGAGTCGTTGCCGGAGCTGTGGCAACGCACCTCGCCGCCTGCGGGCCGGCGGAACGCGAGGCAAGCGCCGAGATATCCGCGAATGATGCCACCTCTGCCATCGTACCCGCCCCGGAGTACCGCGAACCCTACGGCCCGCCCGGTGCCGGTGCTGCCTTTGACGCGGCCGTCGCAGTGCGCGAAGCCTTGACCGAAGAGCACGCGGGCGTCCTCATCCTGCCAATCGACAGTCCCTTGCGCAGCAACTGGTCCAACCTCCCGGCGAGCATGGTGAGCTTCGACCACAACGGTGTCCGGCTCGGCGACCTGACGCCGGAGCAGCTTGCGCGGGTCTATGACTTTCTGGCCGCGGCGCTCGGTCCGCACGGCTACGACACCGTGACGCAAGTGGTGGCCGCGGAAGCGGTGCTGGGGCAGTCTCTTTGGGCGAGGGTCGGGGGCCTGACAGAGGAAAACTACTGGCTCGCGTTCTTCGGCGAGCCTTCTGCCACCGGCGCTTGGGGTTGGCAGTTCGGCGGTCACCACCTGGGCGTAAACGGCAGCTTTGCCGGCGGCAAGGCTACAAGCCTCTCCCCGACCTTCCTCGGCGCCGAGCCGGCCATGTTCACGCTGGCCGGGCTCGAAGCGGCGCCGCTCGCAGACGAACTCGAAGCCGGTCGAACCGTCATGCGGGCGCTGCCGGCGGAACTCAAGGCCGAGGCGACCATCGAACCGTCGCAAATGCAGGCCGGGGCTGGACGGGATGGCGAGATTCCAAAGCTGCGCGGCAGCACGGTGGCAGACTGGCCGAACGAAGCCCGCTCGCTATTGCTGCACACCATTCTCCATTGGGTGGCGCTGCAACCTCCCGAACACGCGGCAGCGCGCATGGCGGAACTGGAAGAGACCGTGCACGAACTCTACTTCGCATGGAACGGCGCGATCGACGAGGACGACGAAGACACCTATTTCCACATCCAAGGCCCCACCCTGATCATCGAGTTCGCCATCCAGGACCTCGGCGAAGGCGGCCACTTCCACTCCGTGTACCGCGACCCCACGAACGAATACGGAAGGGGCACTCGTGGACTGTCAGAGCAACATCCGCCGCTGGACAACGCGCTCCCGGAGGCAGATTCCCGCTAGCGCGCCCTGAAGGGCGCGTCGGCAGTTCGCTGGCGCGAACAGCTGGCCTTCGTGCTCGCATGCGTCGCCCCTACGGCCCAGGACATGACCGACGCGTTCCTGTAGGGGCGACGCATGCGTCGCCCTGTCCGGCAGCCGGGTGCATCGCCGCCAAGTCCGACAGACTGATAGCGCCGTAGAAACGGCGCTGGCTTCTAGCCGTAGCTGCGAGCGAATGCGAGCACGCAGGCGCGCCCGCAAGGGCGCGCTAGAGGCGTTACACGTCTGTCAAGCACGCGCACAGCCACTCGCCGCGCTCGTTGGTATCGTTCGTGTTGCAGGTGAACTGGCCTTGCGGGCCACGTCGCGCCTCCAGGGGCGAATACCAGCCGTTCGGCCAGTCGTCGCAGAGGTCGTCCTTGTCGAACGTGACGATGGCGATCCCCACGACCGCAGCGGCGAGAAGTCCCCAGCCGAGGACCTGTCTGCCCGTCAAGCACTGTCCGGCCGCGTCCCGGAGACACAGGGCGACGGGCGGCCCGTCCGGGTGCGCAGTGCCACCGATCGGGACGGTCATCTCGACGCCGGAAATGAGATTCGCGCTGCCAAGCTTCGGCGTCACCTCGACGGTATGGGTGTTTGCACACCCCGCCAAGGTCAAGGTCACGGCTAGCGCAAGGAAACCAACCGGTCGCGCTTTGTGCGCCAGCCAGCCACATGCACGGCTTGCGTCGGATGGCGATGCGGTCGTGTCGGCGGACGCGGTGTCGCGATTCCCGCCCCTTACTCCAATAGGCATGGTCGGCTCCTCAGGCATTGCGGTAGTCCGAGCCCGGCGCCGAGTCGACCCGACAGCAGGGCTGCGCCAGATCTGCGGTCGAGTCTACACCTAGCTGCGGCCTTCGGCTGCCGGGGGCGTATGCACCAATCAACGAGGAGATCAGCCGTCCGGTTCACCCTCTGGAATGTTCTGGAACCACGCATTCACCTGCGCCACGCCCACGCCGGCGACCACAGCCCAAAGCGCGAACGCGCCTGCCACCCAAGCACTTGGCAGGAACGCAAACGCGGCGATCCAAGCCGCAACGAAAACGGCAACGCGTCGCCGCATCCGCTGCGGCGGCACCGAGGGCCTGTCGCCTTCGCGGGGTAGCGGGAACGCCCGCGGGCGCAAGAACCAGCCGTGCGCCAGCATCAAGCCCACGAACATCGGCCACGACGCGTCCTTGCGGCGGAACTCCGGAGCGTCGTCGAGTTCCGCATCTGGCACATCCTTGCCGAGCCGCGCCTCAATCTCCTGCCAGACATGCTGCGGCGTCGGCCGTTGGCCGGCGCCGCTCATGTTCTCGTGCGTGGGACGGCAGCGCCACCGATAGAGCACGCGACCGCTCCGATGCACCGCCAGCACGGCGGGCTGGTAGTAGCCCTTCGGGTGGCTGGCCCACGTGCGCATCCACAGATGTCCCGAGTTTTCGTTGGCGAAGAAACTGAGGAACCCCTTGTCCCGACAGCGTTCCTTGATCTCGTGGTGCGGATCGCCGACGCACGGATAGCCGAGTTCCCAAGCTCGTTCCGCCTCGGTGGCAAGACTCTGCGGCTCGCTGGTGAGGCCGAACAGTTCCCCGCCCGCGGCACGAATCGCGTCCAGGACGCCGGACTTGACGAAGCTCCGCAACTCGGAGCGACAGGGGGGTCACCACAGCCCGCGATAGACGAGGAGCACGGCGAACTCGCGGGTGCTGAGCTGACCATCGAGCCAGTCGCGGCGCACACCTCGAGGCGGGTCCAGAAGTGGGGGGATGAGCGAGGACGGTGCTTCCACCGCAGAGACCTGAAATCGACCGTCTTGCCGCTCGACCCGAACCTGCTCGCGCAGGCACACCTCGTCTTCGCAAAGCACCAAACCGAACTCGACCGCGTCGTCGGCAGGTGCCGCGAGCGCTGCGTCGGCATCCACGACCCCGGTGAGCTTGAAGGCGGCACCGCGCTCCTCGTTGACCCACTTGAGCGCCGCCGATGCGGCTGGTCTTAGCTTTTCGGGAATGTCGTCGGCAACGGTGACCATGCGGCGGACCTACAATTGGTAAAACGCATCGCGATTGGACAGCAATGTCGACGATCGCGCAACGGCCCGCGTCGCGCGGGCGCACTGGCGCCTTTAGGTCGGAGCCGCGAAATGCCCAAGCGAGGCCGGCCAAACGACCCCTGCCGGCGCCGTCGGGTTCACCTACCACCAGCCCGTCGCCTTCGGTATTGCGGACGATGCCGGGGGAGATCATCTCGGCAGCGGTATAGCTCACGCAGCCGAGACGTCCGATGCGGTCGGATGCGATGATCCTCGTTTGCCTCTCGCTATCTCTTCCAACGAAGAGAGTTCGGCGCAGACGCTGCAACGTGCCCAAACTCAGGCAGCGCGCTCCGAGCGCTCTCGCGAGCCCCTCACCGACGTCACCTGCACGCTCTGTGCAAATGCGCACGCTAAGCGCCTCACAAAGGGTTGCACTTGCGTCGAGCTCGTCACGGGTAGGGCCCGCTATGCGGCGTATGGCTAATCGGTTGCAGCTAGGGCGGCCTTCGCGGACAATCGATTCGCGTGAACGAAGCTAAACAGTAAGATGGCACCATACGCCTCCGTGGAGGGAGCAAGACAGCTTCCTACCCAACACATCACCATTCGCGTACCGTGGCATGATCGTGGCTGGGATGGCTGCGTTTGTGATGACCCGCTCGGCAACACAAGCTGCTTGATCCTCCGACGAATCGGCGAAGAGAAACAAGATGCTGTGGAGGTTCGCCGTTCGGGTCAGCGACTCGACCAGATCGCGTCCGACGCACCGGGAGACCTGCCGCCTTGCGTCGGTGAGCGGGCCTCCTTCATGGCCCCGTTCGCCCTGACCCGTTCGATCACGCACCCCTACAGTTCGATTTATCCCGACACCCACAGCCACTATCTCCCCACGCTCCTTCAACAGCCAAGCTACACCGCCGCTTGCGTACCATTCCGATGGATGCTGCGCGAGGAGGTCGAAGGTGACGTAGGGCTTGCCGAACGTCTTAAGCTCGGATGGATCCCAGAGCAAGAGCCGGACATTCGGAACCCGAACGGCACGCCCGCAAACACAGCATGGCTCCAGGAACGCGGGAACCAACTTGCCCTCCTCGATACGTTCTTCAGCGCGGTCACGCCTGGCGACTCGCTTTGCTTCTTCTACGCCAAGCGCACACCGCTATCCGAGCAATCACGCCGCGTAATCATCGGAGTCGGTCGCGTATCAAGCGTTGGGGAAGCCGTCGAGTACCGGCGCAAGGACGATGCCGGCATGCGGTGCGTACTCTGGGAGCGCAACGTTGGCCATTCAATACGACCGGGGTTCGCAGACGGCTTCCTCTTTCCCTACCGGGAGGCCCTTGCCTTGGCTGAGGAAGAAGGAGTCGCACCGGAAGATCTCGTCGCCTTCGCCCCAGACGACCACTTCGATGAGTACTCCTATGGTTCTGAGCTACTATCACAGGACGGCGCTGTGGCGTCGCTTCTTGTCTGTGCTTCGTCGCTTCGCCGGATACAGACCCGAATTGAGGGACCTTGGGATCAGGCCCTAGCTTGGATCGACACGGAACTGAACCGCATTTGGCGTGCTCGCGGGGCCTTCCCAGGATTGGGATCGGCCATTGCCGCGTTTGGCTACGAGTGGGGGTTCCAACATGGTACGTTGCTAGCCTACGAGATCCAGCTCAAGCTCGAGCGGGAGGGTGGAAACGACCCATGGGGATGCCTCGACTCAATCACAGAGGATCCCGCCAAACTCGGCGGCTCTCTAGCTGGCATGTTGACTTCCGGATTCCGGAGCGGTTGGCAGGAGTTGCCACGGAAGCGACGCGCGCTTCTAAGGCTATTGGCCCGTTGCGCCCTCACCGAAGACCAAGCGTTGCGCATCTATGACAAGACCGAGAGGTCCGCAGCCGGGATCAACCTGACCGACGAGGACGTGCTCGGTAACCCCTATCTGCTCTACGAGCAGGACCGTAGCAGCTTAGATCCGATCTCGTTCGCAATAGTGGACCGCGGGATGTTCTCGGATGTGCCTGGTGACGCGAACCGCGAAGACTCTGCGCTTGACGATCCGGCCGATCAGCGCCGAGTCCGGGCGCTAACCGTTCGTCTTCTGGAGGAAGCTGCTTCGGAAGGGCACGCGCTACTACCTAGGAGCTGGCTAATCCTTCGCGCAAGGGAAGAACCGCTGCACCCCCCTTGCCCGTTAGGCGAAAGCGTGCTCGACACAACAGAACCATCCTTTGGAGGTGTGGTTGGTTGCTCAACCACAGGGGCGGACGAGCCAGCCTATCAACTTGACCGGCTGGTGACGTGCCGCACCATCATTCGGAAGGAGGTGAACGGTCGGCGGCGCGGACGTCCGCACGGCACTCCACAGCGATGGCGTGAGGTTGTCGACAAGACACTGGGTGACGCCAACCCGGATGGGGAAGAGGAACGCCGACGCGAGGAAAAGGCAGCCGCATTGGAGCAGCTTTTCCGTTCCCGTCTATCCGTTCTGGTCGGTCCGGCTGGGACGGGCAAGACGACGGTGCTCAAGATGCTCTGCTCGTTGCTGCCGAGGGACGAAGTGCTGCTACTCGCGCCAACTGGGAAGGCGCGCGTCCGGCTCGAGGAACAAACGGAACGTCGCGGATCGGGGCAGACGCTAGCTCAGTTTCTGATGCGGTACCGGCGTTACCGCGCCGACACTCGGGCGTACTTCCCCTTCGCCAAAGCAGAACGTTGCGCCGACTACCGCACGGTAATCGTGGACGAATGTTCGATGCTGACGGAGGAACAGCTGGCCGCGCTGTTCGATGCGCTGCACAATGTAGAGCGGTTTGTCTTAGTTGGCGACCCCCACCAGCTGCCGCCCATCGGAACGGGCCGACCGTTTGCCGACATCGTTAGGAACTACGAGCCAGCCGGCGTCGACACGCGTTTTCCGCGGTGCGACGGCGGCTATGCGGAGCTCACCATTCCGAGTCGACAAAGGGGACGCGGTCGTCCCGACGTTCTCTTGGCGACCCAGTTCGCTGGGCGGGCGATGGACCCTGGTGTTGACGCGGTGCTCGACAACAACGCCGACGACGGCGATGGGGCCCTCCGCCTTGTCCAGTGGAATCACCCGCAGGACCTTGTAGATAAACTGCTTGCCGAAATGATCCGGCTACTTGAACTGGATGGCGCGGACGACGAGGTAGGATTCGAAGAGTCCCTTGGCGGCAACAGATTCGCGGACCTGCCACATGCCTTCTTCCGCAACGAATACGGCGACCATACCGGTGCTGCAGCGAAAGCCGATGGATGGCAAATCCTCTCACCCATTCGGGCCGGTTCAGTTGGCGTCGATTGGCTCAACCGTATGATTCAAGACCGGTTTCGATCAGCCGTTCGGGAACGTGCCGAAGCAGGCGGGTGGACGCGTAAGGTTCCGCAACCAATCGGGCCACAATCCATCCTTTACGGCGACAAGGTCATCAACGTCGTCAACAGCCGCAGGAGGGATGTCTGGCCCAAACCCGAAGGCGAGGCGTATGTCGCCAATGGTGACATCGGAATCGTAGTAGGCCAGTACAAGGGTCGGAAGGCGAAGTACAAAGGATTGCCGTGGAAGATCGAGGTGGAGTTCGCTGGTCAGCGAGGGTACAAGTACGGGTTTTCACGAGCCGAGTTCGGCGATGAGGGCAACAACCCGCTCGAGCTGGCGTACGCCCTAACGGTTCACAGGACCCAAGGCAGCGAGTTCACGGACACCTTAGTCGTGCTGACCAATCCATGCTGGCTCTTGTCCCGGGAGCTTCTCTATACCGCATTGACCCGGCACCGAAAACGGTTGGTCGTCCTGCATCAAGGTCCTCTTGCAACGTATCGGAGTTTCTCTTCGGACCAACACTCCGAGGTAGCGAGGCGTATGACGAACCTGTTCTCGGCCCCTACGCCCAAAGAAACTGCTGTGGGCAGCGATGCGCGTTTCCTTGAGGATGGCTTAATCCACCGAACGGAAAATGGCGACTTGGTGCGCTCCAAATCCGAAGTGATCATCGCCGACAAGCTGTACTCGCGAGGCATCGACTATGCCTATGAGCAACCCCTACGGTTGCCCAGCGGGCGCGTGCGCTATCCGGACTTCACCATCACCGATTATGCGATGGGCATCACGTTCTACTGGGAACACCTTGGTTTGCTCAATGATCCGGGGTATCGGGCGCGGTGGAAGCGCAAGCGTGCCGAATATACGGCGGCTGGCATCCGTCCATGGCAGCGCGGTGACGACGCCGAACACGTCCTCATTGAGACCCAAGATGGCCCTGAGGGCGGCATCGACTCGGTCGAGGTCGCGAGACTGATCGACGAGGTGATCGCCGGGTGATGCCACTAAGGCGTGACATGATGGATGGACGACCCAAAAGAAGTGGAATTCGACTGGCACGCCGGCAAGGCGGCCAGCAACTTACGGCGCCACGGCGTCGCCTTCGCGCAAGCGGCCACCGTTTTCCGGGATCCACTCCTTCAGTCCATGCCAGACGAGGACCACAGCGATGTCGAAGACCGTCGGGTGACAATCGGCCAGTCGGAGGATGGCCGGCTGTTGGTCGTGGTCCACACGATCCGGCATCGGGACGACCAGCCGTTGGTCCGGGTCATTTCGGCACGGGCGGCGACCCCGCGCGAGCGGAGGGATTTCGAAACCCGAGCGATGGCCCGGTGAAAGGATGAAGCAAGAGTACGACTTCTCCAAGGCAAGCAAGGGGCGTTTTTTTCATCCTAACGCTCGGTTCAACCTGCCAGATACGCAGCGGACGGATGGATGGCTGGATCACGGGGGAGGAATCCACAAGTTCATCGCCGACGAGACCGAGAAGACGCTTCAAGCGTACCGAGCACAGCCCAACCTCGTAGAAGAACACGCCAAACAGGAACGTGACACCGCGCACGGCGGATACGCACATCGACAATTGTTCGAGCTTGTCCAAAACAGTGCCGACGCTCTCGCCGCTCTCACCCGCACGAAGCAGGGACTCAATCGTGGCAGCATCTTGGTCCGCTTGCGCGGCAACTATCTCTACTGCGCCGACGACGGTGACCCGATCAGTACGCGCGGCGTCCGAGCGCTGATGTTTTCACACATGTCGCCGAAACGGAATACGACCGAGATCGGACGGTTCGGGCTCGGCTTCAAATCGGTACTGAGTGTGACCAGTCGGCCAGAATTTTTCGGTCGATCCGGGTCGTTTCGGTTCGACGGAAAGCTTGCGGCTGAGCGCATAGCCGAGATCGCTCGCTCCACCGAGTACCCGGTCCTCAGGCTTCCGGCATGCATCAGCGCCAAGGACGAAGCGGATCGAGACGACGAACTGGCGGAGTTGATGACGTGGGCGAGCAACATCGTGCGCCTGCCGCTCGATGCGGGCGCCCACGACGACCTTGCCAAGCAAATCGAGGACTTCCCCGCCGAGTTTCTTTTGTTTGTCGACCATGTACGTCACCTGACGTTCGAGACTGGTGATGTGGAGCGTGACCTCTATGCCGAGCCAGATGGGGATGGCATCTCCTTGGACACTGGCTTAGGCAGGTCGCTGTGGAAGTGCTTTCGGTCAGTGCATACCTTGTCCGACGATGCCTTGGCGGATCGACGTTCCCTAGACGACGACGGTGAGGTGCCAATTTGGTGGGCTGCGCCACTCGACCGGCTGAACGAACCGGGCCATTACTGGCACTTCTTTCCCACCCAGACGACGTGTCTCCTAGCCGGAATTCTCAACGCGCCGTGGAAGACCAACGAGGATCGGCAAAACCTACTGCCAGGGCCATACAACGATGACTTGATCGAAGCAGCGGCCCGGCTTGCCGCAAAGCACCTGCCGGATCTCGCGAGCACGTTAGATCCTGCGTCGCATCTTGACGCGTTGCCGCGCCGACGCGAGGCCGGAGATACCGAACAGAGCAATCGCCTGCGGGACGCGGTGGACGGTCTGTTGCAGGGCTGCCCAATCACTCCCGATCAGCGAGGCCACCTTCGGAAGACACGCGAACTCCGGGTCGCGCCGCGTTCGGCTGACATGGAGGCGTTGCGCCTGTGGGAGAGCGTCGAGAAACGGCCCGAGAACTGGGTGCATCACCGTGCGCTGGTCCGCGACAGGATGGCAAAGGTCGACAGGGTGTATTCGCATGACGGATGGCCAAAACAAGTGCCGCGAGCGTCGATCAGCGAGTGGCTTGAAGCGCTCGTCGCGGGCTCCGCCCCGAAACGAGCCATCGAGGCGTCGAAGGCCGCATTACGGGTAGCTGCCGCCATATCTGTTTCTTCCGAGGCGGCCGGCACGCTGGGCAAAGTGGTCTGGACTGAGTCCGGCGAGTGGGCCGAGCCGGACCCGGACTCGGTCTTCCTACCTTCGGCCGATCACGATGCCCCCATCGATGGCGCAAACCTAGTTAATCGGGAACTCGCGTCGGACGCCGACGCGTTGGTCAACTTGGGGAAGCTAGGAATAGGGCCATTGGCACCGGAGGTGTACTTTCGAATCATCGCCAATGAAGCGCTCGGAGGAGACGCTGCGACGGAAGTCCAATGGCGCCGATTCTGGTCATCGTCGAGGCAAATTGAAACAAACCAAGCCGCAAGCATTGTTGGAAACCGATCACACCGAGTGCATGTACTAACCCAATCCGGATGCTGGAAGGCACTGTACGCCATCCTTCTACCCGGTGCGGTCGTGTCCGAGGAAGCGGGCGAGGATGCGGGGGTTGCTGCCGATGTCCACCATCACGCACGTGACCTGGAACTGCTCCACAGTCTCGGCGCCGTGAGCGAACCACAAGAGCGCTACGATTTTGCGACAGAGCCGGGATTCAACGACTATCGGACCCAATGTCGTGTCAGGTTCACAGCACGTGACCTCCCGAGAAACCCGCATTGGGACAGGCTTTGCTTCAAGTCGACGCATACCAGCGGTCCGTTGCATCCGTTGGAACTGCTCTCCGACCGCGGCAAAGCGCGCTACTCAAGCCTCCTGCTCTCGATGGAGGCGGCTTTTGCCAAGTGGGTGATGCGCCACGAGACGCAAGACGTCTACCCGCCACTTGAGTGCGAGAACCCGGCTCTGCTTGCGCTACGCCGCCATGGCCGAGTCTGGTGCGCAGGCACCCACGCACCCCTCGCAGATGCCCTTGGGCACCGACCCGCGAATCCAACCACGCTCAATGCACTGTTGTCGCTGCCTATGGCCACGCGGATCAAGGAGGCGTTCGACCTCTCGGAGCCCATCATTGAGCCCACGGGTGAAGAAGAGCCGGTACCACTAACCGACGCTTGGCCTGGCCTCGCCCCTTACCTGCATCGCGATGCCTCCGAATGCAACCTGATTCGATGCCTTCGAATCGCCGAGGGCGCGTTGTCCCTGAACTGCCTCCGAAAAGGTACTGAGATCTACCTTGTCGCTACCGGTGATGACACCGAGGACCTGAGATCAGTGTGCCAAGAGCTAGGTCTGCCGCTCGACGTCCATGAGGTCTCACAAGTCCTAAGCTACGTCGCTCCAGCCAACACTGAAGCCGCCCGCGCCAGAATACGCGCGTGCGAGACAGACGCCGCCCGGCTGACGCTCGCGGTCGGCGAGGATGCGCTGCGGCGTGGTTTACCCGAGTCCTTAGTCGCCGTCTTCGAGAAAAGCGGTCCGAAAGCCTCCTCGAATCAAATGGCAGAAGCTGCGATTGCCACCTACCACACGTCGGCGCTTAGGCAATACCGCCACGCCTTGAATGCGGAACTCAGTCCCCCGCGTCAGTGGGCTGGATCAGCATCGGCCGTTACGTTCGTTAAAGCGCTAGGCTTCTCAGCACAATGGGCGGGACAGCGCAACGAGCGGCGCGCACCGTACGTCGAAGTCGAAGGCCCCTTGAGCCTCCCGCCATTGCATCAATATCAGGAGACGATCGTCCAAAACGTCTGTGCAATGCTGCTCGGTCGCGGTCGCGGGGAACACAGGCGCGGGATGATCAGCCTGCCCACAGGGTCGGGAAAAACACGGGTTGCCGTCGAAGCCGTCGTCAGAGCAATCAACAGGGGCTTCTCGGGCGGCGTGTTGTGGGTGGCGGACCGAGACGAACTGTGCGAACAAGCGGTGGAGGCTTGGCGCCAGGTTTGGTCGAGTGCGGGCACGGCCGGAGCGAGGCTCCGCATTTCGAGGATGTGGGCCGGTCAGCCTCGACCCATGCCGGAGAACGACCGGCATGTAGTCGTCGCATCGATACAGACTCTCTACGCCAGACTGAACCGTGAACCCGTCGCGTATTCCTTCCTGCGCAGCTTCGCGCTGGTTGTCTTCGACGAAGCGCACCGGACCCTCGCGCCGAGCTTCACGACGGTGATGGAGGACATCGGTTTCACTCGCCGTCGCACGAACACCGAGCCATTCTTGATTGGCCTAACGGCGACCCCATACCGAGGACACGACGAAAGCGAAACGGCGCGCTTGGTACGACGCTACGGGACCAATCGCCTTGACCTCGGCGCATTCAACAGTGACGACCCTGTCGCGGCGGTGAAAGAGCTGCAGGGGATGCGGGTGATAGCCGGAGCAGACCACGAGGTGATTGACGGTGGCGGATTTCGACTCAATGACGAAGAACGCGAACAGATTAACGCGATGCCACACCCGGCTTGGCTCCCGCGCAGCATGGAGTCTCGGATCGCACGCGATGCAAACCGCACCGAACGAATTGTGGCAGCGTACGAGAGACTGATCGGCAACAGGGGGTGGCCCACGCTGGTATTCGCCACATCTGTCGAGCACGCACAAACCGTCGCGGCCCTACTCAACACGAAAGGCATCCCTTCGCGGGCAGTTAGCGGCGGCACCGAGTCGATCGTCCGTCGCAACATCGTCGAGGACTTTCGCGCCGGCAAGATTGCAGCATTGGTCAACTACGGGGTGTTCCGCGAGGGCTTTGACGCGCCCAAAACGCGGGCGATCATCGTCGCACGACCGGTCTACAGTCCCAACCTGTATTTCCAGATGATCGGACGAGGCTTGAGGGGTCCGATGAATGGCGGGAACGATCGTTGCTTAATCATCAATGTTCGCGACAACATCGAGAACTTCGAGAGGCAGCTTGCATTCGCCGAGCTCGATTGGCTCTGGCGACAACGGTGAGGTACTAACAACCCTCGTCGTAGGCCCATGAGCGAAACTCGCCAGCTCTTCGCTACGCTACGGGTACCGGCGTCGGGCTTGAGATACTCCCGGCGTCGCGGGAGGCGATACGTTGGCGCAGCAGAGCGTGGATCAGGTCGATGGTTGGTGTGGCGATGCTGGCGAGGGTCGCGAGTTCCTGCACCGCACCGAGCATTGCTTCGTGTTCGAGGGGTCGGCCGAGGTCAAGATCCTGGAGCATCGAGGTTCGGTGGGCACCGACGTTGGCGACGCCGGCCAGGCGGCGCTCCACCGAGATGGAGAAGCGGGCACCGAAAGCTTCGCCGACGGCGCGTCCTTCGTCCATCATCGACTTGGCGATGGCGCGAGTGTCTTCGTTGGTGGCCAGCACGTCGAGGGTGGCGCCGGTGAGTGCGCTCAAGGGGTTGAAGGCGAGGTTGCCCCAGAGTTTCATCCAGATCTCGTCGCGCACGCGCGGCCGCACTGGCGCCTTGAAGCCAGCATCGCGAAACGCCGTCGCCAGGGCCCGGACACGGTCGCTGGAGGCGCCATCCGGTTCGCCCAGCACCAGCTTGTTGCCCTCCGTGTGGCGCACGACGCCGGGCGAGACGATTTCCGCGGCTGGATAGACAACGCAGCCGAGTGCCCGCTCGGGGCCTACGCGCCGCCAAAGGACGCCGTCCGGATCCACGCTTTCCACATGGCGTTCACCCCAAGGCGAGTCGAGGGCGTGGAAATACCACCACGGGATGCCATTGACCGCGCTGACGACGGCGGTTTCCTCGCCCAAGAGGTCGAGGATGCCGTCCACGACCGCGGGAATCGAATGCGCCTTGAGGGTGACGATCACCATGTCCTGGGCACCGAGTTCGCCTGGCCTGTCCGTGGCGCGGACGTGCGCGGTGCGCTTGCCGCCTTCCTGCAGGAGCGTGAGGCCCTGCGCCCGCATCGCTTCGAGGTGCGGGCCCCGCGCGACTACGGATACATCGAGGCCGGCTTGGGCAAGCGGCACGGCGAGGCAGCCACCGATGGCGCCGGCGCCGTATATGCAGACCTTCATGCCTCGATGCCAAGCGCCTTGGCAAGGCCGATGCGCTGGATCTTCCCGGTTGGGCCTTTGGGAATCTCGTCCACGAACAGGATGCGACGCGGCACCTTGAAGTCCGCCAGCCGCTCTGCCGCAAAGTCTCTGAGGTCGCGTTCGCTTGCGCTCGCGCCGTCGGCCAGCACCACTGCCGCAGCCACATCCTCGCCAAGCTTGGGATGGGGCGCTGCGAAAGCGCACACCTGCTGCACGGCCTGGTGGTCCAGCAGCACTTCGTCGATTTCGAGCGGCGCGATCTTCTCGCCGCCGCGGTTGATGATCTCCTTCAAGCGCCCGGTGACCTTGACATAGCCATCTGCATCCATCACGCCCTGGTCGCCGGTGCGAAACCAGCCACTGACATGAAACGCGCCGGCATTGGCTTCGGGGTTGTTTAGATAGCCGGTCGTGACGTTGGCGCCGCGAATGACGATCTCGCCCTCTTCGCCCGTGCCTAGCGCCGTTCCTTTCGCATCCATGATGGTCACTTCCGGCCCTGCCGCCGGGCCCACGCTGCCTGGCTTGCGCGCCTTGGGCGGCAGCGGGTTGGAGCACATCTGATGCGCGGCTTCGGTCATGGCGTAGGCCTCGATCACCGGCACCGCGAACACCGCCTCGAGTTGCTGCATCACCTGCGGGGGCAGGGATGCCGACGAGGAACGGATGAAGCGCAGCACACTGGCCCGCACGGTGTCCTCGTTGCGGCCGGCGCGAGCCAGGATCGCCTGATGCATGGTGGGCACGGCGCTGTACCAAGTCGGTTGCGCCTCGGCCAGCCAGGAAAAGAAACGCAAGGCATCGAAGCCGGGCGAGCAACTGACGCTGGCGCCGGCTGCAAGGGTGGCGAGAACCGGCGCCACGAGGCCGTGAATGTGGAACAGGGGCATGACGTTGAGGCAGCGGTCCGACGGGGAGAGCGCTAGCGTCGCGACGATATTGGTCGCGGAGGCGCAGAGGTTCGCCTGACTGAGCGGCACCATCTTGGGCCGCGACGTCGTGCCCGAGGTGTGCAGGATGAGCGCCGTGGCATCGGCGTCGCGTTCGGTTACAGCCGTCTCAGGGGCGTCTGCAAGTGCGAACTCGCCAGCACGTTCGCACTCGCGCAGCGAGATGACCCGAATGCCTCGCGCCTCGGCGACCTCCACCGCAGGCGACTTCGAGCCGGCCTCGACGACCAGGGCACGCGCGTCAAGGTCGTCGAGATAGAACTCGAACTCGCTCTCCTTGTACGCCGGATTGAGCGGCGCCGTCGCACACCACGGCGCCATGGAGACAAACGCGCTGGCCGCCAGCGGGCCATTTGGGAGCACGATGGCGACGCGATCAGTCGCGCTCACGCCAGCGCCGCGCAGTTGACGACCGACGGCGCGGACCTGGCTCTCGAGGCCCGCATAGCTGAGCGCGGTGCGCCCGGGCGCACCGATGGCGTCGTCGGAGGCCGTCCCGCCCGAAGGGCGAGCGTTGGCGAGAAGCTCCGTCAGGCGCTGCAAATGATCCACCCTCCACGTCGGCGAATGCCGTGCAGTTGGCGGCTGCCGCGCCAACCGATGAGAAGCTTAGGTTGGTCGGGACGGCAGGATTTGAACCTGCGACCACCACACCCCCAGTGTGATGCGCTACCAGACTGCGCTACGCCCCGAAGTGACGGAAACTATAGCAGCACGATCCACATGCCCACGGCGGGTGTGGACTGTCAGCGTTCAAGTTCGGCGAGTAGATCCTCGAGTTCGGCGCGCAGGTCGCGAATGGCTTGCTTCGGGTTGGTCGTGCCGCTTGGTTCCGATTCGCGCATGCGTTGTCGCGCACCGCCGATGGTGAAGCCTTGGCCGTAGAGCAGTTCGCGAATGCGACGCACCACCACCACGTCCCGGTGCTGGTAGTAGCGCCGGTTTCCACGGCGCTTGGCCGGGCGCAACTGCGGGAACTCCCGCTCCCAGTAGCGCAGCACATGCGGCTTGACGGCACAGAGTTCGCTCACCTCGCCGATGCTGAAGTAGCGCTTGCCGGGAATCGGCGGCAACCCGTAGTTCTGCGCTTCGACCTCGGCGCCAGCGGCACTTGCGCCCGTGGCGACCCTACGATCCGAGTCCACCGTCGCCGATCCTTGCCCGCAGCTTCTGCCCAGGGCGGAAGGTCACGACGCGACGCGCCGTGATCGGAATCTCCTCACCGGTGCGCGGATTGCGCCCAGGGCGACGAGATTTGTCGCGTAGCTCGAAGTTGCCGAAGCCGGATAGCTTGACGCTTTCGTTCCGCTCAAGCGCCGCGCGGATCTCCTCGAAGAACAGCTCGACGATTTCCTTGGCCTCGCGCTTGTTGAGGCCGACATCCTCGAACAGTCGCTCGGCCATCTGCACCTTGGTCAACGCGCCCATTGGAAAGTCCGCATATACCCCTCCAGCTAGAGTCCCCCTACGGCGCTACCCCGCCCCGGATCGCAAGCGCGCACCGACCTCCCTTGCCAGCACCGCCACCACGCGATCCACGTTGTCGTTGATCTCGCCTTCCTCTAGGGTGCGTGACGGATGCTGCAAGGTCAACGCGATTGCGAGGCTTTTCTCACTGGAATCAATGCCTTCGCCGGTGTATAGGTCGAACACCGCAAATTCTCGCAAAAGCTCGCCGAGTTCGGAGCGCGTGATGGCTTCAACCGTCGCCGCCGGAACGTCCCGGTGCAGCAGCAGGGCTAGGTCCCGACGCACGCTTGGATACCGCGAGACGCCCGCGTTACGGCGCGGGCGTCGGCCGAGCAAGCCCTCAAGCGACAGCTCGAACACAAACACCCCCGAAGGCAGGTCGAGCGCACGCTCCACCTCCGGATGCAGCCGGCCGAAGCATCCAACCGTCTCGCCATCCACCACAGCCTGGGCCCGCTGCCCCGGGTGCAAGGCAGGGTGATCGTCCGCAACGAACGCCACCTCTCGTCCACCCGGCGCCAACAGGCGTTCGACATCGCCCTTGATGTCGAAGAAATCTACACCAGAGCCGTCCTGCGCCCAGGACTCCGCCTCGCGTGGGCCGTAGGCGATGCCGGCGCAAAGCGTGTGCTGGACATCGGCGTCGCCTTCAACGCCGGGACGAAAGCACTGACCGATCTCGAACAGCCGCACCCGGCTCGCCCGCCGTGCAAGGTTGCCCGCCAGTGCCCCTACGAGCCCGGGCAGCAGCGTCGAGCGCATCACCGAATGCTCGCGCGACACTGCGTTGACCACCGCCACCGACTGCTTCTCGGGCTCGAACAGGTCCAGATGGACGGGATCGACAAAGCTGTAGGTGATGGCCTCCGAATAGCCGAGATCGACGAGCAGGTCGGCGATGCGCACCGTGGGCACCCGGCTGCGAGTGGCATGTCCGAGCGGCTGCGCCAGTTTTGGCGGATGGCTCGCCACGGTGTTGTAGCCGTGAACCCGCAGCACCTCTTCGACAAGGTCTTCTTCGCGCTCGATATCGAAGCGGTAGCTCGGCGAGGTCACGCTCCAAAGTGTCTCGTCGCCTTCGCCAGACGCTTGGGGCTCGAAGCCGAGACGGTCCAGCACCCGCTGCGTAACCTCCGGCGGGACTGCCTCGCCCACCAGCGCGTCGAGACGAGCGCGACGCAATGTGACGTGTTTCGGCACCGGCAAGTGGGCTTCGCTGGTCTCAGCCACCACCGGCCCGGCCGTACCGCCGACGATTTGCAGCAGCAGCGCCGTGGCGCGCTCCACCGCCAGATGCTGCAATTGATAGTCCACGCCGCGCTCATAGCGGTGCGCGGCGTCCGTATGCAGCCCATGGCGACGCGCCGTCCCCATAACAGCCAACGGTGCAAAGAACGCGCACTCGAGGAAGACGTTGGTGGTGGATGCGCGCACCGCGGTACGCGCACCGCCCATCACGCCGGCCATGGCGACCGCGCCGTCGTCGTCGGCGATCACCAGCGTCGCGTCATTCAGCGTCGCATCGCGACCGTCGATCAGGGTGATGCGTTCGTCCGGCAGCGCATTGCGCACGTCGATGCCGCCGCGAAGGCGGTCGAGGTCGAAGGCGTGCATCGGCTGGCCGAGTTCGAGCAGGACGTAGTTCGTCACGTCCACCACCGGATCGATGCTCCGCAGCCCCGAACGGCGCAGGCGCTCCCGCATCCACAATGGCGAAGAGCACGCGATGTCGATTCCCTCGATGACGCGCCCGAGGTAGCGCGGACACCCCTCCGGATGACTGAGCCGCACAGGAAACACAGCATCCGTCGACGCCGGCACTTGCGGAATGGAAGGTGCGGTGACCGCCACGTCGCAGAGCAGTCCCACCTCACGAGCCAAGCCCCGCACGCTCAGGGCGTCGCCACGATTCGGCGTGAGGTCGATGTCGATGGTGGTGTCGTCGAGGTGCAGAGCGCGACGCAGGTCGTCGCCAGGCGCATAGCCCTCGCCAAGCTCCATCAAGCCCTCGGCATCGGTGCCAATAGCGAGTTCCGCAGCACTGCACAACATGCCCGCGGAGGCCACGCCGCGCACTTGGGCGGCACGGATGCGGAGGTCCCCCGGCAGCACCGCTCCGACCCGCGCCAACGGCGCCACCAGTCCAGGCACGGCATTGGGCGCACCGCACACCACATTGAGCGGCGTCTCGTCGCCCGCGTCCACCTCACACACCGAGAGCTTGTCGGCGTTGGGATGCGGCTCCACGGCGATGATGCGACCCACCACCACGCCGCGGAACTCGCCGGCCACCGGCTCGGTGCCGTCCACTTCAAGGCCCGCGTTGGTGAGCAGGTCGCATAGCTCCGAAGTGGGCACCGTAGCCGGCGCCCATTCCCGCAGCCACTCAACGCTGACCTTCACGATGTGACGTACGTCACGCGAACTGTTCCAGGAAGGCCAGTTCGTTGTCGAAGAAAAGCCGCAGGTCATCCACCTCGAACAGCAGCGAGGCAAGCCGGTCCGCACCGAAGCCGAATGCGAAGCCGGTGTAGCGTTCGGGGTCGATGCCCGACATGGCAAGCACGTTCGGATGCACCATCCCGCAGCCGAGCACCTCGATCCAGCCTGTGAAGCCGCACACGCGACAGCCTTCGCCGCGGCAGTGGACGCATTCCATGTCCACCTCGGCGGACGGCTCCGTGAACGGGAAGTACGAAGGGCGGAAGCGAACCCCCAAGGGCTGCTCAAAGAAGTGTCGGGTGAAGTCGATGACGGTGCCCTTGAGATCCGCGAAGCTGACGCCTTCGTCCACCACCAGCCCTTCCACCTGATGGAACATGGGGCTGTGGGTGGCGTCCACGTCGTCCTTGCGATAGACCCGGCCAGGGCAGATCACCTTCACCGGCGGCCCCTGCGCTTCCATCGTTCGCACCTGCACTGGCGAGGTGTGGGTGCGCAGCAGCAATCCGTTGTCGAGATAGAGGGTGTCATGCATGGCCCGCGCCGGGTGGTGGGCAGGAATGTTGAGCGCCTCGAAGTTGTGGTACTCGTCCTCCATCTCCGGCCCGTCCACCACCGCATAGCCAGCGGCGGCGAAGATATCCTCGATGCGACGCAAGGCATGGGTCACTGGATGCAGCCCCCCGCGTCGACGCTGGCGGCCGGGTAACGTAACGTCCACAGCTTCCGCCGCGAGCGCCTCCTGCATCTGCTCCCGAGCCAACACCTTCCGGCGACCGTCGACGGCAGCCTGCACCTCGCGCTTCGCAACATTGATGCGAGCGCCGGCGGCGGGACGTTCCTCTGCCGGCATCGCGCCCAACGACTTGAGGAGCGCCGTCAGTTCTCCGCGCTTGCCGAGATAGCGAACGCGCACCTCGTCCAGGGCCCGTTCGTTGCCTGCCCGAGCCGTGTCCGCGAGCGCGGATTCGGTGATGGAGTCGACGTTCATCGCTAACCCGTTTCGGCGCTGGCGCATTAAGGCGCCGGAAGCGCTATGCGGTCAGAGCCGCGCGGGCCTGCTCGGCGAGCGCAGCGAACGCCGCCTTCTCGTTGAGCGCCAGATCCGCAAGCACCTTGCGGTCCACCTCGATGGAAGCCTTCTTCAGCCCCGCCATCATGCGGCTGTAGGAAAGACCGTGCTGGCGCGCTTCGGCATTGATGCGCACGATCCAAAGCGAACGGAACTGGCGCTTGCGCTGCCGACGGTCACGATAGGCGTATTGGCCGGCCTTGATTACCGCTTGCTTGGCGACCTTGAAGGTGCGGCTGCGGGCACCGTAGTAGCCCTTGGCTTGCTTGAGAACCTTCTTGCGGCGAGCGCGGGAGGCGACGCCTCGTTTCACTCTTGGCATCGCCTACGCCTCCTCGCCGGTGCTGTCGTCAGCCGGTCCCTTGCGGACGGCTCGCTTTCGGCCCGGCAGCATGCGGTCCACCAAGCTGCGGTCCGCGTCCGAGACATCGGCGAAGCCCCTGAGCTGGCGCTTGCGCTTGGTGGACTTGTTGATGAACAGGTGGTTCTTGTTGGTCCGCTTGTGCTTGTAGCCCTTCGCGGTGCGGCGGAACCGCTTGGCGGCGCCGCGCTTGGTCTTGAGTTTTGGCATGTTTGGATTTGGTTCCCTTCGCCCTGCGCCTCGGCGCGTCGCGATTCGCTGATGAATCGCCGGGCTTGTTGGTTGCTTGAATCACCTCTGGCCGTTCACTCGAACGGGCAGGGTCTGCCTTGGCGCGTTCGGGAGGTCAATCCCTTCGCATCTTCTCGTTGGTTGCACGCGTCTCGCTTGCTCGAAACTCGCGGACGCGGGCTCATGGCGCGGGTGGAGAGCGAGACGCCCTCCTTCCTCAAAGGCGCGGCTTTCGCTAGCCCGGCGCGCCTCCCGCTTGCGCGTCCGTTGCCGCCGACGTTTCCGGCTCCACGCGTCGCGGCGCGCCACCGCGCTTGCGCTTTCTTGGTGCGAGCACCATCGTCATCTGGCGACCCTCGAACTTTGGCGCGGTCTCCACGCTTGCGAGTTCGTCGAGGTCTCCCTCGATCCGCTTCAGCAGCGTCAGGCCAATCTCCGGATGCACCATCTCGCGTCCGCGAAATCGAAGCGACACCTTGGCCTTGTCGCCGTCCTCCAAGAAGCGCACGAGATTGCGCAGCTTCACCTGATAGTCGCCCTCTTCGGTGCCGGGGCGAAACTTCATTTCCTTGACGTGAACCTGCTTTTGCTTCTTGCGTTGAGCCGCCTTGGCTTTCTTTTGGTCAAACAGATGCTTGCCATAGTCCATCACCTTGACGACCGGGGGCTCGGCATCCGGCGCGATGAGCACCAGGTCCAGCCCTTCGCTTCGGGCTTCGCGCAGCGCCTCGTCCCGGTCAACGATCCCCACTTGGGCTCCACTCGAACCGATCAGGCGAACCCGAAAGGCGCGAATGTCGTCGTTGAGCACGGCTCGATTGTTGGTCTGCGTCTTCGCGGCTGATCTCTTGATAGGCACTCCTCCTCAAACGAGATTCGGCCAACGGGCACCGTTGGCCCGTTGCAGGAACTGCAAATGGTACTTGCCGCTGCCCATGTGGACAACCTGCAATTCGATGCTAGGTGGCAGCGCCGTAGAACGGCGCTGGCTCCTAGCC